>CAYGQG010000022.1:10545-19002 GCA_964351955.1 uncultured Micavibrio sp. | reverse complement strand
AACATGGCACCTGAATTCGGTTCGACCTGTGGTTTCTTCCCGATTGACGAAGAGACATTGAAATATCTGCGCGTTACGGGGCGGGACGAACACCGCGTGAAAATCGTCGAAGCCTATGCGAAAGAGCAAGGCATGTGGCGCGATAGTAATACGCCTGATCCTGAATTCACAGATACACTGCATCTGGATCTGGCTGATGTTGAGCCATCCATCGCGGGGCCAAAACGCCCGCAGGATAAAATCCTCCTTTCCGAAGCTGTCGAGGGGTTCTCTAAGGTTTGTCCTGAAGAAAAATCAGTGCCTGTTGAAGGTGAAGATTATGAGCTGGCTAATGGCGATACGGTCATTGCCGCGATTACATCATGTACGAATACATCCAACCCCGCCGTGATGATCGGTGCCGGCCTTGTGGCGCGTAAAGCCCGCGAGAAGGGTTTGCAGGTCAAGCCATGGGTGAAAACATCCCTCGCGCCCGGTTCTCAGGTCGTGACCGAATATCTCGATAAGGCGAATTTGACCGAAGACTTGAATGCGCTTGGTTTTAATACGGTCGGTTATGGTTGCACGACCTGTATCGGTAACTCCGGTCCGTTACCCGGCCCGATTGGCGATGCCGTTGATGCGGGTGATTTAAACGTCACCTCCGTCTTGTCGGGGAACAGAAACTTCGAAGGGCGTATCTCGCCGCACGTAAAATCCAACTACCTCGCATCGCCGCCATTGGTGGTTGCCTATGCGCTGGCGGGTTCTATGAAAGTAGACCTCTATAAGGAGCCGCTGGGTCAGGATAAAGACGGTAATGATGTGTATATGAAAGACATCTGGCCAACCAATGCGGAAATTCAGGATTTGATCCGCGATTGTCTGACCCCCGAAATGTTCACGGATCGTTATGCTGACGTGTTTAAGGGCACGAAGGAATGGCAAGCCATCGGCGGTTCCGCAAGCGGAGAAACCTATGACTGGCAGGACAGCTCCACCTATATCCAGAACCCTCCATTTTTCGATGGTATGGGCATGAAGCCCGCCGATCTGCATAATGTAAAAGGCGCGCGGCCGCTGGCTATTCTCGGTGATTCCGTGACGACTGACCACATTTCGCCTGCGGGTTCATTCCGTTCCGAACATCCGGCGGGTAAATATCTGGTTGAACATCAGGTGCGCCCTGCGGATTTTAACTCTTATGGTTCACGCCGTGGTAATGACCGTGTGATGACACGCGGAACATTCGCCAATATCCGTATCCGCAACGAGATGGTGCCGGATACCGAAGGCGGTTACACAAAATATATTCCAAGCGGCGAAGAAATGAGCATTTACGAAGCCGCCATGAAGTATAAAGAAGACGGCACACAATTGGTCGTTATCGCCGGTAAGGAATACGGTACAGGTTCATCGCGTGACTGGGCCGCGAAAGGTACGCGCTTGCTTGGCGTTAAAGCTGTCGTTGCCGAAAGCTATGAGCGTATCCACCGTTCGAACCTGATCGGTATGGGTGTGCTGCCTTTGCAGTTTAAGGATGGTGTCAGCCGTCAAACGCTGGGCCTTACTGGTGAGGAGACATTCGACATCAAAGGCATTGAAGGGGGCTTAAAACCCAAACAAGACATCATTATGACGGTGCATTACCCCGACGGTAAAACCGAAGAGGCTACGCTGCTCTGTCGTTTGGATACGTTGGATGAGGTCGAATACTACGTTAATGGCGGCATCCTGCACTATGTTTTAAGAAACATGGCGGCTTAGGTTACCCATTCATCATTATCATCGGGCGGTGTAAGGATCTTGCGGGCCATGGCTTCGGCTTTGCTCGCGAGTTTCAAAAAATCGGGCCGTTCGGGACGGTAATGAATATCCAGAACCGTTCCTAAATCGGCGGCCTCGTCTTGCAAGCTTTCCAAACGCTCTCGCTCTGCACGTGTTTGTTTATGTTCTTCGGTTAAACGCTCGACAATACCGAGTTTGAGTTTCTGTGCGTTCATCCCCACAGTAAAGGCGAGCTGCACCCCTTCGAGAAACAGTGATGCCGTGTTCAGGCATAGGGGAATATCGATATCATCATTTTCGTATCGCGGCTTTGCTGAAAAATTGAATGTGGTTGTCTTGTTTGATCCGCGAAGAATAACTCCGATACGGGCCTCATTATCCTCAATGGTGACGTTCAAAGCGACATTGGCATCATAGACCATGTTGATGGGCTTGCCGGTTTGCTTCAATAATTCTTCGGCCATAGGGATCGCGTAATCATAATTTTCTGTGTTCCCGAAATCGCATTTCTCGATCATGTCCAAAAACGGATGAACCTCGTTTTCTTTTGCTGCGAAAATACGGCGGCCTTTATGATAGATCGCCAACCAGTGTTCGGGATTGTAGTTTTGTTCATGGTCGGTGAGCGTCTCTTCCCATGCCTTTTCCCAATTATAATATCCGCGCGCGGCAATTGGTCCGTTTGTGTTGTATTCATCAAGAATATGCGCCGCCATTCTCACGACGGAATGCATGTTCTGTGCACGAACGACATATGTTTCATGGGTGTCGGTTTGGGGGTTAACAAGGTCGAGCACCATACGGTTGCTGAGCGCGATTGTGGCCGCGTCTTTCTTATTCGCAAGTTTCGGATCGGAAATAACGAATTTTTCTCTTAAGAGTGATGTGTTCAACGATTTCATGATGCGACCATGGTTGAGTAAATGCCCTAACGCAGTCTTAGCATTTTACCATAGGTCGGAATAGCGCAGACGAAAAAGATTTGGAATTTATGCCATGGCAAATGCCGGTTCAAATACAGGAACGGGCATCAAGGCGTTTTTCTTGCGTTTAACCGCGTATAAACGGTGGTTTAACGCCGACAGCATATCTTTGAGCAATGTATGCGTATAAGGAGGAAGTTCACTTGCGCCCGTTTCGGAACCCGCCGCTTGTCCGAAAATAAGCTTGCACAAGTTTTTGATTTGACCCTCTATCGTTTTTATCTCGAATTCTGCTTTTAATGCAGATTTACTTGTATTCATGACACCCTCTATATTTTTTATTTATAATAGGGGGGTGAGGTGAATATTTACTGAATTAAGGAAGGCATTTTATCTAATAAAAACAATCGATTATTTAACTTATATTTAAATAAAATTGTATATATTTAAGGGGCTGAAACGATTGGAAAATTCTGATTGTTCGTCTGGAAATTGACAGTTAAGGTTTTAAACTATGCCGATAGAAGACCGCCGTATTATCTTTGCCCCTGACGAGGTTTATAAAGCGCTTTACGCTTTATGCGTTAAAAAGGACAAGCTTCCCCCGCCATCCGGCTATGTAAAGATGGTGAGCGTGATCAAAAATGATCCGTCACAGATCGTTGTAGACCTTGAAAATCCGGGGCAGCAAAAATCATCGAAAGTGAAATATACGCGAGATTTTCTCGCCGCCGCACTCATGATGTATTGCCGTGGCGCGGGGATTCCGTTGCCCAAAACGGCACGAAAATCGGTCATGATTAATGATGGTCAGGTGATTTTGAGAGTGGAAAAAGAGTAACGCTTATTCCTGCGGCTCTTGTGGTGGTGGCGGGCCGGTGTCATCGGCAGGGGCCTCAACCTCGGCAGCGTTTTTTCTTTCGGTCTGATACACATCAAACACATCGATGATTTCCAGAATTTGTTCGATCTCGCGCTTGCATTGCAAGGCATGCTGCTTTGTTGAAACGGGCATATAAATGTTGGACGCTTCGAACATATCCTTTTTATAAGGGATCATCAGAAAGACAAATTTCCCACGGAAAAACGCAGCGCTTAACGGCGCTTCATCGAAGATATCAGCAGCCTCGGCCAATTCTTTAATCAAACGATCCCCGATCAGCAGCTTGGCTGAATCCGGTGCATCGGAATACACATAGAAACGGTCCCACTCTTCGTTTCCTGTTTTGACATCGACATCCTTTAATGATTTCCAGCGTGTGGGTCGCCATTTTTTGACCATCTCTTTGTCTGCGGTCAAAATTGTATGACCTTCGATAATCCCTTTCGGAATTTCGAGCAGCACAAAAATACCGTCGAATATCGGTTCGATATAGGCTTTTTTGTGACCCAGCCGTGCCTCGGAAAACAGAACTTTCACCCCGTGGTATTTGCCCATGAAGCAATCTTCAGCCGTATAGACCTCATGTGCAGGGACGATACCTGTTTTGGAAATGATTTTAGAACCGATGCCCCGATTGGGGTGGAATTGAAATCCGCCAAGCGCTTTGGCAAGTTTAGGCAGGAACACGCGCTTATAGCTGCGTTTGTAATCTTGCAGAATACTGCCGGCCCAGAGGTATAGAAATAAAGGTATGGCGCAAGCAACCAGCATCGAGCCGACGGCCTTGATGATATTAACATCAACAATCAAAAACCATCCGAACGCCGACGCGCCCAAGACAAGGCTCAGCAAACCGAATGAGGTTGTTATATGCCCGCGCGCACGGTGGCGCTTCATGAAAGACAAGCGCATCGCTTCTGCTTCGTCAATGAGCTGGTCAACGCGCTCTTCAAACCCTTCACCCATGTCGCGCTCGACCACGTTTTCAACACTGACGTGGGTTTCTAGCACTGGTTCTTCAGGGGCTGGCTGTTTATCTTTGCTCATACAACGAATTAAACACGCATTTTGTGCCCATGACAATGCTAACTAATTGGCTATACGGGCTAAGATAACATTTGACATAATCAATAACTGTGTATTATAGAATGCTCATGTCACGGAAACTGTCAATATATGCGGCGGAGCATGAGATAAAAAGAGGAGAGGCGAAAGGCAAGTCTCACTCTTATCTGGTGCTGGTTGATGAAACCGATCCGTCAACACCTACGCCGATTGAAGAACTGCACTTCACTTTTACCTTTGATCAAAAAGAGACCATCAAATCTACGGTACGCCGAGAGGTTTTGGTCCCGTTTGAACGCGCTGAAATGTTCGGACAGATCGGCGGCGATGAAGAGCATGTTATGCGCCTTTGGAATAAGGGTCTGGAAACTGCGCTGGAGATAGACAAGGCGCGCATCGCCTTTACATCATCTGCATCCCCAACGGCAAAAAATTGCAGGGCGGGGACAAGAGCCGCCCTCAAAGGTATGGATGTTGAAATCTACCTCCCGGATGACAGCAGATTCACCCCTGGATCTGCGCGTGATCTCTTTGAATTTTTAGAGACCCGCGAAGCCGCCAATGACCACCGCTACGCTGAAGATCCTGCCGCCCATCATGAAGCGCTCATCTCTCAGATAAATTAGCTTTTACAATGTGTTAGTGGTTTTTCCGGCTTGATCCGAAAGGCCCGCGTAGTATTGGTAGATGAAAAATATTGCATTGATTATGGAAATATAATATAAATCTTACCCATGACACAAGAGACACAATACGCGATATACGTAACCGAACAGCTCATGAGCAATGGCGCTGCCGATGGTGTAGATGAAACATGGCATCACACGGCGCTTTGGCTTGTCGAGGAAGCGAATGACAACGCGGAAGTCATTCAGCAATTGCATTTCAATAATTACAGCGATGATTTCTGGGAAGAAGAGTTGGGCACGAGCGTTATGGTCCCGAATGTCCGTACCGGAATCTCTCATTCGCAAAATCCTGAAAAAATGATGATGACTGCTATCTGCCGTGGAAAAGAGAACGAAATATTGATGCAGTGGAATCATATGCTGAAGTTCAGTGCGGACTTAAAAGCACAACACGTTGCTTTTGACCTACAGGATAGCCACTTGTTGCACGCCAATAATTGCAGGGCAGGTGTTATCGCAGCACTCAGAACTATAGGCGTGGAGTACGACGCGCGCCTGTATGCGAATGAAGCCGGAACGCAGGCAGGACGCATAAAAAGCGGAAGAGTAATTTTGCCCATGGAAATTTCTGCGAACAAAACTCCCAAAGCATTGTGGGATGAAAATCATGCTCTTGCTGCAACGCTGAGACCACCGTGGGAGACAGGGAACCTGAAAAATACTACGGCGATGGCGCGCTTGCCTCTGGGCCAATTTTTCCCTACTGCTGAATTAGAAAATTAAACGCGCAGTCATATCCCTTAAGCGCGGCTTTATATTCATCCAAAGTAACCATGCCAAGACACGGCTTCGATCCCGCGTCTTTTAACGCGCCATTCGCGATTTTTTGTGCCAGTACGATGGAGGGAATGCACGGAATGTTCGGTCCGTGATTATTCTTCGCGATGATCGTAAACAAACCGGTTTTATCGCCGCCGCTAAGCCGCATATGAAACGCGCTGCTCTCGCTGCCGAACACATCAAACATATTGGATGCACTGAGCATCGGTTTTGCGATTTTCTCTAAACCGTTAATCCCGAACCACCGCACAGGCCAAGACAATAACCACAAACCCACATGAATGAGCCCGATCTCCAGCCCCGCATAGAAGCGGATGGTTTTAAGCGACGGATATCGTGCGGGGAAAACGCCTATATCGGGGATGTTGCAATTACTCAGCCACCGTTTGCCAAGCTGCGGATAATCCTCACGGTGCAACCCTTGCCAGCCATAGATGTCCTGCATTTGTCCGTCGATCAGTGTCGTAAACGGCTTGCCGACATAGCTTAAGACGGCCCGCGTAGTCGCTAATCCGCGCTGCGATTTCTGCGCTGTTGTTATGCCGTAATCAATCTCTTCAACCGCGCTGAATTGATCCGCATATTCATCCATAACAGCGGCGCTCAGACACGGTACGGAGCTCGCGCCCGTAATCACCATCACGCCTTTATCCTTCGCGGCTTTATCCAACACGCCGATATTCGAAACGAACTCCCGATCATCGGCCAGATCAATGTAATGACACCCTTGTTCGATACAGGCACGGGCAACGTCATAATCCTGCCCCTGAAACGGGCCGGAGGTATGAATGACAATATCGGGAGAAATTTCGGCAAGGCTGTCGCTAAACCCATCGTGAATATCAATCCGCGCCCAGTCGCAATCTAGTTTAGCCGCCAGTGTTTTGGCTTTGTCCGCAGACCGTCCCGCGATGATAACGTTTAAACGTTCATCTGCTGCTAAGCGTTCGGAAATCACCGATCCGAAATTCCCGTACCCGCCGATAACTAAAACATTTGTCATGGATTACTTCTGCGGAATACGCCTTCTTGGTAAAAGGTGCGGCCAAGCTGTTTATGCGTCATGTCGATACGGAAGACAAAATCACCATTACCAATGTCGCGGTGAATGACATGCGTCTGCCCCGGCGTTAACCAGTGGGGCAGGGGGATGCGCAGTCCCATGATCTGGCAAAAATACAGATAGCTTTTGAAATGCAGTTCTCGATCTTCGCCATAAACATCGAGCAACATACCAAATCCGCCGCCGACACATTCCATCATCTCGCCGCGCGCACTTTCGCGTTTGACGGAGGTCACAACAAAGGGCTTTTTCCCTTCGTAGTAATAGGTGCGCTGCCAATACACACCGTTCTTGCCATGCTTGATAAACAGCGTCACATCCATCGGCACATCTTCCCCCGCATAGGGGCTTAAGGGGTTACCGATGATGCGGGTCAGGTGCGCAAACAGCGCCCCCATGAGAGAACGGCTAACCTTATGCATCGTACCGGTGTAGATAATTTTTTCGCCCGGCGCAGGGTCACGGGCGAAACGATTCTGAATATTCGGATGAAGTTTATTCCAGCTCTGTCCAAGCTGTTTTCTAATGGTGCTTGGTGGGGGCGCATCACTATTGGCGGGCGGTATAACCGTCTGTTCTAACTCGGTTTCTTCGCGGGCCGGTAGGGTCATGCACCTTCTCCCATATTGAATGACCTAACATTACCATATTACCACATTTACACCAGCAATTTCGGATGGTTTTAAACTTTTTTCGAAGGGTCGCACGAACCCGCCCGTAAGAGTGTATGACGCTGCATTTCTTTCAACGAAAGCGAAAAGGAGTGCTTTTAAAATGAAAAATAAATACCTGATGATCGCGGCTGTCGTCGCGATGCCCTTACTCAATCCGACGCAGGCTTTGGCGGATGATAGACACCATGACCGCCGCAACGGCGAGGCATTTTACTACGGTCTGTCAAAGGATGGATACCGCATTGTCATCGCCTATGGTGACCGTGACCGCAGGGACTATCGCCGCGACAGACGGCCTGTGCGTTACGTGACGTATAAACGCCATAACCATCACTATCACGACGGTCACCGCCACGCTTATGCGCATAAGAAGAAAAGCCACAAGCATAAGCACGCGTATAAATACAAAAATAAAGGTAAAGGCCACGGCCATAAGAAACACGGGCATAGCCACCACTAAGGCTTCTATCTCTTTTGCCCGCGAGCCGTCCCCGCAATCCCCCACATGCGGGGGCGGTTTCTTTATGGATTATTCGCCTTCCATACGGCCAAGGCAGGTATGTTCCAGCTCCCGTATGAAAAAGCCGAAATCTTCAGCGCCGAAATACGATTG
>CAYGQG010000022.1:0-10535 GCA_964351955.1 uncultured Micavibrio sp. | reverse complement strand
ACGATTGCTTTGCCTGCGTCACGTTCAGATCGACCAAACCCTCAACGCAGCTTGCGGCTCCGGAATCCTCTTCGGGTTTGTGACGGTCTTGCGAAAAGAACACACCGCGAAATTCATCCAGAGAATACTCCACCTCACCGTAACAACACACGGCGCAATAAGGCAGACTGCGATACTCCATACTGTCCAGAATATCCCGTTCGGGGTCGCTTGAAACCGTAAATATATCCGCCATTGTCGTATGCACGCGATAGATCAGCTCGTTGCTGTCGGGGTCAATATTGGCTTCCGCAATGCCGCCCATGCAGCGATCACCCGTGGTCAGCGTTTCAACATGGCGGTAGTTCAGCGTTTGCTCACCTTCATCCCGCACGGGGTCAAGCAACATCAATTGCGTAAACGTGCCCGAACCGCCGCCGTTTTCAATCAAAACAACCGCGAGCAAATCCTGCCCCTCATATTCAACCATGCCAACGGCGCGGTAACCGATAAACCCGAAGGACGAGATGCTCTCTTCCGTCTCGTCATCGTAAAAACTTTCTTCATAAGACACCGCGACATATTGGCTTTCATCAATCCCGCTTTGCCCGACATTCACGATGTCTTCATGCTGACAAAACCGCGTGGGATAGACGGGCGCTTCTTCCGTCCCGACATTGCTCAAAAAACATAGAGGGTCAACGGGTGCACCGTCATAATCATAGAGCTGCGGCTTATGCGCATGGTTTTGGGAATCTTCCGCCGATACGGGGGAGAACAGAACAAACAGCGCCATCAGCGCCAAGAGAAGGATGCTTTTCATGCCCGAAAGTGTATGTGATTTTGGTGGCGGGAAAAAGTCGGTTTTTAAATCCAGCGCCGTACCTTGTCGCAATAAGAAAGATATTCGTCACCGAATTTCTCGGTCAGATATTCTTCCTCTTTCTCGATCACCATTTTGTCGAGCACGTACCACAAACCAATACTGAGGAATAACATCAACGGCGCATCGGCCAGCATGGCCAAACCGACATACATAACAACAAAGGACAAATACATCGGGTTGCGCGAATATTTGAACGGCCCGCCCTGAACGATTGAATGCGCGGGTTTATTCGGCGGTACATTCGTACCGGCTTTTTTAAATGTATTGATCGCCCATTTCCCGACCGTGAGCGCCGCTATAACCAGCAATAACCCCAGCCAGCCCCAGCCATGCCCCATATTCAACGGGATCATCCAGTCGAGCACAATCCCGCCCGCGATAAACAATGCAAGCCGCATCGGCGGCAACATCCCCACCTCGGGCGCATCTTCCTTTGGTGGAGCTTCGGTCTCTATGTCTGTTTCAAATTCTTCGGTCATTGGTGTCATTTACTTGTTTTTATGTTTTCTAAGTAACTTAAATACCATTTAGTTTTTTCTTCTAAGGGCATTTTATCAAAAGAGCGTACAGGTATAAGGCCACAGTTTAAAATTTCACCATCGCGAGAATAGTGAAATAATTTTTTAACCTCATGAAAGTATCTGTATTCGATAATGTTTAAGTCATCTGGGATGAATAGTTTTCTTAAGGCGTGACAAATCCCGTCGGCTACTTTTAGCAGTGGTTGTTCTTTCTTCTTTTCTGGTTTGATAATGCTTTCAAAATTAAAATGTTCCAAATAGTTTGCACGTTTGTAGTTGCCCTCAGAATAGGGCAAAGATTTTCTTATCTCTTCTTTGTCATCGCGCACTGCCACTAGATACCTTGCAAGTTGCCCGTAATCATTCTGATTTCTGTGCTCAGGTACAATGCTTGAAACAATTTTACTTTCAGCTTCGCAGTGTTGACCTACGCATTCCAAAAGAAATTTGAAATTTTTATTGTAGTATCGATTTTTTTTCTCAGCCTCAGTTTTGTATGAACCTAGTTGTTTTTTATCAGAAACCAGCCCAAACATTGTAACGTTCAATTTGGAGAATTCTTCAAACGCAAACACTTTTTCATTATGTTTTCTGATTTTGCTAAAATGTAGTTCTTTAGCGCTTATTGCGTCTTCTATTTTTAAAATGGAATTATTAACTGAAGTTTTTAAACTGTTTTTTACCAAATACGCTCCTAAAAAAAACAGTTGGTCTGATTTTGATGTTTCTAAACCTTCGTCGCCGCTTTCATCGACATAAAGTGTGTAATAAGACATTCTTTATCTCCCATCTTTAAGCACTTTAATATGCGCCGGTGAAATGCCACAACATCCGCCGAGTATATCAGTGCCCGCGTCCATCAGACAATCACTCATCCCCCAGCATCGGTGTCATGAGGTCATCCGCGGGGTGTGGCGCTGGTTGAGCCGATTGCGGGCGCTCGGACGGTGTGTAATTTTCCTCAACCAAGATGCGGCGTTCGGGGCGTGTTTCGGTATAGATTATAAAGGCGAGCGCTGCCACAATCAAAGTCGCAGCGAGGAGGGCGATGAAAATTTTCAACACGCGTCCGATTACTCATCTCCCATTTTAAGCGCGGCGATAAACGCGCTTTGCGGGATCTCCACATTCCCGTATTGGCGCATTTTGGCCTTACCTTTTTTCTGCTTATCCAGCAGCTTTTTCTTACGGGATATGTCCCCGCCGTAACATTTCGCGGTCACGTCTTTACGCAACGCGGAAACATTTTCCCGTGCGATAATCTTGCCGCCGATCGCTGCTTGAATGGCGATTTTAAACATCTGACGCGGAATAAGGTCTTTCAAACGCTCACACATACCGCGCCCGCGTGACTCAGCATTATCGCGGTGAACAATCATCGCCAGCGCATCAACGGGTTCTTCGTTCACGCGGATTTCCAGCTTCACCAGATCATTTTCGCCGTATCCGTCCAGCTCGTAATCAAACGACGCATAGCCTTTGGAGATGCTTTTCAAACGATCATAGAAATCAAACACAACTTCGTTCAGCGGCAAGCGGTAAACCAGCATCGCGCGCCCGCCAACATAAGTCAGGTCGATTTGCACGCCGCGCCGTTCCTGACAGAGCTGCAACAACCCGCCGAGATATTCATCGGGCACAAGGATCGTCGCCTTGATCCAAGGTTCCTCGATTGATGCGATCTTCACAACATCGGGCAGATCAACAGGGTTATACAGCTCGATCTGATCGCCTTTGGTCAGGTTGATTTTATACACAACGCTCGGCGCAGTCGGGATAAGGTCGAGGTCAAACTCGCGCTCCAGCCGTTCTTGGATAATCTCCATATGCAACAACCCAAGGAAGCCGCAACGGAAACCAAGACCAAGCGCTTGGCTGCTTTCCATCTCGTAATGCATGGAGGCATCGTTCAATCGGATACGCCCGAGGGAATCGCGCAACTTCTCGAAATCACCCGCATCGGCGGGGTAAAGCGAGCAGAAAACCATAGGGATAGAGGGCTTGAATCCCTCCAGCGCAACCTCACACGGTTTTTTCTCATCCGTGATCGTGTCCCCGACATTCGTCTCGCTGATATCCTTGATTGATGCGGTGATGAAGCCCATCTCGCCCGGGCCAAGCGCATCCAGCTCGACCTTTTTCGGCGTAAACATACCAACGCGGTCAATCTCGCGCGTTGCGCCGTTCGACATGAATTTTATTTTCTGATCCTTGCGCAAATATCCGTCAATCACACGCACCAGAACCACCACACCGAGATAAATATCGTACCATGAGTCCACCAGCAACGCCTTGGTCGGCGCTTCCGCATCACCTTCATGCGGAGGAGGGAGCTTGGTCACAATCGCTTCGAGCAAGTCCTCGATGCCTTCGCCCGTCTTGGCCGAAGCGCAGATAGCTTCCGAACAATCCAGCCCGATAACATCTTCAACCTCGGTCTTTACCTTTTCCGGCTCGGCGGCGGGCAGATCGATTTTATTGATCACCGGCACGATCTCATGGTCGTTATCCAGCGCTTGGTAAACATTCGCCAGCGTTTGCGCCTCAACCCCTTGGGAAGCGTCAACAACGAGGAGGGACCCTTCACAGGACGCGAGCGAGCGCGAAACTTCGTAGGAGAAATCCACATGCCCCGGCGTATCCATCAGATTGAGCTGATACGTAATGCCGTCCTTGGCGGTGTATTCCAGACGCACAGTCTGCGCCTTGATCGTAATGCCGCGCTCACGCTCGATATCGGTGTTGTCGAGCACTTGCTCTGACATCTCGCGCTCCTCAAGCCCGCCGCAGGTTTGAATAAGGCGGTCGGCCAGTGTGGATTTACCGTGGTCGATATGCGCGATGATCGCGAAGTTACGTATGTGTTCTAATGGTTTGCTCATGGGGGAAAGAAATACGGTCTGGCGCGTCAAAATGCAAGCTCTATGCGCGATTCAGAATCGATTTGCGCAAGGATAAAAGGGCGGGTAAGGTTCATATATGAGCGATGAAAACGAAAAATTAGAATCAAAAGAACAATCAACCAACGGACCTATCCTGACGGAGCAAACAATCCCGCGCGCGCAGAACCCTGCGGTGTTCTTGGTGATATTGGCTCTTGTGCTTATTCTGGGCTTGATTGTCGGCGTTTACAAGCGTGATACGGTGATTGTTGATACCGAAGCGGAAAGACCTGCGATTGGTGGAGATGTGTCGGCACGCGAGCGCGCTTTGCAGGATATCCCTATGCTCGATGTGATTAAGCAGACATCGGCCTCACAAGTGGCTGAGGACGCTGCCCCGTCGTGTGAATTTCCGAAATTTATCGGTCGTAAATATGATGATCGTATGGGGCAAATAATAAAGGACGCCGGAAATTCCGAACGCCCTCTTAGAATTCTTAAACCTGGTGACGCATATACCCAGGATTTTGCCCCAAATCGCGTCAATATTAACCTCGATGAAGCGGGGGTTATAACCCGCATCTGGTGTGGTTAAGTAGCTTAGACACCTACGATAGGTGCATCACCACCTACAGGACCTTCAACCTTGAAGTCTGCATCTGATGTAAGGTCATTTTTCTGGGCAAATTCACCCTGAAGCTCGCCATTGATATGGGATACTTGAACGACGTTATTGCCGTCATCACCTATGCTGAAATTGATTCCGATACTTGCCACATCTACGCCGGGTTCGGCAACTGATGCTTCTGAGAACTGATCGTGAGAATCCACGAACTTGTCCATTAATGGCATAAAACCTGTTGTCATTTTTCACACTCCTCTATGTTTTTTTATACACTTTTAGTCTTTATCCGGTTATCCGGAATTCTTTGTTTTTGTTAGTCTTTTGTATGTATGATCAGCGGAATATAATTTCCCTCTTTCGCTTCTCCTGTATCATTATCGAGTAAAATCATTAAGATTTGGTGACTATTTTGCATGTATTTAGCAATTTGTTGCGTTAATGGCAGTCCCGCGTCTCTAATTTCTCCGTCATCCAGTACAAAATCCAGCTTGCATGAGCCTAAATCAAACTCAAACCATGCTATGTCGTTCTTAAAAGGCAGATTATGGAACAATACGACTTTGCCCTTTTCATTAACGGAAACGTCTATATCTAGGGGTGAATCTTTATTATACCCGTAGACGAAATCAGTTAAATCACCTGTGTAAGGGCTGTCTGGAGTTCCTGTTTGGGGTTCTTCTGTCATAACGGCAGTATACCCATATTTTTTTGGAAAGGCCACAACACCCTTACTCGCCTTTTACACTTTAATATTAGCATAGTTAAATTCATCAAAACAAGAAAAAAGTTTATGTTTTTCAATGGTTTATCTGTTGATATTCGCATGTTTTTTAATCGTTTTTTAACTTTTATGTATCAGCGGGATAAATGTCCCGTTAATGGCTTCACCGTCTTTGGTTTGAACGATCTGTACTTCTTCGGCTTTTGACAGATACGGTCGCAAAAGCCATTGAATCTTAACACCAAGATCGTAAATCATCCCGTTTTTCAGGTGTACCTCGACACTATAGTCCTTTGGATCGTATTCCATATGGTCCAAAGAGTCGTAATCCACTGTTTTCCCATGAAAAATGAAGGTTTCTTTTGTTATTTTATTACAATAGATGTCCATTTCGTCAGGCATAAACAAGGATGGCTTGTCCTTGGCATCGCCCGGCTGGAACGCACCTTTAATGCTATCTTTCTTTATATCATCTGGATCGTCAGTCATATAACGGTCGTTCAGTGCGGATTACGGGCGTATTGGCCCAGGGGATTGAAAAAGGAAGGCACGCAGAAATGAGTGTGGATACACTTCTCCACACTAAAATCATAACATTTACGGAAAGCATGGGAAAGAGGCATGCGTTTAAAACGCACAGTATAGCCTCTAAGCTGGCTGATCCAGCTCAAGAACAACATAATTGTCATTGTCACCGGGACGTTGTGCGATAATCGCAACTTCGTTGTCCGGGCGGGCAACCTTGCCTGTTTCTGTGGCTGTGAAGTCCCAGTTCTCAAATTTATCCAGACGCATACCTTCAAGACGGTCATTAGAGATGAAACGACCTTCGGCAATCGCTTCGTTAATAACAGCCTGCGCACCACCTGGGATAGATGAAATTTCGCTTGGACTTAGAACTTTCAGGTCAACGAAGCTTGTGTCGTTGTCCATGGACATTTGTACTGCGAATGTACCGTTATTGTCGTTGTCGGCCGCACGGATTGTTTCCCACGGATATTGTGGATCACCCGGATTGTCTTGTGCCAACACTGATGGGTTGGATGCTGTCGGTGTGCCGTCATGGTCGGCATCCGGTGTGCGTGTTCTTCTTGTTCTGTGGTTGCCTGAACCTTGACCGGTCATAACGTCATGGGCCAGTTTACCGCCAAAGCCGAAGACAAGAGCAGCAACGATCAAGCCAAGGAACGGAACTTTGTCCAGACCCAATGTGCTAAGGATCATAGGTGTACCGACCAATGCGGCAATAAGACCCATACCACCGGCTAACCATTTTTCACCGTTACGGATTTGACCGCTGGAAAGCTTGTTAAACATGCCGCCGAACCAGCTTGCTGTGCTGGAAAGCATGTTACCGATAGAAGATGTTGTATCTCCACCCAACCAGCCGAATGCTGCATTACCAACGTCGCTGACGACGTTACCGGCCGCATCCCAGCCGCTTTGTTGAGGGCCTGTATTTGGTCTGCGTGTTGGTCCTGCCTGTGGTCCAGCTTGAGGTCCGGCCTGTGGTCCTGCTTGAGGTCCAGCTTGTGGCCCTGCTTGAGGTCCGGCCTGTGGTCCTGTCGTAGGTGCGACTACACCGCCTGAGATAACGCTTCTGTATACGCTGTTGATGTGATCTTCAGAGAGGTCATCATCGGCTGCCAAGCGGGCAACAATTGCATTTTGCTGCGCTTGCGGAAGTGTGTGGAACGGTGTTGTACCGTTGAAAACTTTACCTTCAAGGGCTGTACGGACTTGCTCTTCGGTGATGTCCTCGTGATAAATCCAGTCGCGCGCCTGTTGTAGGGGAAGCTCCGGAGTATAAGGAATTCGACCCCATGTGTTATCTGCTACGAAATCAGCGGCCGTCAAACCGTAGTAACCAGGGTAGTACCCGATGTCTTTCAGGAAGAAATCATGGCCCGTGATGGCTTCTGCCCCTGCGCCTAGAGCTGTTGCGGCAACACCGCCACCTACGACGATTTGCCCAACTCTAGTGTTCAGGCCACCGGTAGCAAGCGTTACTATCGGGCGTGTTACAGAGCGTCGAACTGGGTTGTCCCACCAGGTTGTGTTTTCGCCTTTTTTCCATTTGATTTCAGGGGATGCGTAATCTTTAGCCGTGGCTCCCAGAACCATGCGTTCGCCCGGTTTCACATCATACGCCCCGAAAGCATATGCTCCCCAAGCTTTTGGATAATATTTGATGCGATCCACCAGCGTCACGTGACCTGGTGTTGATATCCAGTTTGTGCCTTGGAAACGTGATGAGAACTCCCAGAAATAACTGGCCGCTTCAGCATTGTGACGGTTAGGACGGTTGTCATCGATCCAGCGTTCTTTCATGCCGAAGAATGTTTTCTTTCTGGCACCCAGACCGGTACTTTCTTCGCGGACGATAATATCTCTGATGGCACCGTAATACAGCGCATGCTCAGGAGCGAAATATTGTATCTTTCCTGTTGCTTGGTCGATTTTACCCAAGCCCAGTTTTTGTATGGCTTCGTCGAACTGAGCAGATGAAGGGAAAGGCAGTCTATCAGGAGCACCGACAGGCTGGGCAACACGTGTAATTTGCTCCATCCCGAATACAGCTTCGTGCCCAAAGCCCTGATCGATAAACGGCTTAAGTTTACCAAGGAAAGAACTTTTGTTTTCTACGCTGCCATCGAAGTCAATCTTGAGTGAGCCGTCTTCGTTACGAGCTGAATAAATGTCAAGAAAGTGGTTCTGCCATTGACGCTCGAGGTTGTCGCTTTTCAAGAAGCTGTGCGTAATAGGAGATTTAAATTCCAGATGGCTGTAAACGCCCATATCAATCGAACGGGATGTGTGCTCTGCCCACTGCTTTTGCACTTTTTGGCCGTTGAGGTGAAATCCTGTTGTGCGTGAAGACGCAAGGTTGGAATACGCGTTGGCCCGGAAAAGTCCGGTCACACTCTCTCTAAATTGATTTATATTGATTTCGCCGGAGGATACACGTCCTGCATTACGAAGGATTTCCTGCCCGTTCTTACCAGCTGAACCCAATGCCAGATCAGCTGCAATCGCGTCCATGTCATCAAGATATGTCAGAAGAGCTTTCTTCTGTAATTCTGTCAGATCGGATGACCAACCTGCAACTTCAGAGCCACCCCAGACAAGACCACGTTCGCGGTTGGTCTGGTAAGTAGTATCAACGTGTTTTCTAAGCTCTTGGACGTGAACACGAAAGTCATCAAGTGCTCCCTTGTTCCTTGTCGCAAAATCATCAATGATTTTTGTTGGGTCTGCACCGGCTGCAATTGCTTTCATAGCATCGCTATTGAGCTGTTGGATGCTACCAAGCTGTCCCTTTTTGCTGCCCGCTAAACCCAGACGTGCCAGTTCTGAGTCGACTGAACCAATAATCGGACGAGTATTGCCGTAAGAGCGCGGACGCATGCTTTTAACCGGATACCATTTCCAAAACTTCAAATGGGCTAAAACTTTGAAACGGTCAACGCCGGGATTGAAATTCGGCATATCAATGCCGTGTGCACCGCGTGTAAATGAAGCGCGTGTTCCCTTAGGTGCTGCCATAGTTGATGTTCTGCCCGGTGTAAACGGGCCGCTGTTACCGAGATTTCCGTTTGCCTGACCGGAAGTACCGTTGCCGGCTGTGCGTGTCGCGGCGCTAGGTGGAACATTCGGAGTGGCCGCAGTTGCTGTATTACCCGGTGGTGTGACTGTGTTTGTATTTGGTGTCACTGTGCTGGCGCTTGGTGTCGCTGAGCCTGAGTTCGGTGTTCCCGGACCTGAAAATCTGTTGCGCGCGCCTCTGAAACCGTCACCGATAAGCTGACCACCGGCACCGAATACACGACCGGTACCGTAACCTATGGTTCCGCCGATACCGATGGCGAATGCGCCACGCTGCCATGAGTAATTCATCGGATCTTGACCGAGAGCCTGCATACCGTGGTTTTCGGCATTGAAAATCATACGGTCTGTGTAGTAGCTGTCCGCCATGCCGGGAAGGATCGCGAGGCGACCTGCACGTCTGGAGATGTCGCTGCTGAATGCGCGGCCTACGGCGCTGCGTGAAACTGCGTTTACAACCGTGTTGTTCGCTACGCGTGTCATGCCTGCGCCGACTGTGCGTGTAACGGCATTGCTTGTGACTGTTCTAACGACTTGGCTGCTTGCAACGCTGGCTACGCGTGAACGAACGCCTGCGCTCAATGTTTGTACGAATGCGGCTTGTCCTGCCTTGGCTGCCAGTGTTGTTACACCTGTCTTTGCTGCGATGGCGGCACCACCTGCGGCCAAACTTCCGCCGAATGTTGGGATAGCCAAAAGTAAACTTCCGATACCGATGGCAATGTTAACCGGGTCGGTAACCATGGACATAACGGCACGACCTGCGCCGCCCCATGTCATATCTTTATGTTCGACGGCACGCATCATGTAGAGCAAGGCAACTTGCTGCTCGTCTGTCTTGCTACCGATTGTCAGACCTGTTTTACCGGCTTCCCAAAGCTGGAAGTTAAAGTCGGAGATGTAATCCAGACCGTCTTTACCAAGCTCGGCAGCAGCTTCTTCAGCGCTCCAGCCTTCTTCGGCAACTTTTTCGGCCCATGCACCATCGCCGTGACGCATGTCATAAACTGTTTGCGCGGCTTGCAGGAAGCTTTCATTTTTAAGGAGATCTTCTTCGCTGAGCTCATCGGCAAAAATACCGGCATCCAGTGTAGTAACGCCGCCTTCATTTGCTTGTGTCCAGAATTCGAATTGCTCTCTGTTGGCATCTTCGCCCAGAATTTCATCAGGAGTAGTTGTCAGGTTGTCTGGTCCTGTACCACCTGCAATAACCGTTGATCCAAGGCCGCCGCCGAAAGTGACACCAAAAACCATGTAGTCATTATTTTAAAAAAAAACCAGAAATAAATCGCGATAGACTTAAATATCTCTCTCA
>CAYGQG010000021.1:3636-19211 GCA_964351955.1 uncultured Micavibrio sp. | reverse complement strand
GTAATATCCATTTCCGTCAAAACCTCCAACGGTTCATTTTCGATTTTGGACACGCCTCTTACATATTGAGGATCGACAGCAGCGCGCATCGGTGAAGCAAATTCAAAACCGTTACCAAAAAAGGCGGTCGACCAGACCGTTGAGAATTTATGATCATGGAATGTGTTGGACATGACCAGATCGCTCTCGCCCGTCCCCAATTGTGTGATGATATTGCTTTCGGCCTTGTAAGGTTTGCCGGTTGCCGCGATGGCTTCGCCAACAACCGTATCTATAGTGGCGAATTCTTCAGCAATCACTTCGGCCTGTCTTTTGAATTCGGGTGTGATTAGCGATGGATCAAATTTGGCAGGGTAATCAAGGCCCAGGGACAACGCCGCATTCATGACGTAATCGACGTGCATCGGCTTGTCTTTACAATAGGCAATGGCAGCCGCCAGAGGATCGTCAAAACCAGCCCGTCGCCAGATGACAGCTTGGGCCTGCGACTCATGCGCGGTGGCATAGCGCAAGGCTTCTCTATCGTGGGTTTCGAAGATACGATCTTCCTTCCCCAGCGGCGTTACAGCGTTTTTAAAATCGGCATATCCGTTCATAGTCGCGTAAACTATGTAAAATAGAAAAAAATGTCAAATTTTGTCGGCGTGTCTATTCGACTTCGGCGATTCTTAAGATATTGGTGCTGCCTGCAACGGCGAACGGCACGCCCGCGGTCATGATAAAGCGGTCGCCTTTTTCCGCATAGCCAAGACTATGTGCCAATTCCGCGGCATGTTGGGCGGGGCCTGTGAAATCCTCCACCGTTTCGGGTGTATGGATCGCGTTCACGCCGTATGAGATGGAAAGTTTACGGGCGACACCTATTTCGGGGGTCATGCACAGAATCGGTACATCGGGGCGTTGGCGCGCCATACGTAGCGCCGTAGAGCCGGACATGGTGTAAGACACGATGGCGACCGCATCGACATCCTGCGCGACATAAAATGCCGCTGTCGTGATCGCATCAGAAGGATTGCCGATCGCATCGGGGCGCGCGTCCTCCATCATTTCGGTATAAATTTCGTCTTCTTCGGTTCTTTTCAAAATCTTGTTCATGATGTCTACGCTGCGGATCGGGTGTTGGCCCGCCGCTGTCTCCGCTGACAGCATCACCGCATCCGTGCCGTCATAAACAGCCGTGGCGACATCGGACGCTTCGGCGCGTGTTGGGCGAGAGCTTTCGATCATCGATTCGAGCATCTGCGTTGCCACAACGACGGGTTTTCCCACCTGACGCACGCGGCGTACGACGTGTTTCTGGGTTGAGGGTACGTCTTCGGGGGGAATTTCAACACCGAGATCACCACGCGCCAGCATGACTCCATCCGCCAGCGCAATAATCGCATCAAGATTTTCCAAAGCGGCAGGTTTTTCAAGCTTCACCATCAATGCGGCACGGCCCTTTATGAGGTCCTTGGCTTCCTGCACATCTTGTGCCGTTTGCACGAAGCTTTGTGCGATCCAATCCACACCGATTTCCAATGCGGATTCGAGATCCTGTTTGTCTTTATCTGTAAGCGCGGGAATCGGCAGGAAGGTTTCAGGCACATTGAAACCTTTTTTATCGGAGAGTTTTCCGCCAGCGCGAATTTCCGCGACGAAATAGTCATCCCCTATTTCCCGCACACGACAACGGACCTTGCCATCATCAATGAAAAACAGCCCGTCCTTTTTCAATGCGCCGAAGATTTCAGGATGCGGCATATATATACGTGTCTCGTTTCCGGCAGCGGGGTCAGAATCAAAACGAATCTTCTGACCACGTGTGGTTTCAATCGAGCCGTTTTCGAATGTACCGATTCTCAGCTTGGGTCCCTGCAGGTCGGCCAGAATGCCGATAGGACGGTTATATTCGACCTCTATCTCACGGATTATGGCAGCCACCGCAGCATGGTCTTTGGCCTCGCCATGGCTGAAATTCAGACGAAAGACATCAACACCCGCTTCAAACAATTCAAGAATCGTTTTTTTGGTATTAGAGGCCGGACCGAGCGTGGCCAGAATTTTGGTTTGACGATGTCGCCGTAAGGTCTTGGTCATAGGGGATTTGAACTCGTTTGATAATTAAAACCGCTATAAGAATCATAACACAGATTTGACAAACAGCCATTAAGGAACATAAAGTGAACATATCATTCCACTCGCCCATGACTGTCTGCAAATTAGTTGAGGATATCGCAAAATATCATTTCATTTTGCATTTTGGTTTCAGGTTTTTCACTTTTTTTTCGGGGGATAAGGGCAGGGATAGAACTGTTAATTTATTGATAAATAAAGGGATTTGTAAAAATGACCAGTGAAAAAGGATGTTATTCCTATTGCCGCATACCACGAGATGTAGTAGCTTATTCCTTACCAAACGCTACAGATTGTGTCTTCGCACACTGTTCGCACCCCAAAAAGCCTATCCAACTAAACTCACCTTTAGACGGATATATAAAAATGAATAGGAACTACGCTCATGTTTGACGTTGCGCAAATGGAGAGGGGCAATCGCGTCCAAATTGACCGCTCTCGTGATGAAAATCTTACTACTTTCGGTAAAGCGACACTGACCGATCGCTATTTAATGCCGGAAGAACAGTATCAAGACTTGTTTGCGCGAGTCTCTATGTATTACGGAGATGACAGCGAGCATGCACAGCGTCTATATGACTACATGTCCAAGCTGTGGTTCATGCCTTCTACGCCGGTTCTATCCAATGGCGGGACAAATCGCGGTTTGCCGATCTCATGCTTCCTGAACGAAACCAACGATTCTCTGGGCGATATTGTTGAGTTGTGGAACGAAAACGTATGGCTGGCCTCTCTGGGCGGCGGTATCGGCTCTTACTGGGGTAATGTGCGTTCGATTGGTGAGAAAGTCGGGCGTAACGGAAAGACATCCGGTATTGTACCATTCATCCGCGTGATGGACTCCCTGACACTGGCGATTTCCCAAGGTTCATTGCGTCGCGGTTCTGCTGCGATCTATCTGCCTATCTGGCACCCTGAAATTGAAGAATTTATTGAAATCCGTCGTCCGACAGGCGGTGACCCGAACCGTAAAGCGCTGAACCTACACCACGGTGTTCTGGTCAACAACGCCTTTATGCAAGCGGTTGAGAATAACGAAGACTTTGCTCTGAAATCACCGAAAGACAACCATGTTGTCGACAAGGTCAATGCGCGTGATCTGTGGATCCGTTTGCTGACTGCACGTGTTGAAACGGGTGAGCCGTACATCATCTATATCGATCACGTAAACGACCAGATTCCGGCGCACCATAAAATGGCAGGTCTGAATGTGAAGATGTCCAATCTGTGTTCAGAAATCACATTGCCGACAGGTAAAGACCATATGGGTCAAGACCGAACGGCGGTTTGTTGCCTGTCCTCGCTCAATCTCGAAAAATATGACGAGTGGCAAGACCATCCGACCTTTATCGAAGACATCATGCGATTCCTCGATAACGTCTTGTCCGACTTTATTGCCAAAGCCCCCGATTCTATGAAGCGTGCGAAATACGCAGCGATGCGTGAGCGTTCTGTTGGTCTTGGTGTTATGGGCTTCCATGGCTTCTTACAATCCAAGATGATCCCTATGGAATCTGTCATGGCGAAAGTCTGGAACCGCAAAATGTTCCAACACATTCGTCGTCAGGCCGATGATGCATCCGTTAAGCTTGCCGAAGAGCGCGGTGCATGTCCTGATGCTGCTGATTACGGTATTCAGGAACGTTTCTCCAACAAGATGGCGATTGCGCCGACCGCGTCTATCTCCATCATCTGTGGCGGCGCTTCACCGGGTATCGAACCAAATGCGGCGAATGCTTACACACATAAGACATTGTCCGGCTCTTTCCCTGTTAAGAACCGTTACCTGACCGCCATCTTGGAAGAGAAGGGCCAGAACAGCGAAGATGTCTGGAGTTCTATCTTCACCAATGAAGGTTCTGTGCAACATCTCGACTTCTTGTCTCAGGATGAAAAAGACGTGTTCAAAACCGCGTTCGAAATTGACCAGCGTTGGTTGATTGAACATGCCGGTGATCGTTCCCAATATATTTGTCAGGCACAATCCCTGAACGTCTTCCTACCCGCGAATGTGCATAAAGCCGATCTGCATGCAATTCACTGGGAAGCCTGGAAAAAAGGCGTGAAGTCTCTGTATTACTGTCGTTCCAAATCAATCCAGCGCGCGGAAAGTAATGCTTCTTGGCAACGTGCGAAAGACGGAGAGAAGAAGGAAGAAGAAGCCCAAGGCGAAGCACAAGGCCAGTATGAGGAATGCCTCGCCTGTCAGTAACAAGTTGAATCTCCTGCGTAAATGAGAAAAGACCCGTTTCAAACCGATGCGGGTCTTTTTATGCCTAAATAGGATTTCAAAGTTCAAAAAAATGGGTTAGAATCAACGCCATGGAACTTATTCTCGTTATTATTCTTCTTGTACTTACCCTTGGAATCTTTGTGATCTATCCGATCATTCTGTTTTTTCAGTGTCTGTTTGATTCCAACGTTAAGGCCCCGACCAAAATTCTGGTCTTTATATCCAGCTTGTTTGTTTTCCCGATACCGAGCTTTTGCTACGGCGCTTTTATAAAAGGCAGCGGGTTAAGCAAATTTATTTTGGGCATTTATATCGTCCTCTTCCTGATCGTTGTTGCCTTCCTGATCTTCTTCGGTGGCGCGGCTATCGTTGCCGGATATATGGGCGGCGAAGGTATAGGGTTTGAGCAAATGATCGAAACGCAAATCGAAGCGCCCGAACCGGAAAAGAGCATTGAAGAATCCTATAAGGGTTACAACACATACGAGACCGATGAAGTGAATGTGTTTGAATCCAGTGGCGAGGACGTTGAGCCTATTCTGGAGCAAGCACCACCTCCTGCACCGGCTGAAAGCCCGTAATTTAAGATACGACTTCCTGCAACGAAAAAGGCTCGCTCATTGATGCGGGTCTTTTTTAAATTGCGGGTTCTTTGCTGGCGACTTTGGATTTCAAATTCAGGAACGGTCGTTCGATTGCGTAATATTGCAGCGTCGCCAAGGCAATACTGAGGCCGCAATATACGCCGACAAAGAAAAGAAAGCTGCTATATGCGCCCCAGCTATAGTGCGCCGCCAATGTTTGCGCGACGATAAAGCCCAGCGGAAAAAGCGGCCAGTGCAAGAGGTACAGGCTGTATGAAATTTTGGAGAAATAATCTCCGCATTTATTTTCCAGCATTTTGCTTTTCTCGCCCATCACCACACCATAAACAAGGCCGGCCATTATGCAGGCAGTGACGGTTGATTGCAGGATGACATCATACATTCCGATATCGGACAGCATGTCATGGGAAATCATCATGGCGAAAAGAGCGATCGCGCTCCCTCTCAGGACCAATTTAGGCGGCAGAGGTTTCCAGTTTTTTCTCTCGCATTGTGCAATCAGTACGCCCAGAAATAACGGCTCGAGACAGCAATGAAACGGGGCACGTACGGTGCGGAAAAAATCATAATACGATTCAACGCCGCCCGCTGCTTCGTAACTGACCCAGCGTAATATTGGCGAGAGCGCAATAACGCCCAGAAACAAACCCGCTTTGGCTTTATCGTTTTTAATAAAAGGCAAAGCCAAGAACATGACCGGCAGCAGAAAATAAAATTTCTCCTCCACACCCAGTGACCAGAACACGGTGTTGATATCCGGCGACAAATAGTCCTGCATAAACGCCATGTGATAAGCAACACGCCAGCCCATATTACCGGTTTCAACATCATAGAACGGGAATAAACCCGCCACGATCAAGAACAACACGAAGTAATATGCCGGTACGATACGCAAGATGCGTTTCAAGGCGTAGGCTTTGAGGGATGGCATTCGGCTTTGTGCGAAAAACGGTCGCGCGATCAAAAAACCCGAGAGGACAAAAAACAGATCGACACCGATCCAGCCATTGACGAAAAACGGCTTTATCCATTGCAACGCAGACAGGCTGTCAGGCTCTATTTGCTGAAAATATAAATGAAAGGTGTGACGAAACAGAACCAGCAAAACAGCCAGAGCACGCAAGCCGTTTAGCCCTCGTATATGCCGAGGTGCTATTCCACTTTCATCACGGCTCTGTTCTTTTTGTTGCGGGCTTTCCAAATTATGCTGTCCACGATGTAGTGATGAAAATTGATGGTCTGGAACATGACGACGTTCAACGTCATCAGCATTATGATCTCACCATTTGATATATGGGACAATAGCAACTGCAGGTTCTTGTAAAACACCGTTGTTAAGATCACACAGAAACAGAAATACAAAATTGTGCGGGCGGGTGTTTTTTGAGAGATCCAAGCAACAACGCTTTTGCTGTGTTGTTCGATATGTTTGAAACGGTTGGTGTTATACAGCCAGACAAACAGAATATACTGCGCGTTATGCCAAATATTCGCGACAAGCCAGCCGTGGTTTAATTCACCCAACGCCACATACGCAATATAGAAGATGGCGAAATGGGACAGCTCGAAAGCGGTAAGCCCGACGCTCAACGTGCCGTGCTTGTATTGCTGATACCGCTGGTAAATCCATACGCCGAATGCCGCTACGGCTATGACACCAAAGACATTAGCCACAAGCATAGGAATTTCAGGCATCCATACGGGCAGGAACAAAAACTCGCCCCAGCCTTGGGCACAACGATTCAATATCCCCCAAAACGGGATGGCCCAGAAAACAGCCTGGTCAAAATAGATATTTTTCGGCGGCTTCATTCCCGCTTTGCGCTTATAGAACGCGGCGATTCCCCATGATTGGCGCGTATAATGAAACCACTGCCAGAACAAATAGATTGTTACCACTGTCCATATACCGAATGTTGAAGCCAAGCCTGCGACAGCGACCAAGACCAGAACCGGCAGCGGATAAATCAGCATCCAGTTATCTTTACGGTCTTGTTTGGTCCCTGCGAGTTTTGTGAATGTGGAGATCACATGGTGATAACCGAGCAGCCATACATCAACCAGCATGATCGGTACAAATAACTCAGGGCGAAGAGTGACAATCACACCCGAAACAACAGCCAATGCAAACACACCGATAATCATCAGTGAGTCAAAATGGACGTTATCAAGCCAGCCCATTTGTATCTGCGATTTGGGGATATCGGTGTCTGTGGTGTTCATAAGATCGTCATGGTGAAGATTAGCTATTCTTCATTATAGTAGCAGAATTCTTAATATTTTGGTTAATCAAATACTGCGGCGGCCTAAGAATTGAAATGTTCGTTGCATGTATTGTGGTGTGGGTCGGCGGGCGGATCAAAAATAACATGCATCCGTCCATATTCATTGCCGGCATTATCCATGGCAATAAAATTGCTCCATGAATACTCGCCCTGCTTCATGAAGTTTTCATGGATATGGATGTTCACCGCGGTGTTCTTGGGGTAATCGATATATTGTCTGGGGTTGCGCGGATTTTCCATGCGTATGGTGGTCACACGCGGGTCAGGATGGGTGAAGAACGCATCTAGCGGATAGCACGGTGAAAAACGGGTGTCCTCCACCACAAACACGCCGCTGATTTCCAGCACGAGTCCTTTGGGATCATTCGCGGCCTGTACGGGGGAAACACATACCGCCAGCGCCAAAAAGAGCACTATGATGTAATGGCTTGCCTGCATTCGTTATCTTTCTTTGGATCGGGGGCCCAGAAAATCATCCGTATGCGCCCATATTCAACACCGTAATCATCTTCGGCGACAAAATCACTATACGGGTTATCGCCGCGCTTCATCTGGTTTTCATGAAACTCGATATGCAC
This sequence comes from uncultured Micavibrio sp., assembly GCA_964351955.1. Lineage (GTDB taxonomy): Bacteria > Pseudomonadota > Alphaproteobacteria > Micavibrionales > Micavibrionaceae > TMED27. Next base: position 11,395 of record CAYGQG010000021.1, on the reverse strand, counting down.
TTTTTGATTCACCGGATACATGAAAAATTTTGTCGGGTCGGTCGGGTATTCCATACGCACCCGCGTGACATGCGGATCGGGGTGATAGAACTCGCCCGTTATCGGGTAACACGGGGTAAAATTATAATCCTCGGTCGTGGCAACGCCACTAATCACAACGGTGAATTTTTCAATCGCTGCCAACGCATGGACCGACAGTCCTGCGGTCAATAACACGGCACCTATAATTACAGCTTTGATTTTATGTGGTTTTTGCACTTTTTACCCTCTTCGTTTTTTAGTTAAACACATTTGATTTACTCAAACGTTAAAGCACAAAAATCTTACAAAAAACGTGAAAAACCCCTTGAAAAACACAATATATAGTGTTTTAATACATCCACGATCACAATATGTGGTCGTGTTCACTTTAGAGCTTTTCTCTTATTTTCATGGGACTTATCCCCGTTATTCACTGTAATTTTTCACGAATGACTCGGAAAGACGGCGGAGAGCTTTACACTTAACGTCATTAAGAATCATTACTGTTTAAAAGAGGAGACACATTTATGTGCGCCGTTGCTGCCCATATGGCTGAAGAAGCCAAAGTTTCAAATTCACCGCTCATGGTCGAGCGTCATGTCTATAAGCCTTTCTTGTACCCATGGTGCTATGAGGCGTGGTTGACGCAGCAACGCATTCACTGGCTTCCCGAAGAGGTGCCGTTGGCGCAGGATGTTCATGACTGGAAGAAAAGCCTAAGCCCTTCGGAAAAAAATCTGATGACACAGATTTTCCGCTTCTTTACCCAAGCCGATGTGGAAGTGAATAACTGCTACATGAAGCATTATTCCCAAGTGTTCGGCCCGGTTGAAGTTCAAATGATGCTGGCCGCATTCTCCAACATTGAAACTGTGCATATTGCCGCCTACTCCCACTTGCTGGATACAATCGGTATGCCGGAAGTCGAATATTCTGCCTTCCTTGAATACAAGGAAATGAAAGACAAATTCGATTACATGCAGGATGTATCCATGGAAAACCGCCGCGATGTGGCGAAAACCATGGCGATGTTCGGCGCGTTTACCGAAGGTCTGGCGCTGTTTGCCTCTTTCGCTATTTTAATGAACTTCCCGCGTTTCAATAAAATGAAAGGCATGGGCCAGATCGTGACATGGTCCGTACGTGACGAAACGTTACACTGCCTATCCATGATCCGTTTGTTCAACACCTTCATCGATGAAAACCAAGACATCTGGGATGATGAGCTGAAAAAGGAAATTACCGATTGCTGCAAAATCACGGTAGAGCACGAAGATGCGTTTATCGATCTGTGTTTCGAGCAAGGTGAAATCGAAGGCATGAAACCCGAAGATGTGAAGCAATATATCCGCTTCATCGGTGACCGCCGCTTGCAACAGCTCAACCTAGAGCCTATTTACGGCGTGGAGAAAAATCCGCTGCCGTGGATGGATGAAATGCTCAACGGTGCAGAACACACCAACTTCTTTGAAAACCGCGCAACTGAATACTCCAAAGCCTCTACCGAAGGTAAATGGGAAGAAGCATTCAGTGATGACATCTTTACCGGCAATTACGGTAAGAAAATCGGCGCAATGAATATCGCCAAGGATATTAAAGAAGCCAAGGACGATGATGACGACAGTGGCATCATCGCTGCTGAATAATTACAGCCCAAGCCCAGTAATACTGCGTACCAAAAAGCCGTGCTTATGTGCGGCTTTTTTATTGCGGGAAATATGTGGTTAAAACGCAAAAAAATGCTTGTGATTGTTCATGTGAAGTGACGAATCCTGTGTAATAGGATCATAAGAAGTCGCCGAGTTTTCTGTTCTTTACGAGCACATTTCGGCGGCTTTTTTATTACCTATATTGCGGGTTCTATTTGGTCACGAACGCGGGGATGCACGTAACATACTTTTGATGTTGCCAGTGCCAGCATTCTGCCTGCGTGACCGGGTACACCGAAAAGATTATCAAGAGATGCCGCATGATTTGCCGCAGCTCGCGGTTGATTTGTTAGCGGATGATCGGGCCAACCTTCGCCGCGCATCACCACGATATCGCCGTCTTTGGCCTGATGCCCGATGGCGTTTTGCGCCTCTTGAAAAAATTGTCCTCGAACACCGGCACGACTATTGATCAAGATTGTTCCCGCGCCACCCAGCGGATCCAGCTTGTCGCTTTCTCTCTCTCTGTCATTGAGCACCATTGTTATAGTGGCTTCCCCGGGTAGAACATCAATTTCCTCGGCCTCCATCGCCTTTAGATATTTGGGGTCGAGATAATAATGTTTAAGTGTGTCCTCGACATTATACGGTCCATCGGTATGCACCCATCCGGGTTTGGATGATCCGTTTTGTGCGCTGCTGCGCTTTACCGTTGTGCTGAGATATTCGGGGAAAGCTTCTCTGGTTGCTGTAGCGAATGCATCAATGTCTTCGCCAAAACTGCGGCGCGCGAAAAAACCAAAAGTTTTTTGCGTATATTGTTTGGAATTAAACAGGGTGGGGCGATAAACCATGTACTTGTTTTTCTGTGCCCACGGAAAGATAAACGCTTCTTTCGGACCGCAGCCGAACATATCCCTATCAAAAGATTTTGACATTGCTCGGTATGTTTTGGCTATGTCTTTATCCGAACGATCACGAATAACAGTGACGGCTTCAAAATCATGCAACAGGCTACGCGCCAATTTCATGGCTTGCGGTAAATTCTCACGACCATCAACAACGGCGAGAAAATCATCAATGACACGGAATTGTGTTTTAGTTGTGATATCACAAGCAGGGTCACCGCTTTCGAGGTTGATCATGCGCGTACGTTTGCGCGTCGCTTCGATGAGTGCGCGTTTTTCATCGCCTTCTTTTCGAAGACGGATCGTCTGCTCCAATACAGATTCTTTTCTGCCCATAATGCGAAGAAGCTATAACTAAATGTTAATTATGTCAATTATTTGGTGAGCGAGGTGTTAGCATCTTTGGCCCGGACTATCAAAGAACTGGTCCAAGGCCGGCGCATTATGCTGGCGCATCTGGATATAATCATTCACTTCCATATGGCGGCCATCTGATGCGGTCACATCCATTCTGGCCTTGGTCGGGCTTCTGTCTGGATTTGCAGAATCGAATGCCCATGTGGTGATACGGGGATTGCGCCGCCCATCGAAGGTCATGACAGGCGCTATAAAATGGTTCGGCGTGTCCGGCCCATAGAATTGCTTAAAGCTGCCCATATATTCACGGGCAGATCGCATATCCTGCGGTGATAAATCCGTTAAACCGCCGGGTTGTGTATGCATCATACCACCAACGGCCATATCATGCGGCTCCATCGTATGCATGACGATGCCGTTCATAACATCGTGGTTAACACTGACCAATTGTGATGTCGCGGAATGCGGAGGGATTGGTACGAAATACGCGACATGATCACCGCCGCCACGCTTAGCCACGCCCATCAGCCCTACCTGTTCACCATCACGTTCAGGGATAGATTGGCCCAATGTATCGAGCATGCGATCAATCGCACTACGATCAATCGTAACGCGCATATTTCTACCGAATGCGGATGATATTGCGGATCCTAGGCCCATATACTCCCCGTTAAGCGAGTATTAGTGTACCTTAGAGATTGATATTATGTCAATTTATGAAGGGTGTCAGAGGACTTAGACTTCGTTGTTGGCCTTGACCTTAAATCCTGCATCTTTCAACGTCTGAACAAGCTCTTTGACGTGATTTTTATCACGGGCCTCGACAACAACATCAAGCTCTGCGCGTTTCAGTGATACATTCTGCATCATACGCTGGTGAATAACCTCCACAACGTTCGCACCGGTTTCGCCGATAATGCGGGAAATGTCGGATAGCTGACCAGGTGTGTCATCTATATCAAAACGTAGTGAGGCAATCCGCCCGTCGCGCACCATTCCGCGCAGAATAAGCGTTGAGAGCAATCGTGAGTCGATATTACCACCACACAAAACAAGCCCGACCTTCTTACCCTTGAAATATTTGATATTTTTTTGAATTACTGCCAAGCCGGCACCCGCCGCGCCTTCGGCAACCAGTTTTTCATGCGATAGAAAATCAAAGATCGCCTTTTCGATCTCATCTTCCGAAGCCAACCATGTCTTTGAGACCAGTTGATTGATCACCTCAATATTGGCCTTGGACGGCTCTTTAACCGCAATACCTTCAGCCAATGTCGAACCACCGATAGAGCCGACGCTATTGCCGTTACACGCGTTAGCGACCGCACTGTACAGCTCGGCTTGAGCGCCGATGACCTCGATTTCGGGCTTCATACCCTTTACCGCTGTGGCAACACCGGCAATCAGCCCACCGCCGCCAATGGGGACAACAATCACGTCAAGATCCGGCTGTTGTTCCAGCATTTCAATACCAAGCGTTCCCTGACCGGCTGCTACATCCTCATCATCAAACGGATGTATGAATGTTAGACCTTCTTTTTCCGCTGTATCCATTGTGAATTGCACAGAGTCATCGAAACTATTTCCGTGCAGGACAACCTTTGCGCCGAAATCCTCGGTTTTTTGAATTTTATTAAACGGCGTTCCATTGGGCATAATAATTGTTGCCGGAATGCCAAGGCGCTGCGCGTGATAAGCTAGGCCTTGTGCGTGATTTCCCGCGCTACAGGCAATCACGCCGTTTTTACGCTGCTCTTCGCTCAGCGTCAGCAGCTTGTTCAATGCGCCCCGCGCTTTAAAGGCGTTGGTATGCTGTAAGTTCTCAAGCTTGAGGTAAATATCAATCCCCATATGCAAGGACAGTCGCGCTGCCTTCACACACGGTGTGCGCATGGTCGCGCTTTCGATCGCTTTGTAAGCTCTTTGGACATCTTCGAATGTTAAAGTCATTTTAAAAATTCTTTCAATTCAAGCGCCACACAATAAAAGCCATAAAGGCCAAAGGCCAGCACTTTATACAAGTAATCGAGAAAATTTCGGAAAATCCATAGGAGAATGCGCGGGAATTTGGTATATTAGATTAACAGTTCGTATTTAAGGGTTTCTCCTTGCATCAAACGACCAACTTTATTGCATACTCCCCTTCCCGGCTCCTTCTAAAAGCCGCTACGACAGCTCTTACTCTTCTCCATCACAGAATTTTCAGTTTCAAAACGTTCCGTTTTGTATCCCCTTCACTCAACCCTATGGAAAGGACTTTTAGTTATGGCTAAAAAATCACGTAAAAACAAATCTTCACGCGAGCATAACGTTGTCCACCCACAGTTTGAGGGCAAGGGGCAGGATTGGCATCCCCTTGATGACGAGATTAACGGTCGCCGCGACCAGAAATACGTGAAAAACATCAAACCGCGTTCCGACGGACAAGCGGAATTGATGAAGTCGATTGATGAATACTCACTTACTATGGCGATTGGTCCGGCGGGTACGGGTAAAACCTATATCGCCATATCAAAAGCCGCCGAGGCTCTGGAAAGAGGTGAAGTCGAGCGCATCATCCTTTCACGACCGGCAATGGAAGCCGGAGAATCTTTGGGTTACTTGCCCGGTGATTTACAGGAAAAAATGGCACCGTATCTTCGACCGCTTTATGACTCACTCGGTGATCGTATGGGCGGCAAGAAAGTTCGCCAGTATCTAGAAGACGGCACAATCGAAATTGCCCCTGTCGGGTTTATGCGCGGACGTACGCTGAACAACTCCTTTGTTGTGATTGACGAGGCGCAGAACTGTACATACGGACAGCTTAAAATGCTTCTCTCCCGCCTTGGGTGGCATTCAAGCATGGTTGTAACAGGTGACCCCGAGCAATCAGACTTGCTGGAAGGGATGTCAGGCCTAGCCGATATATCCCGCCGATTAGACGCTTTAGACGGCGTTGCGGTCTGTCGCCTGTCGGACGGAGATATTGTCCGTCACCCACTTGTTGCCGATATGCTGGGCGTTATATAGACAAATATTCCTAATTAGCCCTTGTCGCTCCCCCAAAAGACCGTTTCTGTTTAGACAGAATCGGTCTTTTTTGTGCCTGATACACCCCTCAAAAACCGCTTCGAAAGCCCGCTAAACCGCTGGTTTACCAAATATTAACCTCGGCGCGGCATAGTATATAGGCATATAAAAAGAGGGCACACAAAGAATGCAATCAAATACCCCTAATTCAAATATGGACGGAACGGACATGGCGCCGATGGCGCATAGTATCCACATTGTGACAGCGGAAATGGGCGCACCGGGCGCACCCGCATTGAACTATGTCGCATTCCGTGACCACACAGGCGCAGACAAGGTCGTTATGAAGGGCCTGGCGATGAAGCGCAAAGATTCAGACATTCGCGCATTACGCGGCATTATGGCTCCGCCGAATGAAAACGGTTTACCGGAAGAGCATTTTAACATCGTCAGCGATGTCGAAATTTTCAAAGGTCCGATTAAAGAATATCTACACAAGATGGCGATGGCCGTTGAAGCGTTGCATTTCATCAACGCACAAAATTTGAATTACCGTCCCGAAGATCAGAACGGTGATTCCCCAAACTCTATTGCCCATACATTGGTAAAGGCGATGGATTTGGAATTTCCCACAGAGACAAGCGCGTTTTGGGCCCCCGGTCATGAGCGCATAATTTTACCGAAAAACTGGAGAGTATAATAATGGCTGAGTTTGATTCAACAGATCTGGATGTAATCGGAAAAGGTATGGAAATACTTTCCGTTGCTGCACAAAGCGCCGATGTCGATATGACAGGGGTTAATCCGGATAACACAGATTATACAACAGATACAGCCGTTGATGTTGCCAGTATCCGTTCCGGTTTCGTCGATCAGGTTGCAGATGCGAACCTCAATCTGGAAGCGACACAGACTTTCAACGCGTAATTAAAATTTTCTAAAATCCAAGTTCTTGTACACGAGGAACGCTGTCACGGCGTTCTTCAGTTGTGCGCGTAGTATACAGATCGCCTTTCAAAACGGCGGACTTACTGGCTTCGTTCAAATCCTCGTCAGAGCCGTAATTGAACCCTTCACGGACGTTATTCAACGGGTTGAGTGATGTATTATCCTTGGCTTCGAGCTTTGTATCGCCTTGTGGTGTCGTGCTTTTGTAAATCACTGGTTTTGAAGGCGGCGGCGAGCCATAAGTGGCGGTTCTGTCGTCATCCGCGAGTACTGACGGGGAAGCGAAGGCAACGAGTACGGGCAAGCAAAGCGCAAAGATCAAAACTCTCATCGGGTTATCCTCATTCGGGTTATATAGTGCATACACTTTAGCCCGTGAAAAAGTTCAGGTCGAGCGACAATTGATGGAAAGCGGTTTTCTTTTGCGCTTACCTATTTCTGGATCAGCCGTATATCTGCATCGCGCCAGCGGCGCATATTGCCCTGAACATCGAGGCGACCGTTATCAACGAGGATGTAGAGGCGCTGCGCGATATCCTGCGCGAGGGTTTTGGTCAGCTCGTGATGGCCCTGTGCTTCGAACGCGTCATAAACCTTGGCGATGATGACGGCGATTTTGGTCCAGTGCTCACTTGCTGCATCCATGATGAGCGTGTCGATATCTTCGTCTTTCATAATGATCCTTAATCAAAAATCTTTTTTACTACTGAGGACTTTAGGCCCATCGGGCCGAAGCCGGGGACTTTAGCGTCAATGTCGTGATCGCCGATCCATTGGTCACGCGGCAGGATGCGGATGTTTTTGACCTTCGTGCCGACCTTGATGGTGTTATTGCCGACTTTGAGGTCTTTGGCGATGCTGACG
>CAYGQG010000021.1:0-3626 GCA_964351955.1 uncultured Micavibrio sp. | reverse complement strand
ATCACCGTCTTTCAGCTCATTGCCGACCGCATCGCGGGTTGTCTCGCCCTCCTCCTCAGATGAGCTCCACTCATGCGCGCATTCGGGACAGACGAGCAACGCCCCGTCCTCATAGGTATAGGGGGAGGAGCATTTCGGACATGGGGGGAGTTGGTCTGGCATTACGCAGCTTCCGGTTTGTCGATGGACATGGCAATGCCCGCGCGCTTGATCGTGATCCAGCGGAAAAGCGGGTTAGCGATTTTGGGAAATTTATCCAGCTTTAGCCGCTTACCGCGAAAACGCAGATACTCCGCACCCACATCGTTCATCGGGGCTTTGAATGTGGTTTCAACATCGTGCTTCACGTCTTTATAGCGATGGTAAAAACATACATCCTGCAAAATTCTCTGCATTTCCGTCGCCCAGATTTCGGGCGTTTTGTCTTTGTCCTGAATGGGAGAGCCGAAACCTAAGCTGCGGCAGAATTTGAGGTATTTATACTGCAACGGTTTATTGTTTTGCAGATAGTGTGGGAAATACAGATAGGCGTGGCCTTCGTAGAGCGTGTCCTTTAACGGGAACAGCGTAATAAACGTGCCGCCGGGTTTGAGAACGCGATGAATCTCGTCCAGATACGGTTTGTAATCGGGGATATGCTCGAACACTTGATTGGAAACGACGATGTCGAAATGATGATCAGGGAACGGGATTTTGCCGTTTTCCATTTTCTTCAAAACATCATGCATGTCAGCAGCTTGCGCGTACCAATTCTCGTAATAGCCTTCGAACGTGTCACAGCCGACAATATCATAGCCCTTTTGCTGCACGTGTTTAACCACTGCGCCTTGGCCACAGCCGTAATCGAGAATTTTAGGGGTGTCGGTTTTGGCGTGCTGCGCGATTTTTTGCGCAATGAATTCGAAATTAGCGGGGTTTACGTGACTCATATTCGCGGCCTCTGTCTTTGGCGATCTCGTAAGAGCTATAGCCTAGCACCAACCGTACTGCAAGCTATAGGAGATTCACATTTCGGACATGGGGGAAGTTCAGTGGTCATTTTATTTTCTTGCTATCGATTTTAATAATTTTGCGGATTTTCCAGCAATAGTTGTACTGTTTTTGTAAGTCATTTCGTTCATAAGCCTTATATGATTATCATTCGGTTCATAAACAACGCACTGCTTTTCTGGGTATATCGTAGAGCAAATCGCTATATCATATGAAATAGGTAACCAAATTTGATTTCCTTTTTGAATTACATATAATTTTTTATCTGCAAGATTAACTATAGGGTGACTTCCAATTAGGTAACTTTTATTACTTTTTTTAATTCTTAAAATTCCTAATCCTGTGCCCTCAAAGGCTTTTTCTACTCTTCCGCTACTATAACCTAAAGCACTAACTTTCATCGTTTGTATAAAGTTTTTTTTGATTTTGGGATCATTTTTCAGCTCTGAAATAAGTTGGTCATGTTCCGCAGGATTATCTTTTGCGTATGGCGTGTCAGCCAAAGCCTGAAATACTTTCTCATCAGAAAAATAGCTTTTGTGCATATCTGGGACTCTTTTCCATTGATTGAAAAAGAATTTAGTCCAGAGCCTTAGCTCTTGATCAGAGAATATAGGAACTTTATCAAGTCGGATTTCCTTGATTATTTTTTTTATTAGATCGGCCGCCTGCGCTTCCATCTGAGAATAATTTTTCTCGAGAGTATTGTCTTTCGACCCGTCATCATTGATGCTGGCATACAAGTGCTTTTGGTGAAAAACATTATCAGGCTTCGCTTTTAAAACTTCTCTGCATTTACTTTTCTTAGTGAAAAAATGCAAATCTCCGTTTTCATCTGTAAAATTATGCAGAAGAAACTGTGGAACATAATGATGTCTTTTCGGCGTACTCACTCTCTAACTTAAGCAGCCTCGTCTTTCTTTTCCTGTTCCGCAACGAAGTCCCGCACGTCTTGGGTAATCTTCATGCTGCAGAATTTCGGGCCGCACATGGAGCAGAAGGAGGCGGCTTTGTGCCCCTCCGCCGGCAGGGTTTCGTCATGCATGCTGCGCGCCGTGTCTGGGTCCAAAGACAAATTGAATTGGTCGTTCCAGCGGAAGTCGAAGCGAGCTTTACTTAAAGCGTCGTCGCGGCGTTGTGCGCCGGGGTGGCCTTTGGCCAGGTCGGCGGCGTGGGCGGCGATTTTGTAGGTGATTACACCGGTTTTTACATCGTCCCTGTTCGGCAAACCCAAGTGCTCCTTCGGTGTGACGTAGCAGAGCATGGCGGTGCCGTACCAGCCGATTTGGGCTGCACCAATCGCAGAGGTGATATGGTCGTAGCCGGGCGCGATGTCGGTTGTGAGGGGGCCGAGCGTGTAGAACGGGGCCTCGTGACATTCATCCAATTGCTTGGTCATGTTTTCCTTGATCATGTGCATCGGCACATGACCCGGCCCTTCGATCATTACCTGTACATCATGTTGCCATGCTTTTTGGGTTAGCTCGCCCAGCGTTTTTAGCTCGGCGAATTGTGCGCGGTCGTTGGCATCCTTGATCGCGCCCGGACGCAAGCCATCCCCGAGGGAGAAGGATACGTCGTAGGCTTTCATGATTTCGCAGATATCCTCGAAACGAGTGTAGAGGAAAGATTCGCGGTGATGGGACATGCACCATTTCGCCATGATCGAACCGCCGCGGGAGACGATGCCCGTTATACGGTCGGCGGTGTATTGGATGAACGGCAAGCGCACACCCGCATGGATGGTGAAGTAGTCTACGCCCTGCTCGGCTTGTTCAATCAGCGTGTCGGCAAAGATATCGAAGGTGAGGTCTTCGGCGACACCGCCGACTTTTTCCAACGCCTGATAGATCGGCACTGTGCCCAACGGAACAGGCGAGTTGCGTAAGATCCATTCTCTTGTGTCGTGAATGTCTTTACCCGTGGAGAGGTCCATGATGGTATCCGCACCCCAGCGTGTGGCCCAGACCATTTTATCGACTTCTTCGCCGATGGAGCTGGTCACGGCGGAGTTGCCGATATTGGCGTTGATCTTGACCAGGAAATTGCGGCCGATGATCATCGGTTCGGATTCGGGGTGGTTGATGTTCGCAGGGATGATGGCGCGGCCTTCGGCGACTTCCTTACGGACGAATTCAGGCGTGATGAAGTCTGGCAATACTGCGCCGAAGCCTTCGCCGCCATGTTCGGTGTTGTATACCGTTTCGCGGGCCTGATTTTCGCGCACGGCGATGTATTCCATTTCGGGCGTGATGATGCCTTTTTTGGCGTAATGCATTTGGGACACATTCTGACCCGCTTTGGCGCGCAAGGGTTTTTCAGGGGATGCGGGGAATTTCTCGTGCTTTACTTTACGACGCTCGAGCGCGGCTTCGTCCTTATAGCCATTATCGACGGGTTTGACTTTGCGCCCTTCGACTGCCTCTACGTCACCGCGGGATGTGATCCAGCTCAGGCGGGTTTTCGGCAAGCCGCGCATGATGTCGAGTTCGATCGAGTCATCGGTGTACGGGCCGGATGTGTCATAGACGGTGATGCTCGGCTGGTCGGGGTCGTCGAGCATGATCTCGCGCATCGGGACTTTATATTCGCCGATATAGACTTTCTTGGAGCCTGTCAGGGCACCGCGGGTTACG
>CAYGQG010000020.1:0-19360 GCA_964351955.1 uncultured Micavibrio sp. | reverse complement strand
GTACAGACACAACCGCCGCCTGTTCAGCCCGAGACAGCACCACCAACACCGCAAGAACAAAGCGGCGAAGGCGATAATCAAGGTGAAAGTGAACAGCAAGGCGGCGGCCCGATGAGCTTTTTCAAAAAAGACGAGTAAAAGCTTTTACGCCGTACTTGAAAAATTTTAAGACCGCACTTTATAGTAATAAATATATTTGCGTATTTAGGAAAAACCGATAATGGCCGCCAGTAAAGTTCTTGCAGCATGTTTAATGCTCGCATCCCAGACATACTCCGTACCGCCGGCCGTGCTTGTAGGTATATACAAAGCCGAAGGCGGCAAAGTCGGGCAAGAAGTTCGCAACACGAACGGCACCGCCGATCTCGGCCCCATGCAAATCAACACCATATGGTTGCCCGATCTTGCGCAAAGATGGGGTGTCAGTGAAGAAACCGCCCGTATGTGGGTGCGCGATGATGCGTGCACCAATGTCGGTGTGGCGGCGTGGATTTTCAAATCCCACCTCAATGAAACGGGTAGTCTTTCCAAGGCGATCGCGCATTATCATTCCCGCACACCGCGACATGGCACAAAGTATCAAGGACGGGTAATTGACATCATGCGCGACAACGGATTGATCAAAGCCAATCAATAGCTTTCGTAACAATGCCTGTGGGCAGTTTTAAAGCTCTCTGATACTTGGGATTGCAGAGCTTTAATGAAGCCGCTAACCTTGATTTCGGTGTTGTGTTGTTTTAATGCTTAAATAAGTTAGCAAACGACCGCAATACAACGCGTTCTAACATTAGGCCTAGTATAATTATGTCCGAAGTACTGTCCCATTTTTCGCGTGTTTCACTCTGTGTTTTATTACTTGGAACAGCCGCCTGTTCGAATGTCACAAAACATAGTAACGACAATCCTCAGATTGTTGCCGCGCCCGATACTGTGAGCGCCATGCTCGCCACCGCCGCAGACAGAGCGTCTAACGCCCTGCAAACGTTGGCGGCTATAGAATCATCCCGCACACCGGCTACGAATATCGGCCCTGTCGGTAATGCGCCTGTAGAATTGCGCAGAGCCGTCACTGTTAACTGGATCGGCCCTGTTGAGCCTATTACCGAATCTCTGGCCGAGCGTTCCAGTTATGACTTCCTAACAATCGGTACGCCGCCACCTGTTCCCGTCGTTATTTCATTAGATGTCGAAAACCGTCCTGTTATCGACGTTCTTCGTGATATCGGATTGCAGCTTGGTGTTCGCGGCGATGTTAAGGTCGACAGCGAAGCCCGCGTTGTTGAAATTCATTATCCTCCCAACACAGGCATAGGCGGGTAAATACACTTCATGTTTAGGCCCATGCGTAAACTCACTCTTGTCTCTTTTGCGGTGCTTTCCCTTACTTTGGCTGGCACAGCCGCTAGTACAGATGCTTTCGCACAAGCAGAGCCACCTGTTCCGCCGAGCCTTATCGAGTTGCAAACAATCGAAAAAGAAAACACTTTGGCCGAGAATGACGGTCTTCCGCTTGATATCCGTCGTGATGCGATCAAAGAGGCTGCTATTTCTTTGGGTGCGCGCGGCGGTTTAGCCTGGCGCTCTTTTGCCATTCGTAAAGAATTAGAGAGCCGCGCCCGTTATCTCGACCGCGTATTTGATTTCAGCCAGTTGCTGATTGCTGCGCCTTCCGGTCTTTTGATCGAGCCGCCAATCATCAGCGAATCTATCAATGCGATGTTGATTGAAGGCGACGGACAACAGGCAGCGGTATCCGATCGTATTTTTCACATCGTTAATAATGCCCGCATCGTTTCCAGCCCACGAACATGGCGCACTTATCTTGAGCGCGAATGGGGCACTGTTGACGAACCGCCCGATATTCTACGCCCTGAGGATGACGAAGAGCGTAGAATCTGGGTCGAGCTTGTTACAAAAGGCTGGGAAGAAGGCGTTCGCCAAGCCAACGAAATTTTTGAGGAAGACCTCAGTATCCTTGTTGCCGATTACGAAGGCATGATCCGATACCGTACGTTACTGTCGCAAGGCATGGTTTCACAACCATACGCTTTGCAAGTTGACCGCGGCATTACGGGTGGGGGCGAGGAAATGCGGGTCGGTGACCGTGCTGTTCAAATCACCGGTATACCAGAGTTGATAACAGGATCGGAGCAATGGAAGCCCGCAAACCGTTAAGCCTCCTCAAACCTGAGGACAATTTTGCGGAAACATGGCCCGAGGAACCAGATCGGTTTGTTGAGGACATGGTGGACTCCTGCTTGCTATGGTGTGTTAAGCAAAACTCCTCCGACGTTACCATCCAGACAGACAGACCCGTTTACAACGAAATTCACGGCGTGCTGTATCCCGGAACTTTCCGCAATATTGATGCTGCCGATATGGCAGTATTTCTTTCCAAAATTTACGGGCCGGAGGCGCTGGCCAGACTGGCTTCCGGGCGAGATCTCGATGTCTCCTATGAAATCCGCCCCGATCGATATACCCGTATCCGTTTTCGTGTGAACATCACCGCAGTTCTTTCCAAGGGACGCGATGCCGCGCAGATTACGATGCGTGTTCTGCCGAGTGAGCCCCCGACCTTTAAAGATTTGGCGATTGAACAAGAGATCGTTGATGCTTGGGCACCGCGACAGGGTTTGGTCGTTGTTACCGGACCAACCGGTTCAGGTAAATCGACATTGCTGGCTGCCGGAAACCGTTTCTTGCTGGAACGTCCCGAAGGTTGCGGCAAGATGCTGACCTACGAAGCGCCGATCGAATACACCTATGACACAATCCAAAGCCCGCGTTCTCTGGTTTCACAGAGCGAGATACCACGTCACCTGCCTGATTTTGCGCATGGTGTACGTAACGCGTTGCGTCGTAAACCGGAGATCATTCTGGTCGGGGAATCACGTGACAGAGAAACAATCAACGCATCGATTGAAGCCTCGCAAACGGGTCACGCCGTATATACTACAACTCACACAATGGGCGTAGCCAACACGATTCAGCGTATGCTGTCGAGTTACGAGATGGGTGAACGTGAAGAGCGCGCCATTGCTTTGATGGAAACATTGCGCCTGATCGTCACGCAAGCGCTTGTTCCGCGCGAAGGCGGCGGACGTTGCGGTGTTCGCGAATGGATGAAATTCCCCGATGAAGTGCGGGAAAAGCTGATGGATATGGACTTTACCGAATGGCCGAACGAAATCCAGCGTATGATTAACCAATACGGTCAAACCATGCAGCGCTCGGCTGAAATCGAGTATGAAGCAGGCGTAATTGACAGACGGCATTACTTGCTGCTCTCTTCTGCTACAGGCGCTTAATTTTAGCGGGCTTGCTAACTTCACCTTAACATTTACCACGTTACACTTTTCATATAAGATATTGGCAGCGTTGAAAAAATACGCCGATAAACACATTGAGGGCTTTTAAATGTCAGCAGCACAGGAATTAGAGAATCTTCAGGAAAAGCAGAACTGGCATTGGCGTAATTCCATGCGCGTGGTTCGATTCTTGGCATTCGATGCCCGTGCGGCCGCGCCTATCCCCGTTCTTCTTGTTTATCTGCGTCTTTCGACCATTGTTCTTACAATTATCACTCTGCTGGTGTTCCGTTTCCTTGAAAACAAGGGTCTGACCGTTCCTGCGGCTATGCGCAACCTGCGCTCATGGATTGTAGGCAATGACCGCCCCGGCTGGATTTCCGTTCAAAAACGTAATTTCATCGATTACGGCTAGAATCACACTTAATAATTTACGCACAGCGCCATCTGCACTTGTTTTTTCAACATCTGCGTTCTAAGGTTTAAGCTTAATACATAATAAAGTTTACTCTTAAGGATATGCACCATGAAGCTGTGTCTTAAAATTATTAAATCTCAACCGCTGACATACACGCTTTTAGCCGCAGGTATCGCCTTTGTTGGCTTTTCTCAAACAACTCAAGCCGGATTTGAATGGATACCCCCATCACCGGCTCCCCAGGCAGCGCCTACACAGCCCGCGCCAGCACAACAAAGCCCGACGATGACCCCTGTGCAAGCAGAACCTTTAACAGATGATGCATTCCTGCCCGTACCGGGTTCGGCAGAGCCTACCCCGCTTGCAGAAGACGATATGAGTGCACCGCCAACGCAAGTTGCGCCAACGGCACCAGAGCCAACAGCACATAACGGCATGCAAAATGATATGGACGCGCCAATGCCGATCACATCACGCCCTCAGATGAAAACTCTGAATGTCGGTGAAGAACCTTCGGAAGCGGCACAAGCCGAAAACACCATGAAGGTCGAGACTATGGCTGAACCTCCGGCTGCAGAGCCGATGATGCCTATGGACGAGCCTGTCGTTCATGAAGCGGTTGTCCCTGAAGACACACCTGTAGAAGTACGGCAAGCTGTGCAAGACAATGCAGGAAAAGGCCTAAAGGTTAATCCGTTCCCCGCAGGCAAGCCTGCCGGTTCGAAATCTGCTGTTCAAGCGCCTTTCTCCGAAGCAACGGTTGAAGATCAGGATGTAGTCGGTTTTGGTACCGATATTCCTTTGGCCTTGGCGTTGCAGCAAGTTGCACCAGCCGGATATGCTTTCTCTTTTGGTGAAACAATCAACCCGGGTGCAAAAGTATCATGGTCGGGCGGCGATAACTGGGTCACCGTTATGCGCAGAATGATCGAGCCTTTGGGCCTACAAGCCGATATTACAGGCCGCGTAATTCAAATTAACCACCTCAAGCATTCCGCTGCTACACCTTCGGAAACAGATGCGATTGATATTCCTGAAGAAGCGTACAGCGAACCACAAAACATCGCGCCTGCTGCCGGAGACCCGCAAGTCGAAGCCACCGAAGAAGTGCGCCGTATCTCTATCAATGATCCGGGCTCAAGCGAGCAAGCACAGCCAAAAACCACGATTAAGGTTTTGTCCGAAAGACAACCTGTTGCAACTTCCGCAGCGGATACGGCCCCAAGCAATCATATTATCTGGGAAGCCCGTAAAGGCGACAGCTTGAAAGCAACTTTAGAGAACTGGAGCAAAATCGGTGGATTTGAAATCACATGGTCAGCCATGCATGATTACACATTGGAATCAGATGTTCTGGTTGCCGGTGAAATCACGACGGCGCTTAAATCCCTGATGAATGACGGGATTAACAAAGAAGAAGCCCCGGCTTTTGTATTCAAGCGCAATTCGGAAGACGCTCAAAAAGCGACATTAATCGTAGAAGAACGCGCTTAAACTTTTCTCAGCTTATATAAAGTTCACAAGACTTAATTGCTGCGCACTAGAGGTGACCCTATAGGATGCCTCTAGCTGAATCTGCAGCGTATTGATCTTGATCGCGACATCGTTGATATCAACGTTTTCTACCGAATCAATTGTGTTCTGAAGAACGGCTTGTGTGTTTTGGTGCGATTGCTTGGTCTCAGCCATTCTTGCACGCACATTTTCAAGCTTGAAGCGTATGGCATCGATATCATCAATCGCATTATTCGCCATTTTTGTAAGCTGGTTGAAAACCTCATAAAAGTTATTCTTTTGCTCGACGGTTGTTGCGCCGGGCGCGCCGTCAGCTGTCGTCGGGTCGCCCGCTGTGTAAGGCTCAGCATACGAATCAGCGATTGGAGTAAAGTCGCCGTTTTTAATGAAGCCCGTCGCAACAAGAAGGTCACGAAACGGCTTTTCATTCGCCAGCGCGGTGTACTCTATTTCAGATCGCTCATCAACACGGACAAAAACATCGCCTACGTTATTAGTGCTTAACGCCGGTGCATACCCGACTATTGAATCCGTAATCGCATTCGGGTCCGCCGATGAGCTGCGGTTGGTAATGGCACTGATTAACTCATCATTGGTCAGGTTCATTCCCGGCGGCAATGTTTCGTCTTTCCAACGTCCGACCAGAGAGCTAATCGCGGTATCGAGCGTGCCCGTATTGTTATACGGTTGCTGCGTTGTTGCCGCGCCACTCAAAAGATAGCGGTCTGTTTCCTGCGTATTTAGCAAGTCGCCAAGAAAATCAAAAATATTGCCCGCCAGATCTTGTATACCGGCCAGCGCAACATCAGGATCAGGAGATGTCATACCTACAGGCACGTTCTCTACTTCCGGCGTTAGCGGATCATCGTAATAAATTACGTCACCCTCTTGGTGCACACTTTCCTGATTAAAGGTCACAAGGGCATTGGCAAAATTCTCGGCTTGCGCCTTAAACTCTTCTATTGCCTGAAGCGTAAGGCTGATGCGGCGTTCCGCGTGGTCGATATTGTTGATATATGTGTCCAGATTTGCGAAATCCGCGCGCGCGCGTTTGGATGTCAGCACATCAGTCTGCAAGCCTACAAATTGCTGCGTCTTGCGACCGGAAGACAATTGGCTGGCCAAGGTGTCTAATTGTTTGTTTTGGACATTGATCAAATTGATGCGGTTAAGTGCAGCACCTAATGTTGAAATACCTGACATATCTTACCTCCTGTAATCTTTCTAGTGCCCTATCTAAGGATACTTAATAATTCCTGAAACAATTCATCTACGGCTGTTACCACACGAGCAGACGCGCTGAATGCGGTTTGGAAAACAATCAAATTACCAAGCTCTTCGTCCAGATTGACACCCGATTCATTCAAAAGCTGTGTTTCCAGCGCATCCCGTAGCGATGCCTCGTCAACTTGCTGCGCCTCTATCAAAATGGTGTCTTGGGTATGCTGGTTAACGATTTTTTGTGAGAAATCGATTAACGAGGATGACCCGATCACGAGCGTTGAAATATTGGCAAGCGGCCCCAGAAAATCCTGACGGAAAGACGTTGTTGGTATTGGCGGGCCTAATGATGCGTTGGTTTCGGATGAATACGGGATATCACGGATAATCGGCTCGTTCGTCACAACAGCACCGGAAATCGAATATGTTCCGAATAATGCGGATGTAATATTCGCGCCGTCATCAATAGTTGTTCTGACCGTCGTTGCGGGTGGAGCGCCATAAGCAGCGCCCGCCGTATCGAACGGACCGCCAACAATACGGATATCACCACCAAAATCAGGATTATCAAAGTCATTGCCCGGACGCAGTCTGAGCACACCATCAATCGCGAAATTAACAGTATCGACCGCCAGCCCCGGCACAGCTTGTAGTTTGCTGATAAGCTCTACACTTGTATCACCTGGTTCCAAGGTGATGCGGACCATGTCGCTATTGCCGACCTGAACATCGAAATACGGGTCTTCGGGCGCTACCGGTGCACCTGCATTATCGCTTAACCCTAGGAAATTCAGGCCGTCCTGCGCGATCCCTGTAGGGCCGAAATTGGAATCAATCTCGTATGACCCTGTTGTGTCAATTTGCAATTCACCGTTCGGGCCTGCGCTGGCGACAACATTCAAAGCGGGGTTCACGCCCCCCGCAAGGCCATTAATGTAATTCACAAGCTGATCCAGCGCATTCACGCCCGGTGCGAGATCGGCATCACTCAGATCAACCGTAATCGTATCAGGGCCCAAACCAGTGCGCGGTTCGGCAAATGTAATCTGGAATTGGTCATTCGGATCATCAAGCGCACCACCGGCGGAGGTGATCAAGTCACCAACGCTTGCGAAAGCGGCCAGATCGCGACCACCCAGCATCGTGTTTGATGATGGTAATCCCAGTAAAGTTTGTAGGTCGAGGCCGCCAGTATTGAGCAAATCAACTTGCGTTGCCAGATCCTGATTTTCTGCTATCTGCGCCTCAACAGAGCCGAAACCGAATTCGAGAACACGACGAATAACTTCGTTGGAGCCGGCTTGCAATGTCGCACCGTATGTACCGTTACGTAGCAGCTCGTTATCATCAATAATAACTTCATTCACCTGTATTTCAGCCGCAAAACCAACATAGGCAACAGGTGTGGGCGGGTCGGTTGTCGGGTCCGGCGGTGTATTCGCAGGTAGTGCGCCTATTCTATCTGTAAATAAACGCAAGCCTTGTGCGTCCAATCGACGGGCGAGGTTATACGCCAGTTCGTCAGTTTGCGCACTCTGGCGGGGCAATGTTACATCGCGTAATTGTAGTAAACCGCCTAAACGACCACCCGGCAGGGCTTCTGTAATATCCACCGCAGAAGGCTTTGAAGGATCTCCTATAAAGATACCATTGATGGATGCGGGATATGACGATGTCGCGCTGAGAGGGGTCGGGTTGAAATTCAAAAATGTGGCTGTTTCGGTTGCCAATTCTACGCCGCGATTGGTTTGCACCACCAATACGCCGTCTCCGCGTTGGAAAAATGAAATCTCCATTAAGCCGGAAAGCTCTTTAATGGCTTCATCGCGCTGGTCTTCAAATTGTGCCGTTGTTCTTCCGACTGTACCGTTATCCTGAATTTGGTCGTTCAGTCCGGCGATTTGTTCGAGCAAATCATTTACACGCTCAACAGTTTGCTTGATATCGTTTTGCGCATCATTGCGCAGCGTATTCAGCAATCCTGCTAAATCATTTAGTTTATCGGCGGCGGCTACTGCGTCATCGACAACGCTTGCGCGCAGAAAACTGTCATCCGGTACGTCCGAAAGTGCCGAGAAGCCGTCGCGCAAACGGGAAATTTCTGCCGCGATAGATAATTCAGCATCGGGCGGGCCGTGGAATTGCTGCACACGGTTCAGATAGCTTTGCTGTACGTCCAGCGAGCCTACAGAGCTGACCTGTGTCCATAAATCACGCTCGAGGTTCAAATCCACGTTGCGGATAATGGTTTCAGTAGCAACGCCAACAGTAACACCTGCAACGCTTTTCGCGCTTTGCGGCAAAAGTTTCCGTGAATAGCCAGGCGTGCTGACATTCGCGATATTCGTCGAAATCACACTTATTTGCTGCTGCGATACGCGCAAACCGGCGAGCGCCGCGTTTAAGCTGGCTATGCCCATGGGTTTTATCCTTAATCCAAGTCATTATACGTGCAGGCAAAACATGCCCGACACGAATTACATGCTTCGGGATATGCAAGGAGAATGCCAGAAAGCACAAAACCGCCTAAAAGACGGTTTTAATAGTGAGATTAAAGGATCGGATTGATGCCAGATTTATTTGCGGAAAGCGTTAAGAAGCTCACCCTGCAAGACTTCTTGATCGGAAATCAGTTCGTTTTCAATCATACCCGATGCCAACATTTCACGGCGAAGTGACGCTTCATATTGGTCGCGCATTTGCATCAATTTAATGGCATTTAACGCCGTATGGATACGTTCGATATTGACCGGTTTATCGTATAGATTCGTGTAAAAATCAGGGTTCTGATACGTCTTTTTGGTCAGAATCTCCATTTGTGAGTAGTAGCTCGGATTTTCACCGTAATATTCTTCGATTTGCGGATCGGTCAACCCGAATTCACGCAGCATTGCTTTCATATGTGCCCAACCCGGCATTGCGGCGGCGTTATCAGGGACGGGCGCGCGGGCCTTCATTGCGACCAATTTTGTATAGGAGTTATGCGCCAAATTCGTCAACGCCATAAGATGCCGCGCACGTTGGTAGTATTGCGCGTTATCGCGAAATGTTTCCGCAGGAACATGCCGCAAAGCGACAGGCCAATATAAATTACGACCAAGCGCGATTACGTCTTCTTCATCGTCAGTCTCGTCCGTGTTCAAGAAATCGATATCGAGTGTGTAGGGAAATTCAATAGTCCGACCAAAATCGACATCTTTGTTCACACGGCGTATATTCGTTGCACCAACACCCGTACCCGCACCATCGGCATCATGATCACAAAGCAGCTCAAGGCCTTTGTCGCTGTCCATAGGGTCACAATATGTTGTTTTAAATTGCTGTAAGCGGTTTTTGAAATCGCTCTCGGGACCGAAAGCCGATCCGTGGTTGAAAACATTGGTATAGGATGTTGTCAGCGCCGTGCTTAAAGCCAGATGATCAGCTTTTACTTTCTGTTCTGTCTCGGCGAGACCTTTCATGAAAGAGCCCACGCGACACATTTGCCCGCTTGGCCCGTTGGTACCGTCATGTTTACGCCCGCCACTCGGGTGATAATCCTTAACAGCCTGCGCTTTTAATCTCTGGTGCTCTCTTTGAGCTTCCATTTGATCTTTTGCATCAAAGAACGTCCCGACGGCGACCACCTGTTGCATAGCGACAACGGTCATTTGCTCGGTCATCAATTGCATGGCGTGCACAATGTTGTTCACGATATTGTCATTTTGCGCATTAACACGTCCGGTATAACAAGTACTCAGCTGGAAAGGGGCACAGTTTGTTTCGGACCAAACGTTAACGTTACCGGAACCAACCTGACCGCCACCGGGGCCTGTCAAAACTTTGATGTATGAAGGGCTTTGATAATTGTTACCCTCGCGGCCCACATCATTATTATAGAATGCCAGCTGTACAGGGTGTTCCTTGGAGATTGTTTCAGGTATGCGGATGCCCGTTTCTTCGAACAGACCCGCCCAATCGGGTTTGGTTTTTATAACCGTTTGACGAGCCGTCACCTCGAGCGATTCATGTTCATTACCGAGCGCGCCTTCAAGCGACATCTTTCCGTTTATCGTGTCGAAATGGAACGTAACATTGATCTTGTCAGCGCCCTGACCGATTTCGAGGTGGTAACGCACCTTGCCTTGAATAGTTTCGAGACCGGACGGAGCAGGCAAATCAAGCGTGCCCTTATCGTCAACAATAGCCGAAGCCGTAAATGTTTCGACATTTCTGCCGACGATTCTGTAATCGACTTTTGCGCCCGGCTCAAATCCAGAAAGGGAGGCAAAAACCTCTGATGTTTGCTGATTATCCTGAAGTAGCGAGGCCTGAACGTTTTGCTGACCAGAAAAAAGGCTTATACCCGCGAAGGCCATAAAGACGAAAAACACACCCATCCAGACCATAATTCTGGGGCGCGCGCTTTTGTTTTTATGCCGTGTATATGTGTTCATAAACCAAAATTCTATTCCTGCGAACTCATTGCGAACTCATTGCGTTCTCTGTCGCCTCTTGCAAGTCTACGACCGCCAGCTCGAGAAGAACCGACAAGTTGGCTTCGTTTCTCAAATAACTCTTATAGAGATCGAATTTCTGCATCAGGCCGATTGCCTGCATCGCTACTTTTTTACGCTCTACGTTGGCAGGCTTGTCATACAAATTCGTGTAAAAATCAGGATTCTGATAAATTTTCTTGGTCAGCAATTCCATCTGAGCGTGGTAACTCGGGCCGATTGTCCCAGCAGAAGCGGGGTCAAAACCCAAGAGCGATTGTGTGACTTCGGTCCCTGAAGAATCAACACCCAGCTCTTCGAGAATTGCTTCCAGAAACGCATTAGACCCTGCGGTTCCTGCTGCTTTCATAGATGTGATTGCGTTAAAGGAGTTCTCTGCCACGCTACGTTTGGCCAGTAATGCGCGCATATCAATATAGGCCGATCTTAAAGCCGCGCCCTTTTCCACGTTCGCGAGTCGTTCAGGAGAAACAATGCGGCTAAAGACTACGTTGCCGTAAAGATTACTGGCGAGCGCCATGATGTCTTCTTCTTCATCTTGAAGCGCCGTATCCGTAAAATCGATGTTCAAGGTGTTTGGAAACTCAACAGTTCTGACGTAATCAACATCCTTGTTAACGCGACGAAGATCCGTAGCACCTACGGCAGTCCCTGCGCCAGCACCATCATGGTCACAAAGCAATTGCAAACCCTTGTTGCTATCCATGGGGTCACAATACGTACGCTTATATTGCTCCAAACGATTGTCAAAATCATCATCAGGACCGGATGCGCCCGCGACATTCGTATTGCCCAAAGCGCGGTCTTGTGATCTTTGGCTCATAACGTGGGCGTTCAATTCCGATTTGCGTTCGGAAGCTGCCAAGCTACGAACATTTGTACCGAATTCGCACATACCATTACTCGGGTGATAGTCTTTATGGGCTTTGGCGCGGATAGTTTGTAACACGCGCTGCGTTTCCATTTGGTGCTTACCGTCCATCATTGCGCCAATCAGCATGGTTTGGTGCATAGACACGGCTGAAAGCTGATCAGCCATAAGCATCATTGCCGGCAGGATATTATCTTCCCACAATACGGCAATATACCATTGGCGATGGGCCACGAATTCATCGGTAACAAATTCATTGATAATATCGCGGCTGTCATTCGTTTCAGTATTAGAAACGTTGTATACGGTGTCGTTGATACAGGTCACACACCTGAAATACGCACCACAACAGTGTGCTTCAGCAGACTTCGGGGTCATGCTGATTGCAACAAAAGACAGTAAGAATGCCGACACAATAACCGTCAGCATTTTTAGGTGACTATTTTTGCTCAAGATTTTTTTCATCTTAAAGACCATCTCCTAATTCCCACTCGCCAGTGATTTATTCACGTCAAAGAACTTCACACCTATGCGGGATGAAAGCAGAACCGACATGGCCATTTCCTGACGCAATTGACTTTCGTAAATCGCACGATCGAGCATGAGTTCAATCGCCTTCAATGCCGCGCTGGTTCTTTGAACGTTGGCAGGCTTATCATACAAATTCGCGTAGAAATCGGGGTTCTGATAAATCTTTTTCGCCATGATCTCCAACTGAGAGAAATAACTCATGTGGTAACGCGGCGACGTAGGAGAGCTGACCGAAAATGGTAAATCAAGATATTCATGGACATCCGCTTCGGGAATTCCAAGCTCCATCATCAATCTACCAAGATAGCGATATGTGTCAACCGGAACACCGGTATAGACACCAGCGGCATCACCCAGACTTTTAATACCGACAATTGTATTAAAGGAGTTTTCCGCCACGCTGCGTTTCGCGGCAATAGAGCGCAAAGTGAGGAACAAGTCCGGCTTGTCATCATTGGTTAAGTTACTCCGGCTAATATCGCGGAAAAGAATATCGTTACCGTAAAGGTTGTTACCCAAGGCCTGAATATCAATTTCGTCATTCGAAGCCACGTCATACATACGCGCAATATCCAGAGTGCGTCTGTTTTCAATAGCGCGGGTGTAATCTATATCGATATTAATTCTGTCTTTGTTCCGGTTATAATCGCCTGCGGGCGGTTCATCCGTCAAACATACAGGGTCGGCAACACCAGCGGCATCGGGAACCAAACCGGTATTGGCAACGTCCAGCCAGTTATTGTCTTGCGGGTCACAGTAAATATTTCTGAACTGTTCCCAGCGCGCCACTTTATCATTTTCGGCATTATCAGCACCGGCCATATTAGAAAGACCCAAATGACGCGCTATCTGGCGTTGCCCCATGGCAACTGCGGTGTAGCGCCCTGCCACTTCCGAAGAGGCAAGAGAGCGCACATTGGTACCAAACGTACAGAACGCGGTACTGGGTTGGTAATCTTTATGAGCCTGAACCTGCAACTCCTGAAACAATCTTTGTGTTTCAAGCTGGTGCTTGGCATCAAAGAACGTCCCGATGATCATTGTTTGTTGCATGGCAACCGTCGTCATCTGCTCTGTCATCAGTTGCAGCGCCGGAATAACCTGCTGACGAGCGAAAGTATCTGTTAGCCAGTCTCTATGTTGATTGAATTCGTCGGCAATGTGTCGTGTGACTTGTGGCCTGAGTACGCTTCGGTGCTGTCTTCTGATTTCTTGAGGGTAAGGTGTACAGTTAAATGCCTGAGCAAAATCAGGAAACACAACCATGCATATGCCAAAAACCAGCATAGCCTGCATAGGCTTTCTTATAAATTTTTTCTGAATTCCCCAAAAAGCGTCAGATCGATAATGCATTCTTCTTACGCTGCCCTTACCTCTAAAAAATAACCGTCTTCCCTGCTATTTGGACAATTCTGCAGGAAAAAATAATTGCTCACTCCTTATAGTGTAGCACAGGCTGAAACAAAAAGGCACGTTTCAAAATGTGAAAAAATGAATTGATTTAAATTGCTTGGGTTGTGTCTGCACTGGATTTCGTCCACTATAATTTTTGAATTTTGCGCTTTATATTAAAAGGCACTAAAAGTTTATGGCAGACAAAAAAGCAAAAAAGCCCAAAAAAGGGCAACAGGATGCAGCGGCTGCGGCCGCTGATGCAACAGCAGCCGAGGATGTCTCGGGACTAGGGCGCGTTGTCGTCAGGAACGAGTTCTACCGCGATGGTTACAGAACGCTTTTACGACTGGCGCTTATTCTGTCCGTTATTATCATCGGCCTTATCGGAGCGATGTATTTCGTTATACAAACGCACCAGCCGGAAAATCGTTATTTCGCAACAACCGAAGACGGTCGTTTGGTCCCAATGGTTGCGTTGAGCGAGCCAAATCTCAGCACACCTGCCTTGATGTCATGGGTTGCACAAGCCGCAACCGAAGTTATGACTTTCGGCTTTAATGATTATCGCCGCAGATTGCAGGAAGCGTCCCGTAACTTTACCCGTCGCGGGTGGGAAAGCTTTACCGGCGCTCTTGAGCGTTCCCGTATTATAGAGCTTGTCGAAGCCAACCAGCAGGTTCTGACCGCTGCCCCGCAAGGTGCGCCGATCGTTGTTTCCGAAGGTTTGGTCGCCGGTCGCTACCAATGGGAGGTTCAGATGCCTCTGGTTCTGACATACCAGGCTGGTGCGCGAACCAGAACCGACAGGCTTCTCGTAACGATTGTTATTGTCCGTGTTCCACGCTTAGAAAGTGCAAACGGTGTCGGAATCGAGCAATGGGTTGCCGTTCCACGATAATCGGGATTTTTCTTAACTGTGCGCAGTTTGTAAAATTTCGCGCTAGACGGATGACAGGGTTTTTTAATGGGCTTATTCTTTATGAAGGTCTTTGTTCAAAATTTAAGTAAGACAGCATGCGTTTACTAATTTCCACACTTGCAAAATCAACCAATATTCTGTTTCGCGGTGCGCTGATCAGCACGGCGGGGCTTGTTTTGGCAACTGCGCATACTGCTCCGGCAAGCGCACAATTGCCTACACTTCCCGGTGAAGGGCCGCCTGCTCTTGATACAAACGCGCTGCCGTCAGGGAACAATGAAGCTTTCGACTTCTCTAATGACGAGGCGCTGGGTTTCGGCCCATCTGCGGATGAATTGCAAGAACAAGCCCGTAAAGAAGCCTTTGATGCGGCGTTGGAAGGCTTGTTGCCTTTGCGCCCCGAAGAGATCAGAACTTTGCTAGAGCGTTTTGACCGCACACAGGAATCCGTACAAACACCCGTTTATCCAAATCCCAAGCCCGAGATTGTTGTCAAAAACATCAGTCTGGACCCCGGTGCCGAGCCGATCGTTATCAAGCTGGCCTATGGTCACGTAACAACGATCAACTTCCTCGACTCTTCCGGTGCGCCTTGGCCGGTACAAACCGTAAGCTGGGCTGGTAATTTCGAAATTCTTGAAGTGGTGCAGGATCCTGAAAAATTTACTCACGTATTCCGCATTTCACCGCAATCCGAATATGCCTATGGCAACATGTCTATTACAATGACGGGTCTCATGACTCCTGTGATCATCACATTAGAGACCAATCGTGACGTTGTGCATTATCGTGTTGACGCTGTATTGCCTGATTTCGGGCCTTTGGCAGAAGCACCCATCATTGAAACAGGCATTTCAACATCAGCCGGTGATCAAGATATGTCGCAAATCCTCCAAGGCAGCATTCCTTCCGAAGCTGTTCGTTTAGATGTAAACGGTGTTGACAGCCGCACTTCGGCTTATCGATTTAATGATCTTGTATATGTACGTACGCCGCTTACGCTTTTGTCGCCTGGATGGAATAGCTCTGCCACATCTGCAGACGGTACTCGTGTCTATGAAATTGAAGATGCGCCGGTAATTCTGCTGTCTGAAAGAGGGAAAATGGTCCGTGCCCGACTATCATCACGCGGCGATATGTTAGAGGAGCTTTTAGATGAGTGATGATCTCGATGATGATCTCAATATAGACGAATCATTTGACGACTTTGAGAAAAAAGAAGGCGGCAACACGCTTGGCGATTTGTGGCGTGATAATGCTCTGTTCAAAATCGGCGTTATTGCCGGTGGCGGTATTGTCTTCTTTATTCTGATCTCTTTTCTTGGTGGTGAGGACACTGGTCCTGCGCCATCTACGATCAGTGCCCCTGCTGAAATTACCGCAACACCGGGTAGCGAAGGCGCATCAGAAGTCTATCGCGAAGCCGTTCGTGAAATTAACGAGAAAACCATTGAAGATGCCTTTAACACTGGCGGAAGTGCCTTGCCTGTTCCTATTGAACCGGCACCGGGCATTGTAAGCCTGCCAGATGAAGAAGATGAAGCAGAAGACCCACTACAAAGGTGGCGTCGCCTGCAAGAAGAGAGGCTTGAACGCGAATTACAACAACGCGAAACAGCTGTTCCTGTTGATACAGGCGCTGACCAGCAACGTTCAGAAGCTATTGCGGCTCTTGCCGAAGCGATGTCACAGCAAATGCAGTCCATTTTGCAGACACAGAATGAAATCCTTATCGGCCAGAAAGACATGACCGACGGTGATTTTCTTGAGAAGCTGAGAGAAGCCGAGCTAGGAGACGACTTCGACGGCGAATTTGAAGACGGTGATGAATTTGAAGACGAAGAGCTAAAGCCTAAGATTCTTTTCCCTGCCGGTGAAATCGTCTATGCACAGCTCTTGACTGAAGCCAATACCGATGCGCCTGGTCCTGTTCTGGCGGAGATCATGTCCGGTCCGTTGAAAGGTAACCGTATTCTGGGTTCTTTCGAGGCTCAGGACGAATTCCTAACACTTAACTTCGATACGCTCGTGCTTGACGGTGAAAGCCTGACAATTGATGCGGTCGCGCTTGACCCTGCTACGACTTTGCCGGGCATGGCGACAGAAGTTGACCATCGCTACTTTAAACGCATTGTTCTTCCTGCTGCTGCGGCCTTTATTGAAGGCGTATCAGAAGCGGTTGCCGAATCCGGCCTCACCACGATCACAATTCAGGGTGAGACAGTCGCAGAAGAGACCGCAGATGCCGATACAGAACAAGAAATCGCTGCCGGTCTTGAAGAGGTCGGTGAAGAGTTGAGCGACATTATTGGTGAAATTGCCGACAATGTTAAGGTTCTCATTCGTGTTGAAGCCGGCACACCTTTCGGGCTGCTGTTTCTTGAGCCTGTCGTAGAAGACCCAGACATCGATACGGATGACGATATTTAAACTATCTGTCTTCCTATCTGGACTTTTGGCCGACTTTGATTAAACTTCAAAACATATAGAACTTTTGGAAAGATTTTTACCATGCCTAGCGATGACCCCAAAATTGATGATGATTTCGAAGATATTGATTTTGACGATGTTGATGAGGACATTGACGATGAGTCTTGGGACGATTTTGATGAAGATACCGACGATTCCGAGGTATCGGCTGATGATGCCACGGTAGATGACTTCGAGGACGACGCATTCGCAGATGAAGATGATTCCGACGCTAAACCCGTGAAGCAAAAGAAAAAGGGTGGCGGTTCTTTGAACATGATCATCATTGGCGCTGCTGCTGTTATTGGCGGCGGGATTCTTTACTTTACAATGTTTTCAGGTGGTAGCGCGCCCGTTCCTGCATTACAGCCGACGGCTGATGCGGAAAGCGATACACTCGCAGATACCACGCCTGCAGACGCTCCGCCCGTAACGACTGATACGGATAACGCCTTCTTAGATATAGAAGAGCTGAATACTGATCTACCACCAATGCCTGCACCGCTTGAGAGCGCGGCAGACGAGCTTGCCAGTTCAATTGACGATATTGAAAGTCTGGATACGGAAGATCTGGATCTGGCTGATCTGGACTTCGATAGCGGCACTGATCAAAGCGCGGATGCGACTGTTGATGATGTGCTAACACCCATTCCCGATCTGTCCGATACAGCCGATACAGAGCTGGCTGATTTGGATTTTGAAGATACGCCGCAGGAAGATCCCGCCACATTAATGGACGACACCACAGTTTCTGAAATAGAGAACGCTGTCGAAGATGTCACCGATATGGATATTGATCTTGGTGAACCCGAAGAACCTGCCACTATTATTGAAGCGCCCGCCGAGACCGCTGCTCTTACTGAGGACAGCTCTCAAGAGGATTTGAGGGCTCTTGTAAACGATTTGAACATGCAGGTGAGTGCCAGAGAGAAATCATTGAGCAAGACTACGGCTGAAAATTCTGCCTTATCCGCACAACTTGATCAGGCAGAAAGCAAGATAAGTGAGCTTGAAAGCCAGCTTGCACAGATGCAAAAAGAGCTAAAATCAGCAAAATCCAGCAGTTCTGCTGTTGTTGAGCCTATAAAATCTCCAACAAAAACAACCACTTCTGCTCCTCCAGCCGCATCTTCCACGCCGGCAGGCGCAAAACCAGCCCCGAAAATCGTTGCTGTTAAATGGACGCTTAGATCCGCCAGCCCGGGCAACGCCACCATTGCCAGCGATAAAGGCGATTTCAGACGTGTTGAAGTCGGCGATAGAGTGCCTGGTTTAGGCCGTATTCGATCAATCGCGATTGAGGGCGGAAAATGGGTTGTTAAGGGTTCTTCGGGCTCTGTTTCTCAATAGATTTCGTTCAGGTTGCCGATAACTTACTAAAAATACTGATAAAATTGTCGGTAACCATTTCTTTGTAATTTCTATGGTATTCTATCTAAGGTTAGAGAGCTTTGCTTTGTGCAACGCAATATTGAATTTGCGCAAAACAGGGCGATTATAATGTAATATATTATGGCGGTGTACATAATAAAGATATGGTAGAGAGTATGATAGGGCACATTAAGCGTTTCGCTGCATTCTTCTTAACAATACCTCTGGTTTTGATCGGTTTTGATGCCTTTGCGGCCGCTGACATCAACGACATTGCCGATAACGCGATTGCTTCGACACAGCAATTGCCGGGCCTTGTTTCTGCCCTTAGCTACGCGCTGGGGCTTTTATTGGGTGTCCTTGGGGTGCTCAAACTGAAAGATCATGTCGAGAACCCGACACAGACTCCCTTAAGAACAGGATTTATAAGATTAATTGCTGGTGGTGCTTTGATGGCGCTGCCTATTATTTATGAAGCAGCACGCGAAACAATCGGTAACGACGCGATGTCCTTCGATGCTTTCAGCATCGTTAACTCGATTGGTAGCCTGTTTGGTATCGCTTCGGGTATTCCTATTCTCGGTGCTTTGGTTAACGACTTTAACTTTATTCTACAAAACATCATTGATTCCATCAGCAACACACCGGGCATTGTCTCTGCGGTTGGTTATCTGCTGGCTTTGGTCATTGGTGTTCAAGGTATTCTCAAAGCCAAGGATCATGTTGAAAATCCTGATCAAACAGCTTTAAGAGAATCTGTTGTACGCTTGTTGACTGCAGATGCACTGTTAGCCCTAACGACAGTCATTAATGCGATGATTGTAACCATCTCAGCCGGAGGAG
>CAYGQG010000019.1:0-19493 GCA_964351955.1 uncultured Micavibrio sp. | reverse complement strand
GTATTGTAAAGATGCGCAGGTGATTGATCGGTTCGACGTTTACCGCAAGGGGGCCGCCGCTGTCTTTATCAGTGATGACGGTGCCAAGATTCAGCACGTTATAAACCCCGACATACAGCGTCCGTGGTGGCCGGAGCAGTAAGGTGCTTAGTGGTAGGTGCGCATCAAGCTGACGAGCCGGCCTTGAATTTTCACACGGTCAGGTTCAAGAATACGGGGCTCGTATTCGTCATTTTCTGGCTCAAGTACGATTTTGTTACCGGCGCGGCGCAGACGTTTAAGCGTTGCCTCTTCTCCGTCAACCAGAGCAACAATGATTGTGCCGTTTTCAGCCGTGTCACATTGTTTGATGATGACAATGTCGGAATCATGAATACCGGCATTGATCATGGAGTCTCCCTCGATGGTCAGGGCGTATAGCTCACCTGATCCGGCGAAGCCCGGCGGGATATCAATAAATTCACCATCGTGATTAATGGCCTCGATCGGCGTACCTGCGGCGATTTTACCGCGCAAAGGAATTTGATCTAGTTGTGACGTGTTTTCGTTTGCGTAAGCGGCGGTAACGGCGCTGGCCAAGTTTTCTGAATCTTTTTTGATACCGTCCGGCAGTTTTTTGATTTGCAGAGCCCGTGCACGATGCGGGAGGCGTTCAATATAGCCGCGTTCTTCCAGGCCGCTGATTAACCTGTGAATTCCCGATTTGGATTTTAATCCAAGGGCATCTTTCATCTCTTCAAAAGACGGGGGAACGTCATCTTCACTTAGATGTTGGTGGATAAAAAGCAGTAAATCACGCTGTTTTTTGGTTAGCATGGCGTATCCTCTTGTTCTTGGGATTTACCTTTTATATGGCATAAAACGCAAAAATAAACACTTTTTGTTCTACTTTAGTTCTCTTTATGTGTCAATTCTTTTCGTAATAATCTTTGTACGCCGCTTCCTATATCGGTTTGACGCATCAGGCTTTCACCAACCAAAAATCCGTCATATCCCGCATCGAATAATGATTCGATTGTTTCCGGATCGCTGATGCCGCTTTCGGCGATTTTGATGGTTGTGTCGGGGATGTTCGAAAGCAGATCAAAAGACGTTTGAACATCAACATCCAGAGTTTTGAGGTTGCGGTTATTTACGCCGATCATGTGCGGGTTGAGGTTAATTGCTTGTTCCAATTCCTCCGCGTTATGGATTTCGACGAGGACATCCATGCCGAGCTCCACGCTCAAATCGTACAGGTCTTTGGCCTGAGACCCTTCGAGGGCGGCAATGATTATCAGGATGCAATCAGCACCAAGTGCGCGGCTTTCGTAGACTTGATAAGGGTCGATCATAAAGTCCTTGCGGAGCATGGGCAGGGCGACGGTGTTTCTCACGGTTGTGAAATATTCGTCGGAGCCTTGGAAATAGGGAATGTCCGTTAACACGGAGAGGCAAGCCGCGCCATTGTCTTCGTATGCTTTGGCGATTTCAGCAGGGTTGAAATCTTCGCGGATCACGCCTTTGCTGGGTGATGCTTTTTTGACTTCGGTGATAAGGGCGATGCCGTCCGAGCTGACGTTCTTAATTTGCTGGATAAAGCCTCGCGGCGGGGGTTGTGCCGCGATCTGATCTTTAAGCGCTTCAAACGATGTAGCGCTTTTTTGTGCTTCGACATGCGCATGTTTGTCGTTACAGATTTTGGCTAGAACACTCATTATAAGCCTCTTGAAAATGAGACGTAATCTTTGAGCAGCTGCATAACCAGTCCATCATCAATGGCTTTTTTCGCCTGTTCTGCCGCAGCTTCTAGTGTTTCAACTTTGCCGTGAATGACGAGCACGGCAGCGGTGTTGGCAACAACAATGTCGCGATAGGCGCATTTTTGGCCTTCCAGAACCGCGCGCAATGCGAGCGCGTTTTCTTCTGCGTCTCCACCTTTGAGCTTTTCCAGATCATGTGTAGGGAGGCCGAAATGTTCGGGAGTGATTTTTTTGGTTTCGATGTTGCCTTCTTCGTCGAGTACGGCGACCGAGGTCGGGCCTGTGACTGTGATTTCATCGAGGCCGTCAGAGCCGTGAACAACCCAAGCACGTTTTGTACCCAGATTGCGCAATGTTTCGGCCATCGGCATGACCCATTGTTTGTCGAACACGCCGATGAGTTGATGGCGGGTGCCGGCGGGGTTGGCAAGTGGGCCGAGCAGATTGAAGATTGTGCGGCGGCCCAGTTTTTTACGCACCGGAACAACATGTTTCATAGCTTGATGGTGATTGGGGGCCATCAGAAATGCAAAATGATATAGCTCCAGCGCTTCTTCGAGACGTTCTTTGCTCATGTCTAGATTAACACCGAGGACTTCGAGGACATCGGCTGCGCCTGATTTGGAGCTTGCGGCGCGGTTGCCGTGTTTTGCGACCGGCACACCGCAGGATGCCGCGACCATAGCGACTGCTGTTGACACATTATACGTGCCGCTTTTATCACCGCCTGTACCACAGCAATCAACCGCGCCATATGGCGCTTTGAGGCCGGATGCTTTTTCGCGCATAACTCTGGCTGCGCCTGTCAGTTCCTCAACGGTTTCGCCACGATCATTCATGTTGACGAGGAATATCTCAATATCCTGATCGGATATCTGCCCGTCCATGATTGCGGTCATGGCGGTTATCATGTCGTCTTCGCTTAAAGGTGTTGAGCCGTCGGGGAATGGTTTCATAGCTATAGAATGTTTAAGAAGTTTTTCAGCATCGCGTGACCTTCTTGGGTGGCGATGCTTTCTGGGTGGAATTGTACGCCGTGTATGGGGGCGGTTTTGTGTTGAAGGCCCATAACGATCCCGTCATTTGTTTCTGCTGTGATTTCCAAGCTGTCGGGCAAGCTGTCGCGTTCAACGATCAGTGAATGGTAGCGTGTGATTTCCAGCGGTGAAGGGAGGTCTTTAAAGACGCTTTTATCGGTGTGGGTGATGTTTGATGTTTTGCCGTGGTATGGCTTGGATTTAATCACTTTGCCACCAAAGACCTGCCCGATTGTCTGGTGGCCGAGGCATACGCCGAACAGGGGCATATTCTCATCTGCGGCGCGTTGGACAAGCTCTAGACATATTCCCGCATGATCGGGGTCACTGGGGCCGGGAGAGATCAGCAAGCCTTTGGGCTTTTGCGCGAATACCTCATCGACCGTAATTTTATCGTTTCTGTAGACAGCCGTTTCCGCACCTAAATCACCCAAAAACTGGACGAGGTTGTAAGTGAAGCTGTCGTAATTATCGATCAGAATTATCATGGTTTGTGTTTATCGCGCATTCTTATGCTGCAAAGCAAGAGATAAAGCTCTGATAGTTCCGTGGATAAGCTGGGTATAAATAGGGCATGTATGTGTGTGTGATTGTCGTAATGCCTTAAAAGGCGTATGATCTGCGTATGAAATATTCTTTCAACACCCCAGATACAGTGATGTTTGTGTTTACCGTTTTGGCATTGTTTGTCGTTGTGCAGGCGATGCCGGATTTCGGGGGTGAGAAGGATCGTGTTAGTGCGCGAGATGCGTTAGAGCAGGGCGAGAGTTACATTGCGCCCGTAATGTACAGCAAAAACAGTTATATAAATGAGTTTTCTCAACTAGAACTTGAAGATATAAAGACCTCTTATGTGCTCGGCAAAGAGGCGTATGGGCCCGATCTACAGGAAGACGAGATGATTATTGCTGCGATTCCAGAAGCCGTGGAAGATGCACCTGTGAAGGCTGTAAAGTCTACGCCTCAATATGCCCCAATTATTCCCGACGGTACGCCGAAAATTGCTATTATTATCGATGATATGGGTGTTAGTCATGGGAACAGCCTGCGAACGATTAATCTGGATGCACCGCTGACGCTCGCGTTTTTGCCCTATGCTGATGGTTTGACAAAAATGACGAAGCAAGCCAGCAATGCGGGGCATGAGTTGATGATTCACATGCCAATGCAGGCGGTGACTAATCCCGTAAGCCTTGGTCCTATTGCCATTAAATCAGGAATGGATAATGCAGAGATACGCGAAAATATGCAGGCGGCTTTCGAGACGTTTGAAGGTTATGAAGGCGTGAATAATCATATGGGCAGTAAGGTGACACAGGATAAACGTGCTATGGCCGAGGTTATGAAGGCTTTGAAGAAGCGAAACTTATTCTTTGTTGATTCCCGTACGATATCATCATCCATTGCGGCGGAAACGGCGCGTGAGTATGGTTTGCCCGTTGCGGTACGCGATGTGTTCCTCGACCATGAGGAGACTCCTGAATTTGTGATGGGAGCTTTGCGTAAGCTTGAGAAAGTGGCCGCGCGCAAAGGGCATGCGATTGCGATCGGTCATCCAAAAGGCGTAACGATTGCCGGATTGAAAGCATGGATACCGGATGCGCAAAGCCGCGGTTTCGAGATTGTTCATGTTAGTGAATTGTTGGAGCGTCCCGCGAATGATAATCCGCCGCGCGTTGCTGCTTTGACTTCCGTGGCTGAGATAGAGCCTGCAGCGGGTGAAGAGCAAGAAGAGGCTGCGCCTGTGGTGAAAGCCGTGGCTAAAGAGGCCGTTACAGTGCCACCGAAAGTGGATGTAAAACCAGAACGCGTTGACCCCAACAGTGCGCAAGCGCGGGAATCAATCCTGAAAACGCTTTTGGGTCAAAACAAACCTGAATAGATTACTTGGCAGCTTGAATAGCCAGTTCAGCCGCGTGGATGAGGGCTTTGGACTTGTTGACCGACTCTTGGTATTCGAACTCAGGGTCGCTGTCGACAACTACGCCGCCGCCCGCCTGAACATGCAGTTTTCCGTCCTTGATTAAGCCAGTGCGAAGGGCGATGCAGGTATCGAGCATACCGTTGCCTGAGAAGTAACCTACGCCGCCAGCGTAAAAACCACGGCGTGTATTTTCCAGCTCATCAATGATTTCCATTGCGCGAACTTTTGGCGCGCCGCTGACCGTTCCTGCGGGGAAGCCCGCAAAGAATGCATCAATGACATCGAGGTCTTCCCTCAGCTGTGCTTTTACGTTCGAGACAATATGCATGACGTGGGAATACCGTTCGACAATGAAGGATTCGTTGACATCTATTGTTCCTGTCTGCGCGACACGGCCTATATCGTTACGGCCAAGATCGAGCAGCATCAAATGTTCCGAGCGTTCTTTTTCATCAGCCAGTAGCTCTGTGGCGAGTGCGTCATCTTCTTGTAAGGTTTGTCCACGTTTGCGTGTTCCCGCAATCGGGCGGATTGTGACTTCGTTATCGCGGACGCGTACCAGAATTTCAGGGCTGGCACCGACAAGCTGGAAATCACCTAAGGCAACATGAAACATGAAGGGTGACGGGTTTACGCGTCGCAAGGAGCGATACAGCTCGTAAGACGGCAGGTCGAAATCAACAGAGAATCTTTGGCTGGGAACGACCTGAAAGATATCGCCTTCAATGGCGTAGTTCACTCCGCTTTTGACCGCTTCGTGGTAATCCTCGCGGCTCATGTTGGAGCTAACGTCCAGCGGTGTCTTTATGGCGCTATTGTGGTCAAGGCGTTCACGGTCAACGTAAGTGAAAATTTGATCAAGTGTCTGGCGGATCAGGCTGCTGGCGGCGTGGTACGCGCTTGCTGCGGCTAATTTCGAATTTTTTGCGTGGTCGTATACGGGACAGGCGATAGTGACCAGTTGTTTTACATTGTCGAAGATCACCAACACGCGTGGGCGCATCAGGGTGCTGTCGGGAATGCCGAGCTGGTCGGGGTTGTTGTCGGGAATATCCTCGATCAGACGGATCATGTCATAACCGACATAGCCGAACAGGCCCGATACAGCCATTGGCGGTATATCGTCAGGTGCATTGTCTATCTTGCAAGCGGTTACGTGTGCCTTCAGCGAAGCGAGCGCATCACCTTCGTTGTGATCAATCGGTTTGCCCTCGCCATCGGTCAAGCTGACTTTCCCCTTGGAGCATGTCCAGATTTGATCGGGATCGAAACCGATAATGGAATAGCGGCCCAGAACGCTGCCGCCCTCTACTGATTCCAAAAGAAACGAGTAGGGCTCGTCTATGCAGAGTTTAAGATATGTGCCGACAGGTGTTTCGAGATCGCCCGCGAATTGATGCGTAACCAATTGCGTTTGACCAGCGTCGAATGCCGTTTTGAAATCTGCTTCAGTGGGGAAGGCTTGCATTAGTATTGCTGACTTTCCGGCCCGTAAGCGCTTTCCAGTAGACGCTCATTGACGCGTGTGGAGTATTTGTTACCCAATGATAGAATATACAGGTCGAATGCTTCTTTTTGTTGTGCCTGACGAAGGGCGCTTTTTGTGGACGCTATTTTTTCAGCATCAACTTTATCTGAAATTTCTGTATTCGTGACTGTCGCGATAGCAATGCTACCCGCTAGGTCCAGGGTGAACAGAGTGTGTGGTTTTGCATCATATATTTGCAAAATATCAGCTTTGCTCAGTGGGCCTTTTAAGCGGTCTTGTCTTGTTATGCCTTCTATTTTCTGAACAGTCTTGCCGTTGGTTTTAGCAAGTCCGGCTAGGCCCGATTCATCCTCTGCGGCTGCTTCGATCAAGGTTTGTACGGCTTTACGGTTTGCTTCGCTTTTAGCCTCTTTTATCCAACGGTCTTCAAGTTCTGCTTTCAGATCTTCGAATGGTATAAAGGTTTTGGGTTTTACTTCATCGGCTATAAAGGCGGCCTGACGACCGTCTGCAAGTTCGATGATTTGCGTTGCTTCACCTTCACCAAGTTTGAATACTTCGCCTATGATTGATGTCGCATCAGCTCCAAAATCAGCAGTCAGTGTTGCTTTATCGTCTTCTCCGACACCAAAAGCGGTGGTGAAGGGGAAGCTTTGAATTTCAACGCCAAGCTCTTCTTTGATAACTTCGGGGTTTTCACCAGCGGCGAGATAGTCGTCCACACTGGCGGCGAGGTCGTATTGTGCATCCAGAATGCGCGTCTCACTTAGTTCGTTTTTGATGGTTTCTTTAACATCTTTAAACGGTGTTGTTTCTTCGGGTTTGATTTTGTTCAAAACCACAACGTGATGACCAAGGGCGGATTCAATAGGGCCGAGAATGTCTTTTTCTTTTGCCGAGAATACCGGTTCTTGAAGCTCGTCCAGCAATCCTTGTTTTTCCATGTCCCGCGGAGGGATCAGGTCCGTTGTATTGCCGGTTACGGCTTGGGCTGCATCTTTTAGTGATTTGCCATCACGCACTTGCTTCGCAACTTCTTCAGCTTGCGTAGCGTCTTGTAAAATGACTTGTTCAATACTGCGGCGCTCTCCGACTCTATAGTGATCGATGGTGCGGTCATATGTGTCCTGTAGTTCTTCTTCAGAGATTTCGAGTGTCTCTTTAATTTTTTCGTTGTCTATCAGGACGGCTGTGATTTTCCGTGTTTCAGGTTTTGCGTAGGCTTCTTTTGTGCCTTCGTAGAATGCTTGAAGCACGGTTTCATCAGGTTTTTCGACCTCTTGGGTGTCATCATGATTGAATGTAATGAAAGAGATATCTCTGGTTTCGCCCTCGAACTGGGCAATGTCTTGCACCAGTATGTCCGAGATTGGCAGGAAGCCCGACTGTATGCCGTTTGATACGAAGTTGATGTACATGTCGCGACGCAATGATGAAACCATCTGTTGTTCGCTCATGCCTTGAGATCTTAAAACCTGTTCCAAAACATCAGCGGGGCGTTGTCCCGGCTGGACCATAGGTGCAATCATATCCTGAATATTTTCAGCGATAATTTTGTTGCTCACGACGAGGCCGAGGTCTACGGCTTCTTGTTGGAGCAAGCTTGCACGCATTTCGCCCTTCAATATTTCTTTAACGTAGCCAATTTTCCATGCTTGTTGCGGGGTCAGGTTAAAACGTTGCAACGTTGCGCGAAGCGTGCGGTCGAATTGCATCAATGAAATGTTTTGTTTTCCGGCTTTTGCTACGTCCGAGTTTGTGATTCCCCCTCTGAAGAAGCCGCCCATATCCGTGAATATGAGACCGCCTGCGGCCATTGCAAGCAGCCCCAGTAAAAAGAATTTCAAAATGCCACTGGAAGCGCCATCGCGCAAAGCGGTCATTACCATAGTTTTATCCTTCAGTTTTTATGTTTTAAGCCCGTTGAAAGACTTGAGTTTTGTGTATTCGGCTTGCACTATAGGACGTTGTTATTTGAGGAGCAATACGGGAATGAAAAAGCTTATAGTCGGAAACTGGAAAATGAACGGGAGCATGGAAGATGCTCGCGTATTGATTGCCGGGGTTATTAATAACCTTGATGCACAGAAGGACATCCTTAAAAAATGCGAGATGGTTGTGTGTCCGCCGTATCTTCATATTCCCGCTGTGCGCCACGCTATATACGGTTTTCCCGAGCTTCGCTTTGGGGCGCAGAATTGTTCGGCCTATGATGACGGAGCCCATACGGGCGAAATTTCAGCAGCTATGTTGCGGGATTCCAGTTGTACTTATGTGATTTTAGGGCACTCCGAAAGACGATTACATTGCCGCGAGTGTGATGAAATGATTGGTGATAAAGTAAAAACAGCGTTGCGTTATGACCTAAGCCCTATTGTTTGTGTTGGAGAAACCCAAGAACAACGAGACGCAGGGCAACATGAAGAAACGGTTCAAAAACAATTAGCCGCGGCGCTTCCGAAGCTTGAGAACTATCACAATATTACCATTGCATATGAGCCTGTATGGGCTATCGGCACGGGTAACACCGCGACTCCGTTGAACATTCAAGAGATGCATGCCTTTATAAGGGAGCAGCTTAAAAACTATACATCTGCGTATGAAAACATCCGTATTTTGTACGGTGGGTCGGTTAAGCCTGATAATGCGGCTGTTACGTTATCCATACCGAATGTGAATGGCGCGCTTATTGGTGGTGCATCATTAAAGGCAGAAGAATTTCTGGCTATTGCCAAGGCTGCATAAATTCACTACAAAGGCTTTCCATGGAAAACGTAATCTTAGTAATTCACTTATTTTTGGCGCTCGCGATCATTGGTCTCGTACTTCTGCAACGTTCAGAAGGCGGCGGACTTGGTATTGGTGGCGGTGGCGGCGGACTTGGCGGTTTGGCTACGGCTAAAGGTACAGCCAGTCTTATGACGCGTGCTACAGCCATTTGTGCTTTCGCATTCTTTTGCACCAGCCTTACTCTTGGCATTCTTGCCGGACAGAAGAGCCAACCTGTAGGGGTTTTGGACGCATTAGAGCAAGAGCAAGCCTTACCGATAGAGACATTGCAAATTCAACCCGAAGAATCAGAAATACCGGCGAAACCTCCCGAGGTACCCGTAGCCAATTAACATGACAAGATACATCTTCATTACCGGCGGCGTTGTTTCCTCATTAGGAAAAGGCCTTGGCTCCGCTGCGCTTGGCGCATTATTGCAGGCTCGCGGCTATAAAGTCCGTCTGTGTAAACTCGACCCTTACTTGAACGTGGACCCCGGTACGATGAGCCCGTTTCAGCATGGTGAAGTTTATGTGACCGATGATGGTGCGGAGACAGACCTTGATTTAGGCCACTATGAGCGCTTTACGGGTGTTCCGGCACGCAAGAACGACAATATCACAACAGGTCAGGTTTATACCGAGGTTCTGGCAAAGGAACGTCGCGGCGATTATTTGGGCGCGACTATTCAGGTTATTCCGCATATCACGAATGAGATCAAAGATTTCATCATGGAAAAAGAAGGTACAGCCGACTTTGTTCTGTGTGAGATTGGCGGAACTGTGGGTGATATTGAATCACTTCCATTCCTTGAGGCTATCCGTCAGTTCGGTAACGAGGTTGGCGCTGATCGTGCGTTGTTTATCCATGTGACGTTGCTGCCGTATATTCCGGCGGCGGGTGAATTGAAAACCAAGCCGACACAGCATTCCGTTAAAGAGCTGATGAGCTATGGTATCCGTCCGCAGATATTGTTGTGCCGTGCGGATCGTGAAATCGATAATGAGGAGCGCCGCAAGATTGCGCTGTTTTGTAATATTGCCGAAGAAAAGGTTATTCCGGCGCTTGATGTTTCTTCTATCTATGAAGTGCCGATTTCATATCATGCCGAAGGTTTGGATCATCAGGTGATGGACGTGTTCGGTATTAAGGACATTGCCAATCTTGATCTTTCGATCTGGGAGCGCATTATTCGCCGTATCAAAGAGCCGGAAGGTGAAGTGAAAATCGCGATTGTCGGTAAATACACTAACCTTGCCGATAGCTATAAATCATTAAATGAAGCCCTTATTCATGGCGGGATCGCCAATAAGGCAAAGGTTAAGCTGAAGTTTCTTGAGGCTGAAACTCTGGAAGAAGATGGTCCTGCCAAACACCTTTCCGGTGTTCACGGCATTCTTGTACCGGGTGGTTTTGGTAAGCGCGGTACGGAAGGTAAAATTATGGCCGTTCAGTATGCGCGGGAACAAAAAATTCCGTATTTCGGGATTTGTCTGGGTATGCAGATGGCGATTATCGAGGCTGCGCGTAATCTCTGCGGTGTTAAAGATGCCACATCCAGTGAGCTGGAAGAGGGCGGGTCACATGTTGTTGGTTTGATGACCGAATGGCAGACAGAGGGCGGTACGGAAGAGCGTAGTGAAGATGGTGATCTTGGCGGGACGATGCGTCTTGGCGCGTATCCTGCGAAGCTTGTTGCGGGGTCAAAGCTGGCGGAGATATACGGTTCGACCGAAATCAGTGAACGTCACCGTCATCGCTACGAAGTGAACATCAATTATAAAGATCAACTGGAAGAGCAGGGTTTGATTTTCTCTGGGCTTTCACCTGACGGGGAATTGCCGGAGATGGTGGAACGCGCTGACCATCCATGGTTTATCGGTGTTCAGTATCACCCCGAATTGAAATCCAAACCTTTTGACCCGCATCCTTTATTTGTGAGCTTTATCGAGGCCGCATTGGCGCAAAGCAGATTGGTTTAAAGTTTAATGGATTACTTCCATTACGCCATTACAATTTTAAGTTCTGCTGCTGTGGGTGGTTTTCTTTCTTTTGTTGGTGTTTTTATTACCAACCGCACTAATTCAAAAAACTTGCAGCATAGTCTTGAGCATCAAAAAGCGAATGAACAGCAAAGCTTATTGAGAGAAAAAGGTGAAGAACTGTACGACTTGATATGTTTATGGATGTCTGGCCTGACTGGCTACTACATGAGAAGAAATTATTGGTTGGATGGGCGTATCAGTTACAATGAACTATTAGATATGGACATTAAAGAAGGGGCGTCAGAGCTTAATTTTGGACGTATAGAGATGATAATAGATATTTACTATCCATCTATACGCAAGCAGTATGACGAAGTTATTAATTGCAGGACAAAATTAAATGCAATTGAAATACGGGTTAAACAATCTGGAACGAGCTTTACAGGAAGACATGAAGAGCTTGAAAATTACATTGGTGTACAAAGAGAAATTGAGAAAGAAGTTCAACACTTAAAAAATGAAATTGTTGAAGCTGTTAGAAAGTTATGAAAACCGTATCCGTGCAAAACATAGAAATTGCCAATGACAAGCCTTTCGCGTTGATCGCGGGGCCGTGTCAGATGGAAAGTCGCGACCATGCGTTTGATATGTGTGGGGCGCTTGTCGAGATTACTAAAGAGCTTGGTATTCCGTTTATCTATAAAACGTCTTTTGATAAAGCGAACCGCACAAGCCTGAAAGGTGTGCGCGGCATGGGGTTGGAATCATCTCTGCCTGTATTTTCAGATTTGAAAAAAGAATTCGGCATTCCGATGTTGACCGATATTCATACTGCCGAGCAATGTGCGCAGGTGGCGGAGCATGTCGATATACTGCAAATTCCTGCGTTCTTGTGTCGTCAAACCGATCTTTTGATAGCGGCGGCGAATACCGGCGCGGTGATCAATGTGAAAAAAGGCCAGTTTCTTGCCCCTTGGGATATGAAGAATGTGGCGGCTAAGGTTTCCGAAAGCGGCAATGACAACATTTTGCTCACTGAACGTGGCGCTTCATTCGGTTATAATACGCTTGTTTCCGATATGCGTAGCCTTCCGATTATGGCGGAAACAGGCTATCCGGTGATTATGGATGCGACGCATTCGGTGCAGCAGCCAGGCGGGCAAGGTAGTTCATCGGGCGGTGATCGTACCATGGTTCCTGTGATCGCCCGTGCAGCTATTGCCGTCGGTGTTGCCGGTGTTTTCATGGAAACGCACGAAGATCCTGATAATGCGCCTTCTGATGGCCCGAATATGGTTAAGCTTGAAGATATGCGCGGATTGCTCGAAACCCTGCAAAAACTCGACAAAATCGCTAAAAACCTATAGAATAAAGGTGTGTGGTAGTACACCATCACCTTATCGAAGCAGGAGGCTTTGTCACAATGGCTACAATTGCAGGCGCATCAGGATTTCTGAATTCAGCGACGTTAGCGAATACGCGTGGGATTGCTGCTGGCCAAACCTCATTACTTGACGGTGGTTTTAGTGCTCCTGACTTGCTTGAAGTCGGTCGGCGCATTAATCGCAATAGTGTAGGGCTTTCCGGTAATGCCCGTGCCGTTAACAAGCGCTTCCTTGAATCTTCAGCTTCCAATTTTAATGCTATCTTTTCACTCAATGTGGGTACGACATCTTCGGTCGAGGCTCTCCAGCAGGGTATTCTGGCTTTGCGTTCGGGGTTGTCCGAGAATCAGATTGCACGCAGTCTGCGTCAGGATGATGGCGGGGTTTCTGAGTCCGATACGGGTAGCACTGTTGATACCGAAGCTTAAATTTCCTCTTTAAACTCTGCGGCCCTTGCTTTAAAACGTCCATAGCTTTGAACGTTTTGTAAAAGGACACGCCCCCAATGACCGCCATTATTGATATTCACGCCCGCGAAATTCTAGACAGCCGCGGTAACCCGACCGTAGAAGTTGATGTTCAGCTTGAGAGTGGGGCAAGAGGCCGCGCCGCTGTGCCGTCAGGCGCATCTACAGGCGCATATGAAGCCGTTGAGCTTCGCGATGGTGATAAGGATCGTTATTTCGGCAAAGGTGTGACGCAGGCCGTGAACTTCGTGAATACAGAGATTTATGAATTGCTACTCGGCGTTGATGCCGAAGAACAGCTGTATATTGACCAGCAAATGATTGAGCTGGATGGTACGGAAAATAAGGCGCGGATTGGTGCGAACGGTATTCTCGGTGTTTCAATGGCGGTTGCCAAAGCGATGGCGGATGAGCTGGGTAC
Source organism: uncultured Micavibrio sp. (assembly GCA_964351955.1). GTDB lineage: Bacteria > Pseudomonadota > Alphaproteobacteria > Micavibrionales > Micavibrionaceae > TMED27. The sequence continues at coordinate 6,273 of CAYGQG010000019.1, read as the reverse complement.
GCCGTTATACCGCTATATTGGTGGGTCTTTTGCTCATAAACTGCCAACGCCGATGATGAATATCATCAACGGTGGGGCACATGCCGATAATCCTGTCGATATTCAAGAATTCATGATTATGCCTATCGCGGCGGAAGATTTTTCCGAAGGTTTACGTGCAGGCGCGGAAGTGTTCCATGCTTTGAAAAAGCAGTTGTCCGATGCAGGGCATAACACCAATGTTGGTGACGAGGGTGGTTTTGCACCAGCCGTTAAATCTTCTCAGGAGGCTTTGGATTTCATTATGAAGTCTATCGAAGCAGCAGGGTACAGAGTGGGCGAGGAAATCGCCATTGCTCTGGATTCGGCATCTACGGAATTCTTTAAGGACGGTAAATACCATCTGGAAGGTGAGGGCAAGGTGCTCTCTTCTGATGAGATGATCCGTTATTACGAACAGCTATGTAGCCAGTATCCGATTGTTTCTATCGAAGACGGTTTGGCAGAAGACGACTGGGCCGGTTGGGCGAACCTGACTTCTGCATTGGGTGACCGTGTGCAGCTTGTCGGTGATGATTTGTATGTAACCAACCCGAAGCGTTTGCAAGACGGTATCGACCAGAAGGCGGGTAATGCAATTCTGGTGAAGGTTAACCAGATTGGAACATTGTCCGAGACATTGGAGGCGATCGAGTTAGCTAAAAAAGCAGGGTTCGGGATTGTGCTTTCTCACCGTTCGGGCGAGACCGAAGACGCGACGATTGCTGACTTGGCTGTTGCTACGAATGCGGGACAGATTAAAACAGGTTCGCTTTCACGCTCCGACCGTACGGCGAAATACAACCAATTGCTTCGTATTCAGGAGGAATTAGGGCCGCAAGCGTCTTATGAAGGGGCTGGTTTTCTGCGCTCTCCGGTGAGTTTTGGCCAAAAAGCTAAAAACGCCGCATAAAAATACATTTTTTTGAGTTTGGGAAAAAGTGAGTCATTTGAATCACTTAACGGTGTTTGTTCTCTTTTTGTACACGTTAAGCTATTGAATCAATTGAATTTTCTGACTTGTCCACAGACTCGGTTTGTGATTCACTAGACACATGAACAGACTCTTCTCACATCACGATATCCTCAAAGATAACCTCTTATTTCTCATTGGCTTGTGCCTGTGCTTTTATTTCTCGTACCACACGGTTTTGGGCAATCGTTCAATCGTAAAGTACTACGGGCTGGAGAAGCAAATAGAGACATTGTCGCAAAAAAGTGACGCTATTTTGTATGAGAAAGAAAATTTGCACAAAAAGGTTGTGATGATGCGTCCGGGGCAGGTCGACAAAGACCTTCTTGAGGAGCAAGTGAGGCAGAAGCTGGGCTACAGAGCAGCCAACGAGATGATTATTCTCGGTAATTAAATTACAAAACTTCCCAAAAACTGAATTTTTCTTTTCTTTACAATATGTTGCACCGCAAAATCCGTGTGTTTTTTCTGGAAACCTGCGGGGAAATGCGCTAGCACACTGTCTTGTGATGTTAAGTTCATAACCGTTATGGAGCATGTACGTGGCTGCAAAATCCTCGACCAAAAAATCTACGAAAAAGAAATCCAATGTGAAGAGCATTTCAAACTCTGAAGCTAATCCGTCAGCGGAAGAGCTGCAGGAGCTTTATCGTGAAATGTTGCTGATACGCCGCTTTGAAGAAAAAGCCGGCCAGTTATACGGCATGGGACTTATTGGTGGGTTCTGTCACCTTTATATCGGTCAGGAAGCGGTTGTAACGGGTATATCCTCCGTTCAGGAAAAGAAGGATACGGTTGTTACGTCTTATCGTGACCATGCACATATGCTGGCTTGCGGTATGGACCCGAAGGGTATCATGGCGGAACTGACAGGGCGCGAGACAGGGTATTCACGCGGTAAGGGTGGCTCGATGCATATGTTCTCTAAAGAAGAGAACTTCTTTGGCGGTCACGGGATCGTTGGCGCGAGTACGGCGATTGGTGCGGGGCTGGGCTTTGCGCATAAGTATAAGAATGATGGCGGTGTCGCGATTGCCTATATGGGTGACGGCGCGACAAACCAAGGACAGGTTGCCGAATGCTATAACATGGCGGCGCTTTGGGATTTGCCGATCCTGTTCGTGATTGAAAACAACCAATACGGGATGGGAACATCCGTTAAGCGTTCATCAGCAGGTGAGCTGTATAAACGCGGTGAAGGCTACGGCATTCCGGGTGAGCAGGTTGACGGTATGGATGTGTTTACCGTTCAGGCAGCGGCGCGTCAGGCACTTGATTATGTTCGTTCAGGTAACGGGCCGTATATCCTTGAGATGATGACGTATCGTTATCGTGGGCATTCTATGTCTGACCCTGCGAAATATCGTTCGAAAGAAGAAGTGTCTTCTATGAAATCTGACCGTGATCCTATCGTTTCTGTGAAGGCGATGATGGAAGAAGCGGGTGTTAAAGAAGATGATATCAAGGCGATTGATAAAGAGATCAAAGAGATCGTCAACGAAGCTGCACAATTCTCACAAGACAGCCCGGAGCCACACGAAGATGAGCTTTGGACCGATATTTTGAAGGAGACTGTTTAGATGCCAACTAATATTCTTATGCCGGCATTGTCGCCGACCATGACCGAGGGAAATTTAGCCAAGTGGTTAAAGTCTGAAGGGGATAGTGTCGAAGCCGGAGATGTGATTGCCGAGATCGAAACCGATAAAGCAACGATGGAGGTTGAAGCTGTTGATGAGGGCATAATTGGAAAAATTCTGATTGCTGAGGGCACTGAATCCGTTGCTGTTAACGCGGTGATTGCTGTTTTGTTGGAAGAGGGCGAGAGCGCCGATGATATTGGTGATGTTTCAGCCAAAGCACCTGCCCCTGTAGTAGAGGGCAGCAATGATGATGGGCCGAGCGTAACGTCTTCTCCTGCGGCTACGCAAGCCGAGGGTAAGGTTATCGAGAATCGCGATATTCTGTATGCGCAAGGTGCTGTGCTGGAGCCGCCTCCGTTTGATGAGGCAAGCTTTACAGAAACCAAGGCGATGACTGTGCGCGAAGCGTTGCGTGATGCGATGGCCGAAGAGATGCGCGATGATGAGACTGTTTACTTGATGGGTGAAGAGGTTGCCGAATATCAGGGTGCATATAAAGTTTCCCAAGGGTTGCTGGATGAATTTGGCGCGAAGCGTGTGATTGATACGCCGATTACCGAGCATGGTTTTGCGGGTATTGCTGTCGGGTCAGCGATGAATGGCTTGAAACCGATTGTCGAGTTCATGACATTTAACTTCGCGATGCAGGCGATGGACCACATTATTAACTCTGCTGCCAAGACGCTTTATATGGCGGGCGGGCAGCTTGGTTGTCCTATCGTGTTTCGTGGTCCGAACGGGGCCGCGTCCCGCGTGGCGGCGCAACACTCACAGTGTTATGCCAGTTGGTATGCGCATATTCCAGGTTTGAAGGTCGTTTCTCCTTGGTCAGGTGCGGATGCAAAAGGTTTGATGAAAGCCGCCATTCGTGACCCTAATCCGGTTGTATTCCTTGAGAATGAGCTATTGTACGGCGAGACGCATGAAGTACCGACTAGTGAAGATTTCGCGATTCCATTGGGGCGCGCGAAGATCGAACGTGAAGGTTCTGATGTTACAATCGTTGCATTCTCTATCATGGTTGGCAAAGCATTGCAGGCGGCAGAGAAGCTAGCCGAACAGGGCGTTGATGCGGAGGTGATTAACCTGCGCACGATCCGCCCGCTTGACCGTCATACTATTCTGGAATCGGTTAAGAAAACCAACCGCATTGTAACATGTGAAGAAGGTTGGCCCTTTGCAGGTATCGGTTCGGAGATTGCCGCGTTGATCGGTGAGCATGCTTTTGATTATCTGGATGCGCCGTTGGCTCGTGTATGTGCTTCGGATGTGCCGTTGCCGTATGCTGCGAACCTCGAAGCGCTTGCTATTCCGCAAGTCGACGAGATTGTCCATGCTGCTAAAAAAGTTTGTTATAAGGATTAGAGAAATATGCCTACACCCGTAACAATGCCCGCCTTATCGCCGACAATGACCGAAGGGACTTTGGCCAAATGGCTGAAAGCCGAAGGGGATACAGTCGAGGCCGGAGACGTGATTGCAGAGATCGAAACCGATAAAGCGACGATGGAAGTCGAAGCGGTTGATGAAGGTATTCTGGGCAAGATTTTGGTCAGTGAGGGAACGGAAAATGTTCCTGTAAACGATGTGATTGCCGTATTGCTGGAAGATGGTGAGAGCGCCGATGATATCGACACAGCATCATTAGGTGGTGGCGCGAAACCAGCGGCTTCCGAACCGGCTAGAGCAGAGGAAGCGCCAAAAGCAGCTGCACCTCAATCTGCCCCCGCACCAACTCCTCAATCGTCTAAATCAGGCGGTCGTGTGTTCGCCTCGCCTTTGGCTAAGCGTATTGCGGCGGATAAAGGGATCGACCTGTCTGTTATCAAGGGCAGCGGACCAAAGGGCCGTATTGTAAAAGCCGATGTAGAGAATGCCAAAGCCGGTGGGCAGGTTTCTGCCGGTGCTGCGCCTCAAGCGCTAGCAGAAGGGCAGCAGCTCAACGAATACGGCATGGCGTATACTGAAGTTTCGATCAACAACATCAAGAAGATCACAGCCAAGCGTTTGGTTGAATCCAAGCAGACCGTTCCGCATTTCTATCTGAGCGTTGAGTGTGCGCTTGATAACTTGTTGGCGGCGCGTAAAGAGCTGAATGAAAAAGCGAATGGTGAGTTCAAGCTTTCGGTAAATGATTTCATCATCAAGGCATCTGCGATGGCTCTTAAAGCCTATCCTGCGGCAAATGTTAGCTGGCAAGGGGATGTTATTCACCAATACGTGAATGCGGATATTTCAATTGCGGTCGCTACGCCGAATGGTTTGATTACTCCGATTATCAAGTGCGCCGAGGAAAAAGGCCTGCGCGAGATTTCCGATGAGATGAAAGAGCTTGCTGGGCGTGCACGCGAAGGTAAATTGAAGCCTGAGGAATTCCAAGGCGGATGTTTCTCTATCTCTAACCTCGGCATGTTCGACGTGAAAGACTTTGCCGCGATCGTAAACCCACCACAGAGCTGTATTCTGGCTGTTGGCGCGGGCGAACAAGTGCCGAAAGTTGTGAATGGTGAGATCAAAATCCAGACGGTTATGACGGTTACACTGTCGACCGATCACCGCACGGTTGACGGTGCTGTCGGTGCGGAATGGTTGCAGCACTTCAAACAGTACATCGAAAACCCCGTAAGCATGTTGTTATAGAATGATTGATCGTCGCCCTATTATTGGTGTTATGGGTTCCCATGAAAAAGAATGGGAAGAGCTTGCCGCGCCAATTGGTAAATTAATTGCCGAGCATGATTATCATCTTCTTACTGGCGCGGGGGCGGGGGTGATGACATCTGTTTCCAAAGCTTTTGTAGATGTTGAAAACCGTGCGGGTTTAAATATCGGCGTGATCCCGACTATGGATTATGACGGCACTTATGTGCCCCGTGAACAATATCCAAACCCCTATATTGAAGTACCGATTCTTACACCGCTTGATGTAAAAGCGCAGAAAGCGGCGCAGCCGTTTAGTCGTAACTTCGTCAATGTGATGACAAGTCATGCTTTGGTTATTCTGCCCGGTGATCACGGGACACGGGACGAGGTGTCATTGGGTATTCAGTACAAGAAGCCGATGATCCTGTTCGGGCCGGATGATGCATTTGAGCGTTTCCCTGAACATCCGACGCGTGTGCAGGATATTGATGAAGTCCGTGAATTCCTCGAGAAAGTAACAGCCAAAATCAGAATGGATAGTGAGAATGAGTGATAAGAGTTTTGATGTCATCGTAATTGGTGGTGGCCCGGGTGGCTATGTAGCAGCCATTCGCGCCGCACAGTTGAAGATGAAGGTTGCTTTGGTTGAGGCCAATCACCTCGGTGGCATCTGTTTGAACTGGGGATGCATCCCTACGAAGGCGCTTCTACGGTCCAGTGAGGTGTATCACTTGATGCAGCACGCAGGTGATTTTGGACTATCCGCCAAGGATATAAGCTTCGACGTTAAGAAAGTCGTTGAGCGTTCCCGTGGTGTCGCAAAACAGCTTTCCGGCGGTATAGGCCACTTGCTCAAGAAGAATAAAGTGACCGTTTTTGATGCTTACGCCAAGCTGGAGGGCAAAGGTAAGGTTGCCATTGAGAAAGACGGTAAGAAGATTGATACGTTAAGCGGTAAACACATTATCGTTGCAACAGGTGCGCTTGCACGTGAAT
>CAYGQG010000018.1:0-19639 GCA_964351955.1 uncultured Micavibrio sp. | reverse complement strand
TCACCTTGGTGACATGGACTTCAAGGTTGCCGGTACTGAAAACGGTATCACAGCCTTGCAGATGGATATCAAGATCACTTCGATTACAGAAGAGATCATGACAACTGCTCTGGATCAGGCCAAAGAAGGTCGTTTGCATATCCTTGGCGAAATGGCGAAAGCCCTGACCGAAGCGCGTGGCGAGCTGAACCAGCATGCTCCGCAAATCGTGTCGATCACTATCCCGACTGACAAGATTCGTGACGTTATCGGTACTGGCGGTAAGATCATTCGTGAGATTATCGAAGTTACTGAAACAAAAATCGACATCGATGATGACGGTACAGTGAAGGTTGCTGCTGCTTCTAAAGAAGCGATCGACAAGGCAATTGACTGGATCAAGGGCCTGACTGACGAGCCGGAAGTTGGCAAAGTCTATGATGGTAAAGTCGTGAAGACTGTTGATTTCGGTGCATTCGTGAACTTCATGGGCGCGAAAGACGGTCTGGTTCATATCTCCGAGCTACAAGATGCCCGCACAGCGAACACTGAAGATGTTGTCAAAGAAGGCGACACCGTTAAGGTTCTGCTGATGGGTATTGATGACCGTGGCAAGATCAAGCTTTCTATGAAACGCGTTGATCAGGAAACGGGTGAGGAAATCCAACAGGAAGATCGTAAAGAAGCCAATGGCTAATCCAGCTGAGGATACCCTCATAACCGAGGGAGATTTTCCGAATAAGGCAAGGTGGCAAGGAGTGATGCGTGCATCAATCCTTTCCACCACCACCTACAAACTCTACAGCTATATTCATCTGGCCGATCAAAAGGCGATGGCGCTCATCATCATGAACTCCATCATCGTTCCTGTGGCGATGAATAGCCTTGATAACAGTGACTTCCACTACCCCGCGACGATTGCGATTATCACGGGGATATTGAGTATTTTTACCGCGATTGTATGTATTTTCCCGAAACGCGGACGAAACTATAAGCCCGACGGGACGAAGAACCTGCTGCATTTCAGCGATTTGGGTGCATTGACCGAAGATGAGTATCTGAAGATGATGATGCCTATCTACAACGATCCTGCATCACTCGGTGTCGAGGTTTTAAAAGATATCCATGATGTCAGCCGCCGTGTGCTTATCCCGAAGTTCCGTCTGCTTAAAATAGCGTATATCACCTTCTTCATCGGAAATTTAATTGCCGTGATCGCTTTCTTTACCAATATCTGGGCCTAGTTTATTCTGTATCACGCCCAATTAATGGTAAAATGAAGCTGTTATGCCTAAAAAAGCCATACATCCGGCCCGCAAAGCCTTTCGATACGTCTTATTCTTATGCCTCTGCGCCAGTATGGGGTTCTTTGTCGCTGTTGTAGGGCTTCGCATTACATACAGGAACGACAAGCCTATTGAGGGGCCATTACAAGCCCATATATTCCATCTAGACGTTCTTAAGCACCGCACATGGGCGATGATAGGTGATGATGCCGAGGATATGCGTATCGCCGAACAGCTGTTGCGCATGGGCATATTTTCCCCGATATACAGCGATGCTGGGCTGGATATTCTGGAAGCCAAGGCCGAAAACGGGTATCAACCCGCTGTTGACCGGCTCGCGATTATAACGCCGAAGCCTATATCCCCTGTACAAGACGAATAAAAGCCTATAAAAACGCTCCTCATGGCTTTACGCATTCCACAGATCATAGGACACCGCGGTTGCGCGGGATACGCACCGGAGAACACTCTGGAGGGGATTCATACGGCTGCCGATATGGGCATTGAGTGGGTTGAGTTCGATGTGAAGCTGACCAAGGACCAAGTCCCTATTCTGTTCCATGACGAAACGCTAGACCGCACAACAAATAGTAGCGGCGAAGTTAAAGACCTCACGCTTTCCGAGATTAAAGAGCTGGATGCAGGAAGTTATTTTGCAGATGGCTTTTTCGGCGTGACCGTACCGACATTGGAAGAAGCGCTAGAAGTGCTTATCGAACGCGATCTAGGGTTAAACCTCGAGATTAAACCTTGCCCTGGACGGGAGGTCGAAACAGCGGAAGTTGCGCTGGATGTATTATCATCGGTTTGGGATGATCATGACCGCGTGCTGATCTCGTCCTTCCAACATGTCAGCCTGGAAACAGCCTTGGAAATGGCGACAGATTGGTCGCGCGGATTACTCCTTCCCGCCGAATGGCCGGAAAACTGGAAAGAACTGGCGGAGTATCTTCAAGTTTCCACGCTCAACATCAACGGCAATGAAGTTACACAAGAACAGGTCGAGCAAGCGCTGGAGCTGGAAAAGCCTATCCTTGCCTACACGATCAATGACGGACATCGTGCACGATACCTGCAAAGCTGGGGCGTGGACGGATTTTTCAGCGATACGCCTGATGAGTTACAAGAAGGCTTATTCAGCGTTCATTAATCATCAAAGTTATAATCATACGGCACAGCTGAGCTCTCAGGCTCTACCTCAGGCGCAAAATCATATTCGCCATATTCATCAGAATACTCTTCGTATGAATAGGCATTATCGGACAGTCCTTGCGCTTCCTTAATGGAATGCATCGCGGAAAAACCGACAATCAACACATAAAGAATAACCAGAGACATGATGCTGAATTTCGGCACAAATATGCCCAGCACCCATGCCATAGGATGCCGCCTTGGCAATGACTTCGCATCACCATCCTTGATCATCGCGATGCGGCGGATCAGCCACGGATAATTCGAAATAACCTCGTGGAAAGACATCCAAAATTTCTTGGTCAAATCGTTCTGTTTCATTAACGCATCAACGTTCATGGTTTTCCAACGATCAGCACCGACCACGAGCGCGGACATCGCCTTAACTGCCGCTTGATCAGAATTACAGCAGTAACGTCCATGATTGTCGCAAGTGATTTCACGAGCACGCGAGTACCCTGCCCCGATCAACGGCAGCCATGATACCAACATCATGAATGGGTCCCAGAACAGGTGATTGCGCTTTACGTGGCCTAGCTCGTGACCAATGTAAAACTTCGTCGCTTCCGGCTCGTCTTTGAGCGCATCAACGATGTCGGAAAAGAGAATAACGTAGTGTTTTTTGAAAAAGCGTGTCGCGAGCGCATTAAACATACCGTCCGCGTGAATCATGATGAGTGTTGGTGGTTTTTTGACCTCTAACTTATCACAGCATTCCATATGCATAGCGTAGAGGTCGGGGAATTGTTCCTGCGTTATAATCGCACCAGAACCTTGCAAGTAAGCGATAAAGCCAGACTGAATAAAGATATAAAAGATAAAGCCGAACAGAATGAAGAGCAGCGCACCGCCAAACGTTCCTATGATCAAACCAACCCAAGCCAGAACACCAAGAACCATGAGCACCGTAAATAACAGCTTCTCGTTCTTATCGACTAAATTCTCTTTCATATGATTTCCCCACCATAAAGATTAAATGCACGAATAGCGTACACTAGGCCGGGCAAAAGTCGTATAGGGATTTTAGTCAGTACAACAGGTTTATTGGCCTCTAAGACCCGTTGCCGTTTTTGACGAGTTCTTCTAGCTGGTCATGCGGCGGCATACCAACGGCGTTGAAGCCGCAATCAACATAATGGATTTCGCCCGTGACCGCCGATGATAGATCGGACAGCAAGTAAAGACCCGTTCCTCCCAGCTCATCCAGTTCGACCGAACGGCGCAGAGGCGCAGTAGCGATATTGTATTTGAATGTCTTGCGTGCACCGCCGATGACCGCACCTGCGAGTGTTCTCATCGGCCCGGCAGAGATCGCATTGACGCGGATACCTTCGGGGCCGAGATCAGCCGCCAGATAACGCGTAGAGGCCTCAAGAGCCGCTTTGGCAACGCCCATTACGTTGTAATTCGGCATAACCTTTTCCGCACCGTAATAAGAAAGTGTGACGGCCGCGCCACCATCTTTCATCAGATCCTTTGCGCGGCGCATAACGGATGTGAATGAATAGCAGGAGATATGCATAGTCTTGAGGAAGTTATCCAGAGTGGTATCCACATAACGGCCCTGCAGTTCGTTCTTGTCGGAATACGCGATAGCATGGACGATGAAATCGAGCTTGCCCCATTTATCCTCAAGTGTGGAAAAAACGGTGTCCAAACCTTCCTCAGACGTGACATCGCAATCGATTAAAATGTCCGAGTTCAGTGATTCAGCCAACGGCTTAACACGTTTACCAAAGGCATCGCCTTGATAGGTGAAGGCCAGTTCGGCACCTGCATCATGCAGAGCTTTCGCCATTCCCCAGGCGATGGAGTGATCATTGGCGACCCCCATGATCAATCCTTTTTTACCCTTCATGAAATCAGAATGCATATATTTTAATCCTTAAATTTGCTCAGAGCGAGCGTGCAGTTCGTACCACCGAAGCCGAAGCTGTTGGAGATAACAGTTTGATGATCAACATCGTCTACGCGACTTGTTGCGATCGGCATGCCTTTCGCGCCCTCGTCCATATTTTCGACGTTGATGCTTGGTGCGACGAAGTTATTCTCCATCATCAGCAGGGAGTAAATCGCCTCTTGTACACCTGTTGCGCCGAGCGAGTGGCCTGTCATTGATTTAGTTGCGCTGATATGCGGGATGTCCTTACCGTCAAACACTTCACGGATAGCATCCAGTTCGCCAATATCGCCGACCGGTGTGCTTGTGCCGTGTGTGTTGATATAAGTGACAGGTGTTTCCACAGTTTTTAACGCCAGCTGCATAGCGCGTTTACCGCCCTCGCCGCTTGGTGCAACCATGTCGTAACCATCGGATGTCGCGCCGTAGCCTGTGATTTCAGCGTAAATCTTAGCGCCGCGGGCCTTGGCGTGTTCCAGTTCTTCAAGAACAACGATACCGCCGCCGCCTGCAATCACGAAACCGTCACGGTCAGCATCATATGCACGAGCCGCCTTTTCAGGTGTGTCATTATATTTGGAACTCATCGCACCCATAGCATCAAACAGGACAGACAGAGTCCAGTCCAGCTCCTCACCGCCGCCAGCAAACATTACATCCTGTTTACCCCATTGGATCTGTTCAGTCGCGCTACCGATACAGTGCGCAGATGTCGAGCAAGCCGATGAAATCGTATAGTTCACGCCTTTGATTTTAAAATTGGTAGAAGCGGTTGCAGATGTTGTCGAACACATCGCCTTTGGCACAGCGAACGGCCCTACGCGCTTCGGGCCTTTTTCACGGGTAATATCAGCCGCGGCGACTTGCGCACGTGTGGACGGGCCACCAGAGCCAACGATGATACCTGTGCGTTCGTTGGAAACCATGTCTTCACTGAGCCCTGCATCTTCGATTGCTTGCTCCATGGAGAGGTGCACATAACCGGCAGCATCGCCCATAAAACGCCAGAGACGTTTATCAATGGCTTCTTTCAGATCGATGTCAGGCTTGCCGTGAATTTGGGAACGAAAGCCCATTTCCGCATATTCAGGCGCGGCTGAAATGCCGGATTTACCAGCTTTTAAGCTTGCCAGAACTTCGTCTTTATTATTTCCGATACAGGAGACAATTCCTATACCCGTAACTACGACTCGTCGCATTGTTTACTCCTTGCCAGAGTTATCGAACAGGCCAACCTTCAAACCGCTGGCTTCATACGCCAATTTACCGTCAGCATAGACTTTGCCATCAGCAACGCCCAAAACAAGTGCGCGGTTGATGACACGTTTAATGTCGATGACATATTTCAGCTGCTTCGTGTCGGGTGTGATCATCTCGGTCATTTTCAATTCACCAAGACCAAGTGCGCGGCCTGAGCCTTGCGCGCCTGTCCATCCAAGATAGAACCCCAAAAGCTGCCACAAACCATCAAGACCAAGACAGCCCGGCATAACCGGATCGCCCTTGAAGTGACATTGGAAAAACCAAAGCTCGGGTTTGATATCAAATTCTGCTTCGATAATGCCTTTACCGTTCGCGCCGCCCTCAAGGCTGGCATTCGTAATACGGTCTAGCATTAGCATCGGAGGATGCGGAAGCTGGGGGTTACCCGGCCCAAACATATCCCCCTCACTACAGGTGAGTATCTCTTCGTAAATATAAGATGATTTTTGCTCAAAGCTCATAAGAGGCCCTTTTAGCGTGAATTAAAGATCGTATAGATTTATAGGGGTTCTGAAGTTGCCACGCAAGCCCGTAAAAAGCCTTTATTTTATAACGACTTCTATACGGAAGCGATGGATGGGTCCATACATACGGACTTATAGGTTTCCGTCATTGCGGCCATAGCCAGAGGCTTCGCAATGGCAGGCTCCATCTCCGGCACTTCTCCGCCGGATGCTACGGCGAGCATACGCCCCGCAGCTTTCGCACAGGATACGGATTGCTCGTACTGATTATGCAAACCGATCGCGGAAAAGAAGCTTTTGCAATACGGTTCGATGCCGTAAATCAGATCGACAGGCGCATTCACAGGCACGTCATTCGCAGCAAGGCCGAAACGCCAATCCGTTCCGGCGGGAACACCAAGGCGCACCGCTTCTTGAGTCATGACATATACGACATGATCGAGGTTATCAGGGATTTCACAGCCACGGAAAATCATGCAGGTATCAGAGTTTAGTGAAAGCGCCAGACGACGGCCCGCGACCGCGCTCAAAGACGCAATACATTCCCCCAAACCCCAACCTTCAAACGCGACCTTACGATCAATAACAACATCGCAGAGCTCTTGCGCGGCAAGCTCAAACGCCATGGCCTTATGTGTACACTCAATCAGCAGACGCAGCGTTTCTTCGCGCGGCTGTTCGTCTTGTTCCCAGCTAATGAGGATATTCTGGATCAACATCAGCATGAGGTTGTGGAATTCAAATTCGCAATCGAGCCATTCTTCAAAGAAGATACGCGCAGCCATACGGCCACGTTCTGTTTCATGATCGATGATATGGGCGGGCGGCAAAGCCCGGGGCAACAAAGCGTCTTCTATCGGCTTACAGTTCATTTGTGCGCAGAGTTGCTTCAAGCTTGCTTGCATAGCCTGATCGGGTTCATCAAACACCAGATATGTTTCAACCAAGACACCGGCAAGATGCTGGATAACCTTCATGCAATCTGTTCCGCGTTCCTTATCAGAAGCAAGGCGGATCAAACCGGAATAAAGCCGTGCGCCCATATCGGGCTTGTTGGTCAAAGCAAACATAAATAAAGAACCTGTTTCGAGGGAGAGACGAGAAACTGGGTTTGTGGATAAGACTGTGGAAAGAACTTAGAGAGGGCGTAGAATCAACTACAAGTACAAGGTTAGTTAAAAACTTCCGCTTCGTAAACACCCCAAATGACACTTTGTTCGAGCCATCCTGTGTAATTGCCGGCATCGACTTTGCACCAGCTTTGATCGCAAGACTCGATGGATATCAAAAGCTTTGGTTGAAGGTATGCGGCTAAGCGACTGTCTTTTTTGGGTTTTTTGTACAAGCTGACCAGCTCTTCGCCTTTTACAAATCCTGTACGTTTTCCACTCAAAAGGGTTTTATGGACCCAGCCTTCCTGTCCGTCAAAATCGTGGATTTTTCTCCATACATCGTATTCAAGAACGATTTCGACAGGGATTCCAGCCTTTTTATAGAGCCATTGGATCGGATATTTACGCCCCGGACCGGCACGGACATAGGCTTCGTTTTTAGCAATCGAGACAAAACGCGGCAACGGATAGACCGTCGAACGGAAAGCCGCAGACGTGGTTTTGTCCGCATCTTGCGCCGATACAGGCGTAAAAACGCTCAAAAACAAAAGGCCGAAACATAAAATGAAGATTTTTTGGACCATACGGAAGCAATTATGCTAAAAAACCGCCATGAATCAAGCATCCACAGATGATTATACGCTTTCAGTTGCGCCGATGATGGATTGGACGGACCGGCATTGCCGGTATTTTCACCGCCTGATCTCACCGCATGCGCGGCTTTATACAGAGATGGTCACTACAGGGGCCCTGCTCCATGGTGATGCTGAACGGTTTTTGCGTTTTGATGATTCCGAGCATCCCGTTGCTTTGCAACTCGGCGGTTCGGATGCCAAGGATCTGGCTCAATGCGCGAAGATGGGAGCAGATCATGGGTATGACGAGATCAATCTGAATTGTGGTTGTCCTTCGGACCGTGTGCAAAACGGACGGTTCGGTGCGTGTTTGATGAAAGAACCGGACCATGTCGCGGATTGTGTCGCGGCGATGAGTGACACGGTCGATGTCCCTGTAACTGTGAAATGCCGTATCGGTATTGATGATCAGGACGATTTCGATTTTCTGGACGAGTTTGTGGGCAAGATTGCGGATAAGGGCTGTAAAACTTTTATCGTGCACGCCCGAAAGGCTTGGCTGAGTGGACTTAGCCCGAAACAAAACCGTGAAGTACCGCCGCTGGATTATGATCGCGTAAAGGCAATTAAGGACAAGCACCCTGCCCTGCGTATACTTGTGAATGGCGGAATCAAAGAGGCTGCACCTGTTCTGGAACACCTACAAAGCTTTGACGGTGTGATGATCGGGCGCGAGGCGTACAGCAATCCGTATTTTCTGGCAGAGTTGGAAAAAGCGGTTTTCAATACCGAGTCGACACCGCAACGCGATGAGATCGCCTTACATATGATGGCATATGCGCGTGAACAGTTTGAGCGACACCAAACGCCGATCAAATCGATAACGCGGCATATACTCGGCCTCTACCACCATCAACACGGTGCGAAAGCATGGAAACGTACATTAAGCACTCTGCCTTATGAACAAGGCGCGAATGCTGATGTTATAGAAAGTGCTTTGAAAGCCAAAAATGACGCAGTACAGTTGTTGGAAGATGCGTAAAACCTTCCGCTTTTAACCATGTGCCGTGTGCAACCATGCAAGACGACGAATCCGAAAACGAATATGACTGGCATGAATTAGGGACGTATGAGACCCAAAAATTCATAGAAGATGTCACTGACGAGGGCTTTAAGGAGCTTTTTGAAGGGCCAGGCTATGAGTTATGGTCACGAAACCTCCGTTTTTTCGACGGATACGAGCATTATTTGCTGTGTAACAAGTCGATGGTGCCGTTTTTCACGCTGGAATATATCAGCAACGGAGAGGATCACTATTTTCTGGACGGGTCCGAACATCCGCTGGAGATGTTGATCGGTAAAGACAGCTTTAGGCTGACTATTCGTAACGTCATGGATTATATCCAGTTTCACAGCGATGTGACGTTTTACCCCTATCGTAAAGTTAAATTCATCGCCGACCCGTCAAAAATGCCCTATTCAGGCGCAAGCGCCATGGGGCATCACTTTAAAACACTGAAATATCACAATAAAATCGACCTTGATGAAAGCCCTGAAGATGGCTGTTTCTATGTCAGGATGCCCGTGCTGTATAACGGTGATACGATCGACGGACACGTACAAGTTAAAAAAACAGGTGAAATCAGTATCTTACAGCCTATAAACGTGCCGCTTATGGATGGAAAAACAGACCATAACCCGCTGGATTATGATCACCCGCATGAGGCCGATTTGCTGGCTCAAAACCTTGAAATATTGTGTAAATCAGCCGAGGGGAAGCGCCTTTGGGACACGATCAAAAGTTACGAAGGCGAAATCAAGATTGTTTCGGGTGTTGGTTCGAACGCATTTGCGCCAAGTGCTGCCAAAGGCTTTATTGTCGCGCCGGAACATCTGGAATTTAGCAGTCCGTATCAGGTTATCGGGTTAGCGGGTGTTTTGCGGCAAATGGAACACCATTTAATGGAAGAAAAAAGGCCTGATCCCTTTGATGACATTAATGAGGTGCTTGAGCGCAATGTAGCGCTAAACTTGGATATTTTGCTGAAAATCTGTATAATTGTAGATGAATTGGCCGAGGCTGGCGAAGACGATATTTTGCGCAAGTTTAAGAAGGCCGGATTCGAAGAATTTTACGGCGGGTATAAAAACAATGTATCCGAAGAGATTTTAGCCGGATTAATGGCTAAATATATGCACATAAAGGTGGTCGAATAACATGAACATGCCGTTCTTTGCATCAAGTGACAAAGCATCCACGCTCAGCTCGGGCGGTGGTTCAGCGTCAGCTTGTTTTTTCAATGTACCGCCTACCCAAGATTATGGTTCGGTTAGTGACGGCTTTGTTCGTTTAGCATCCGTAGCGCCCGTTAGCGCCGCGTTACGTAATCGTTTTCGTCCGATCTATCAGCCCGGTCAGAGCCGTTATGTCGGCGGACCACAAAATGCCGGTGACAGCGAAACACGCCAAGCATCACAAGGCGGCGGATCACTCGCCACTATGGGCAAAAGCTAAGCTTCTTCTTTTTTCGGTTGAACTTGAAAGCTCTCGCCACAGCCGCAGCGACTAACTTCATTTGGATTTTTGAAATCAAAGCGGGCGTTGCCCAACTCATCCGTGATGTAATCAATGGTCGTGCCGATCAACATCCATGAATAGAGCTTCGGGATATAGACCTTAACGCCATTATCATCCACCACATCATCACCTTCGATCGCTTTATCGGCATATTCCATTTTGTATGAATTGCCCGAACAGCCTGTCGCCTTTACGGTTAAACGCAAGCCGTGCGTATCTTCGGGGGCTTTGCTTTGCAAGTCCTTTAGCTTTTCGGCGGCGGTATCTGTGATGGTTATATTCAGCATATCTACGAAAACATATTCAGTTGCATTTTAGCAGTTTCAGCCATGAGCGCGGGAGTCCAAGGTGGCTCCCATATAATTTCAACGTCGACTTCGCCGACCCCTTCGATCGGTAAAACCGCGCCCTGCACCCAACCGGGCATTTCCTGCGCGACAGGACAGCCGGGCGATGTCAGTGTCATTTTGATACTAACATCCGTGATGTTCTTGTCTTTATCGTGTTCAAAGAAAACGCCGTAGATCAGCCCAAGCTCGTACACATTGACCGGAATTTCCGGATCATAAATCTCGCGCAAGGCAGCCAAAGTCGGCGCGCAAAGGTCGTGCTCACGGTCGATATCAATATTCTGCGGCTCGGCAAGCTCATCATATACGTGCTTGCACGGCTCTTTATCCGTTTTATGGTCTGATTGTTTTGGTGCCGTTTCTTCCGTCATCCGAACAACTCTTTCACTTTCTTTAAACCGTCTATCAATTGATCTATATCGCTTTCGTTCGAATACAAGCCAAGCGAGGCGCGGATTGTACCATCAATACCGAAACGTTGCATCAACGGCATGCAGCAATGATGCCCCGCACGTACAGCCACACCGCATTGATCGAGGATCATGCCGATATCGCTAGTATGTGCGCCGTCTAAGGTGAAGCTGAACACGCCGATTTTATCTTTCGCAGTGCCGTAGAGTTTTAGCCCCTCGATTTCCTGTAATCGTTTATGAGCATACTCAATCAGCGCGTTTTCTTGCGCCTCCATGGCCTCATAACCGATGGATTGTACGTAATCGATTGCCGCGCCGAGGCCGATAACCTCAACGATAGCGGGGGTTCCGGCTTCGAAACGGTATGGCGGTTCTTTGAAGGTTGTACCATCGAAGCTGACGCGTTCGATCATGTCACCACCGCCCTGATACGGAGGCATTGTGTCCAGAACATCATACTTACCGTAGAGAACGCCGATGCCCGAGGGACCATAGAGTTTATGGCCGGTAAAGACATAGAAATCACAATCGAGCGTTTGTACGTCTACCTGCAAATGCACAACGCCTTGAGAACCATCGATCAATGTTTTGATATCAGCATTAAAACCATGCGCTATCTGTATGATTTCATTGACAGGATTGATTGAGCCGAGCGCATTCGATATGTGCGCGACCGCCACCATTCTGGTTTTGTCGGTCAATAAGGCCTTGTAGCCTTCAATATCGAGCGTCCCATCTTCGAGAACAGCTATCCTTTTGATTTTAATACCGATTTGTTGTTCGAGGATTTGCCACGGCACGATATTGGCGTGGTGCTCCATCTCGGACAAAATAACCTCATCACCTGCTTTTAGGTGTGTACGCCCCCAAGATTGTGCAACTAAATTAATGCTTTCGGTCGAGTTTCTCGTAAAAACGATCTCTTTTTCGCTGGAAGCATTTATAAACGCAGCTGTTTTGGTGCGTACGTCTTCGAAATCAGCCGTAAGCTGCTGTGAAATGCTGTAAAGACCGCGATGGATGTTGGAATAGCCGCTTGTTAGCACGGTATTCATAGCATCGATAACCGCCTGCGGCTTTTGTGCGCTTGCGGCGCTATCAAGGAATGCGATGGGTTTGCCGTTCATTTTTGTATTTAAAACGGGGAAATCAGCACGTATTTGGGCGAAATCGGCCATTATTCTGTGAGTGCTGTCTGCAACCATGTGTGTGTCGCCTCCAGTATCTCGTTGCGGAAGCTTTCATTTTCAACCTTTTCCGCAACTTCATCCACGAAAGCCTGCACAAGCAGCAAACGCGCCTGTGCCTCGCTCAACCCACGTTGACGCAAATAGAACAACGGCTCTTCATCAAGCTGACCGGTGGTTGCACCGTGTGAGCATTTCACGTCATCGGCATAAATCTCAAGCTCCGGCTTGGTATCCATTTCCGCATCCGTCGAGAGCAGTAACGCGTTCGAAAGCTGGTAACCGTCGGTTTTCTGTGCTTCCTGATGTACGTGTACTTTCCCCTGGAACACGCCATGCGATTGATCGTCCAGCAACGTGCGGTAAAACTGGTTCGAACGGCAATGCGGGGCTTTGTGTTCGATCAAGATAGTGGTGTCGCCATGCTGCTCGCCACTCAACATATTCAGGCCATTGAACGAAATCTCGCTGTTTTGACCGTTAATTTCGGCATGAATCTCGTGTCTGCTGAGCTTTGCGCCCATATTGAGAGAGAAACCGTTATAAACAGCATCTTTATCGACCTTTATATGCACCAAGTTGGTATGAACGGCCTGTTCGTTATCATTTTGCAGGCGTATGTGCTGTAAATTAGCGTTCGGGCTGAGAGTGATCTCGGTCACCATGTTCTTCCAATATGCGCCATCACCGCTATGGCGTTCGATAAGCGTGAGTTGCGCCCCCTCTTCCAAGGTGATCTTTAAACATGGCTGTGTGTGCTGGCCTTCGGCACCTGTGAACACAATGTCCTCTGGTTGTTCACAGACTTCTCCACGAGTTTTGTGGATAACAATCTCTTGCGGTTGTTCAGCCACAGCGAGATTGGCGGGCAAAGCGCGGCCAAGATTTGTGTATTTCCATTCTTCGACTTTAGGGGTCGGCAGGTCTTTGATGTTTAACGCTTGAGGCATGACTATGCCGCCTCCTCCAGAAATTCGGCATAGCCTTTTTCTTCGAGTTCATGCGCGAGTTCAGGGCCGCCTGTCTTTACGATCTTGCCGCCGGCCATGACATGCACAACATCCGGCTTGATGTAATCCAGCAAGCGCTGATAGTGGGTAATAACAAGGAATGAGCGTTCAGGGGAGCGCATGGAGTTCACGCCCTCAGCTACGATTTTGAGGGCATCGATGTCCAGACCGCTGTCTGTTTCATCCAGAACCGAGAATTTCGGCTCCAGCATCGCCATTTGCAGCACTTCGTTACGCTTCTTCTCTCCGCCCGAAAAACCAACATTAACGGCGCGTTTCATCATCTCATCAGAGATACCGAGATCAGCGCATTTTTGCTTGATCAATTTCAGCATCGCCAGAGCATCCAGCTCGTCTTCGCCGCGCTGCTTGCGGATTGAATTGATGGAGGTTTTGAGGAATGTGCTCATATTTACCCCGGGGATTTCCACAGGGTATTGAAACGCCAGAAACAATCCCGCCGCAGCGCGCTCTTCCGGCTCAAGCTCAAGCAAGTCTTCACCTTCCAGTTCGATTGAACCGTTAGTAACCTCGTAATCCTCGCGGCCTGCCAACACGTATGACAGTGTGGATTTACCACTACCGTTCGGGCCCATGATCGCATGCACCTCGCCCGCAGGAATGTCGAGGGTGATACCTTTCAAAATCTCAACGTCGCCGTCGTCTGTTTCGACATGCGCGCAAAGGTCTTTAATTTTAATCATTACTATCCCTATTTATAAAAGCAGCATGGCTCCGCCGAGGAGAATCCCCGAAATGCCGTCAAGCCATAGCCATTTTTGTACAAACTTCCTTTTCACCGTAGCCTGCACGATAGAAGGCTTTAGCAGTAAAATGACCGCTTTTACAAACCCTAAATAGCCCGTAACCATCAAAATTATTGAGGCAAGGCTGGTCCAGTCGTTGTAAAACACCACAATGAACAGGGATATAGGTAGGATAAGTACGCCTAAAATCAAGCTGATAGCCTCTTTCTCGGCGAATAGCTCCATGAATTCTTCCCATGGTTTTTTAGCAAAAAACATAGACAGGCCGATAACCATATAAAAGCTGCCAAAAAACACCAGAAACGGGTCCGTGTTTACCAAGAGGCCTGCTTTTGTAAAAATTTCTTCCATTTATTTTCTCCATCTCAAAATAAAGTCTAAGTGTACACTCATATTCGAGCCGCATCCATAGCTGTTGCGTCGCAAATATATCCCGCACCTTTTGGTCAATTTACCTCAAAACGATTTAACTCCAAAACACGCTCATGTAGACTGGTCGCATGGGTAGTCACTCCGGCAAAGACACACAACAAAAATCACTAAAAGAGTCTTTTGAGTCTTTCAGATCTACACCGTTCGTCATGATTTTCTTGATGATGGCGGGGCTGTATGTCTTATACGTTCCGTTCATGCATACGCTTCATGTGCTGCACAGGGTTATTCACGACAAACCGACTCTAGCGACCCCGTTTCTGGACGGGTTTATGCGGATCAACGATCTTTTGTTGGTCAGCCATATGATCGCCGCGGTGCCGTGCATCATTCTCGGACCGTTACTATTTTACAGAGGGCTATTGAAAGCCAACCCAAAGCTTCACCGAAAGCTCGGTACGTTTTACGTTTATGGTGTTTTCTACAGCGCGATCACGGTCATTCCTCTGGCTATGTCAAAGGCAAACCCGATACCACAAACCGGATTTACGGTTATGGCGGTTATATGGTTCACCGTTACATGGTTCGGGTTTATGGCGGCCAGAAACAAAAACTTTATCGCGCACCGCCGATGGATGATGCGCAGCTATGCGATGAGCTTTGCCTTTATTCACGTTAACGTGACTTATCACTGGATCGGGATATACGACATGATGGAGCCGATTTCGATTAAGGTCATGCAAAGCATGGTGAGTTGGATGTTTGATCTTTTTGTGATCGAGATTTACCTCGCGTCGACGACGTTCAAAGGAAAATTCGTAGGCTGGAAACAATGGGGCAAGAACCTGACATGGTCGGCGAAAGAAGATCGTTTCTTTTTCTGGCCGCCTAAAAAAGCCATTGAAGCGACTTAGCCAACACTGCCTTCGAGCGAGATACCAACCAGCTTTTGCGCTTCGACAGCGAACTCCATCGGGAGTTTCTGCATCACTTCGCGAGCAAAACCATTGACGATCAGAGCGATCGCCTCTTCTTCACTTAAGCCGCGTTGCATGCAATAGAACAGCTGATCTTCACCGATTTTCGATGTCGTCGCTTCGTGTTCGAGGTTGGCGGATTTATTACGGCTTTCGATATACGGCACAGTATGCGCACCACATAGATCACCAATCAAGAGCGAGTCACACACCGTGAAATTCCGTGCGCCTTCGGCCTTAGGCAAGATTTTAACCATACCGCGATACGTGTTGTCGGACCGTCCTGCGCTGATCCCTTTCGAGATGATACGGCTCTTTGTATTCTTGCCAATATGGATCATCTTCGTACCAGTGTCGGCCTGTTGACGACCGTTAGTAATTGCAACGGAATAGAACTCGCCTTGTGAATTATCTCCTTTGAGAATGCATGACGGGTATTTCCATGTGATGGACGAGCCTGTCTCAACTTGTGTCCAGCTGATCTTGGAGTTGCGCCCTTCGCACAAGCCGCGCTTGGTTACGAAGTTATAGATACCGCCCTTTCCGGTTTCAAAATCACCCGGATACCAGTTTTGTACGGTGGAGTATTTGATCTCTGCATCATCGAGAGCGATCAACTCAACCACAGCGGCGTGGAGTTGGTTTTCATCGCGCATCGGGGCTGTACACCCTTCGAGATAGGATACGTATGAACCTTTATCGGCGATAATCAGCGTACGCTCAAATTGTCCGGTGTTTAGGTCGTTGATGCGGAAATAGGTCGACAGCTCCATCGGGCAACGAACGCCGGGGGGAATGTATACGAAGCTTCCGTCAGTAAAAACTGCGCTGTTCAGGCATGAATGTTTGTTGTCGGCAGCAGGTACAACAGAGCCGATATATTTCTTCACCAATTCAGGATGGTTTTGAATAGCTTCGGATATCGAGCAAAAGATAACCCCTGCTTCACCAAGCTTTTCTTTGAATGTCGTAGCGACAGATACGGAATCAAACACCATATCAACGGCGACGGGAGCACGCTCTTGCACGCCAGCCAGAATCTCTTGTTCACGCACAGGGATACCGAGCTTTTCATACGTTTCGAGTAATTTGGGATCTACGTCAGCCAGTGTTTGCGGGCCATCGCCCGACCCTTTCGGCGCGGAATAATAATATGCGTCCTGATAGTCTATTTCGGGGAAATCGACCTTTGACCATTGCGGCTCAGGCATCTCCAGCCAACGGCGATAGGCCTTTAAACGCCATTCCAACATCCATTCAGGCTCTTTCTTCTTCGCCGAAATAAAGCGCACGATATCCTCGGAAAGCCCTTTAGGTGCTTTCTCGCTTTCGATATCAGTCACGAAACCGGCTTCGTATTTGCCGGCCATGTCGCTGACGGTTTGGATGGTTTCTTCTGAGACGCTCATTCTTTTTAAGAACCCTTTGTTTGCGTGACTTATATGGCACCTAGAGCCTTAAAATTCAAGGCAAATACGATGAAAATCAGGGAAAACTCGGTATTTACGGCAAATTCACTCTGCACTTCAGCATAGAATCGTTAAACTCAAAGCATGATACGTTTATACATACCCATATACGCCCTTACGTTATTGATCAGCGCGACCTTGCTCTTTTCAATTCAGCCCATGTTCTCGAAAATGATTCTGCCCTTGCTCGGCGGAACGCCGCAGGTCTGGAATACAGCTATGCTGTTCTTCCAGATGTGTTTGCTTGGCGGATATGCCTATGCGCACGGATCGAGCCGTATACTCAGCCCGCGCATACAAGCCATATTACACATCATTTTACTGGTGGTGTTTGTCGGTGTGTTACCGTTTGCTATTCCCGAAGGATGGGCACCGCCTGTCGATCGCGACCCAACCTTGTGGCAGCTTTCGTTAATGGCCGTTACCGTTGGCGGCCCGTTTTTCGTGCTCGCAGGGTCCGCGCCGATGGTGCAGCGTTGGTTCTCCCGTACTGATCACCCCGATGCGCATAACCCATACTTTCTATACGGCGCGAGCAATCTCGGTTCTATAACAGGGCTGCTGGCCTATCCTTTCATTATTGAACCGTTGATGAACCTTACCGTTCAATTTGATTCATGGATGTACGGGTATTTCGCGCTGATCGCGTTCATGGTGCTGTCCTTGCTATTGCTGTGGAAGCATGGCGGAGCAAAAGCCAAAGATGACGTTGCAGCAGATGCATCAACAGATTCAAGCATCGGCATTCAAGATGTTACTTGGGCGCTACGCCTGAAATGGCTGATTTTGGCATTTATACCGTCGTCTCTGATGCTTGGTGTCACAACATTTATCACCACCGATATTGCATCCGTGCCGTTGCTCTGGATTATGCCTCTGGCGATTTATGTCAGCACGTTCATCTTCGTCTTTGCACGCAAACCCCTGTTTAGCGAGCCGTTTTTGAACAAAGCATTCGCGATCACATTGATTGTGATGATCGGGCAAATATTGGGCACGTATTTTGGCGTTATTAATCCGTTCTTGCTGATCATCCTGCATCTTGTGCTGTTCTTTGTTGCCGCAATGTTATGCCACACAGCGTTGGCCAACGCCCGTCCGACAGCAGACAAGCTGACCGAGTTTTATCTGATCATGTCAATTGGCGGGGCGCTTGGCGGCGTGTTTAACGCGATCATCGCGCCGCAACTTTTGGTTCTGCCTATCGAGTATGTACTTGTTCTCGTGATGTGTATTTTTGTGCGCTACCACGATGATCCTGATCAAAAACTAAGCGTTGTAATCGACAAGGTTTCAAAAGCGTTCAAAGCGCAAGGCGTTGACGGGTTCTTCACAAACAAAACCTTTTATGTGGTTGCCGTGATGATTGTCGGCTTATTCGCCTTCGGTATTCCGAGTGAGATTTTGCTTAAACTATCGGCGTTGGTTTTAATTCTACCGCTGTTATTCCTCTCAAAAGACCGTTGGTTATTCGGATTATCGCTGGCTTATCTGCTCGCGCTCTTCCCGCTTGGGTTTGAATGGGGGCAACATAGCTTCACCGATATCATCCATCGCGACCGTAACTTCTTTGGTGTTATCAAAGTGGTGAACACCAAGAATAAAGAACGTATTTTATTACATGGGACGACCAATCACGGATCGCAAGCCTTGGAAGAGCAATACAAGCTCACGCCGCTTTCGTATTACAGCGATGCCAGTCCGATTAACCAAGTGTTTGAATTTTACGACGATAAAGCCGGACCACAAGAAGTCGGTGTGCTCGGCCTCGGGATCGGGGTTTCGGCCTGTTTTACCAAGGATGATCGGAGTTTCGAGTTTTATGAAATTGATGCTGATGTTGCGGAAGTTGCGCAGAACCCCGAATATTTCACCTTCCTGCGTGATTGCGGCAGCCCGTATGAAATTATCCTTGGGGACGGTCGTTTGAAGATCGAAGACAAGCCGGACAAATCCTATGACGTGATTGTCGGAGATGCGTTCAGTTCAGACAATATCCCCGTTCACATCATGACCAAAGAAGCGATCGAGCTCTATATCAGCAAGCTAAAAGATACCGGTGCGGTGACGTTCAACATCTCTAACAACTACATCGATCTCGAGCCTGTTGTCACAGAAATAGCCGAAGAAATCGGCATTCCCGCGATCGGGCATATTTCAGACGGCGGCACCTTGGGAGAGAGCGAGATCAGGTATTACCCGGCGCATTTCTTTACCATGAGCTACAACGAAGACCTGATCGACAACCTGAAAGCCCGTGGCTGGAGCGAAGGTATCAAGCGCGATGGCGTGAAAGCGTGGACCGACCAATACTCAAACATCATCAGTGTTCTGAACAATGTGACCGCATTTAAACGGTACAGTATGCAGGATAAAAAGATTGAAGAGGAAAAGGCCGCACAAACTGAAGGCAGCGAAGAAACCGAAGTTGAAGACGGAGTTGAAGCCGAGGTTGAAGTTGAGGTCAAAGAGACAGCCGAAGAACCGGAGAGCATGAGCATAACGCCTGAACTTACGGTCGACGAACCTTAAATTTACTTCGTCGATTTAAATTCAATATCGGGATTTTTCTCACGCGCATCATCCAAATGCCACGCATTACGAGCAAGGAAGACGGGATCACCGTCATGATCATTCGCGATTGCGCTTTGGTTACTGTCTGTGAATTTCTTTAGTTTTTGTGCATCACCCGCAACCCAACGCGCGGTATAAAGCTCGGTCTGTTCGAACTTCACAGGTATTTCGT
>CAYGQG010000017.1:0-21119 GCA_964351955.1 uncultured Micavibrio sp. | reverse complement strand
GTTAAATTGTCATTCGTTGAATCAAAGAAAGCGACGGTGTTTGAATCGAGCGCGGCTAGCCCGGGGCGCCCGCTGCCGGCAAGGTTAAGAGCATTGCCGACCTGCAGCCAGTTTTTTATTGTGTCATTAGGAGCGATTGTTGCGTCCGTTATGGCACCGTTTTCGGTAAAGCCACCGCCTGAGCCCTTATTGGTGTGCCAGTTATTGGTCTCGCCAGACAGATATATATCAGGAGGTATACCCAAGGCTCCCTGTCCGCTTGCTCCCAGATTTACAGGGTTTCCTGAGGCATCGATAAATTTTGCACGATCATCCGCATCAGAGAGGTCGATATAGGTTCCGAAATCGAGCCAAAAATCAGCAAGGTCAGCGTTAAGCATATTGGCGGCTGTTCCGTTGCTTCCGATTGCATGGGCTGTAGTTGAGAAGTCTAAAACATCATCAGTGAATATGCTGAAACCTGTAACATCAGTGTTATCAAGATATATGAACGAATTCGGTTGGTCGGCCATGTCTATGCTGAAAACTAAATGATGCCAGTTATTGTCGGTAATGGTTGGTCCTATGGAGGATAAGATTTGTGTGCCTGCCGCATTTTCTCCGATTACTCTCAAACGGTCGCTCACGTCTATCGTAATTCTGAATGCTGCGCCTGCGGATTGATAAATTTCATCAACTTCGCCTAAGCCAAATGTTGTTCGTCTGAACCAAACACTGCCCGTAACTTGCTTGCCGTCTGTGATTCCTGTTAGGTCACCGCCTCGGGTGAGGTAATCATTGGTGCCGTCAAAATTTACAGCATTGGGAACATAGCGTTCTTTACCCATCGCGATCCAGTCTGTGGCGTCATTATACTGCATGACATTGTTTGTATGGTTGTAGATGATAGAGCCGGGTCCCCCAAGGTAGAGTGCATTGACGTCTTCAGCGCTCAATGCCCGGCTATAAAATCGAACGTCGTCCAGTTGGCCATCAAGACGATTACTTACGTTGCTAAAACGTAGGCTGTCGTCAGAATCCCCTATACTTGGTAATAATTCACTGTCTGCTTGTAAAATGCCGTCAACGTATAGATATGCACCGAGACTTGGCGTTATTACAGCTGTTACATGGTACCATTGGTTTATATTAAGAGTGTTATCAGATGCTACTACGTGCAATGTTGAGGTTATATCATTCATAGAAAAGTAGAGTTTGTCAGCGTCAGGACCTGTGTGATGCACAAGAATATTCCAGGTATACCAAGGTAGAGACGAATGTCTTTTGATCACTAATGTTGCTTGTTCACCGCTTATTGAGGGAAGGGTATCAAGCTTTACCCAAAATGACACTGTAAGGGGTGGCGTGTCCCAGGCCGCATCTTCGGCAATGTTGATATAGTCGTCGATGCCATCAAAATTCAAGGCCCTGCCTACTTGACCAGAGACAGAGTTTGTTCCAGCATTCAACCCACCATTCATGGTGCCGTCAATGGAACCAGCGCTGTTAGCCGCTGTCGTTCCGGCTGTTTCATCTAGTGTCCAATGGCCTGCGAGGTTGGAGGTGGTATCTTGAGCGGACGAAAAAGTAGGTACAGCAAATGTAACCAGCGTCATTAACATGATGCGGTATATTTTTTGTATTGCTGTGGTTTGTATTATCAAAAAAATTTTCTTTCGTTATGGTTCCAGTCTAAAGTTATCATAGTAAGCGCCATAAAAGCTGTCTGGGCCGCTTATGCCTTCAAAGGCCAACCTAATCGTATTTGTACCAGTAAATGTGCTGATATCTACGCTTACGGTGTTTCCAAAGCCTGGTTGGCCTCTATATAATTCTATTCCATCTACGTAGATGACCAAATCAAAGCCGCCTCCGAAGCAGCCCCCTCCACAAATATCTCCTGTTTGATCTATGGCTAGAGTATTAAAGCCAGTGAAATCTAAGGTACGTTCAATATAAATATCGTCCGCAGGAGGCGCGGGCGGGCATGCAAAAATGCATCCTGTGCTGCTTTCTACATATACATATATCCCGAAACTATCAGTGTTAAATGGTGTTCCCCGTGTGTTTCCTCCAGCGTCAGAGGCATCGCTCCTGCGCAGAAAATCACCAGGGCTTGTTGGGCTGTTGACTGTAATGTTCCATCCGTCAGGAGGGTCGTTGTTAGCAGTGCCCGAAGACCAGTCTTCGTAACTTTCTATTTCTTCCGTAACCGGCATTCCAGTTAGATATACCTCTAATATTTGGGCAGCAGAGAGTGCACGGCCATAAATACGAACATCGTCGATGGGGCCATCCCATTCACAGCAAGTTGTATCATCTTCGCGTCCTATGCTCAGGGTATTGTTAGAATGGCTGATGCTGCCAGTGACCGTATGGGTGTCATAAAGTGCTCCGTCAACATAGAGTTTATGCGTTGTTCCGTCATATGTCGCAGCTAGATGATAAAACTGAGATGTGTTTAGTATTGGGCCATCTACGCTACTCCATGATCCTTCTACAGAAATAAAAGATTTAATCTGACCGGAATCTTCCCAAAAACCATACCCCGTAGTTCCCGGGGCTTGCTTATCAAGTACATGTCCAACATTACCGAAACTATCTCCAGAAGCCCATGCCATAAACGTAATTTTTTTCGGCTTTAAGGTGGTGTCATCTGCAATCTCGATACGGTCGTTATTTCCATCAAAGTCGAGAGCTGTGTTGACTACGCCAGCAATACTGTCTGAGCTCGCGTCCATGCCTCCTAGCATTGTACCGTCATTGCCATTGCCGGAGCTATCTAGGGCTATAGTGCCGCTGGTTTCATCCAATTTCCAATGGCCGACAAGATCAGGGAGGGTGAGATCTCCATTGTTATTACCGACGCCAATCCAATCGTCATCGTTGCAATATTGGAGGACGCTGTAATCTTCATTCCAGATGAAATCGCCAGCATTTCCACTTGGATGAAAACATCCACTTCCTGCCGTGCCGCCTACAGGGCCCATAGCAACCCAATCAACGCCATTGCAATACTGCATGACTTGTTGGTCTGTGTTGTATAGTACCGACCCTCTGGGTTCGGTGGGGTTTGAGCAGTGTGCAAAATGAAAAGTTCGCACACCAGTTGCGCTGGTGTCTGTGTAAGCTACTTTGTAAGGCGATATGGTGGTCATAAAAGGCTGTCCGCCGCTGACGCTTGTCGGGTCGCCAATCGCTATCCAATCTGTGCCGTCCCAGCGATATAGCTGCATTACATTCAAAGTACTGTCTTTATGCAGAACCTCGTTTAAGCTGATTGTTGTTAAGCCCGGTCTTCCGGCGCCTATTATCGTCAGCGTATTGCCAAGCTTTGTCCAAGTAGAGCCGTCCCAACTGTAGGTCTCTAATCGTGCGTTATTGTCTGCGAAAGCCACTGTGTTGGGGTTCAATGTGGTCAGTGCTGGTCTGTCAATCGTTCCTAATGAGAGTGTGCTTCCCACAAGTGACCAATCCGTTCCATCCCAGCTATATGTGCGTAAATTGTTTGTGGAGTCTGCAACAGCTATGGTTGTTTCGTTCAGAGTTGTGGCGGCAGCAGGACCGTTTGTTCCTGTGAATGTATTTCCGGTCTGGGACCAGTCGGTCCCATCCCAACCGTAAGTACGAATACCAAGCGTATTATCAACGATCGCTACAGTTTGGCTATCAAGCGCAGTCATACCGTTATTATTCATGCCTGTAGGTAATGACAGTGCATTTCCGACTTGCGTCCAGTTAGATCCATCCCAACTGAGAGTTATAAGTGTGTCGGTTGTGTCTTGTGTGAGTGCTACAGTGTTGTTTGTAAGGCGTGCAATGGCTTTTTCTGCGCTATTCGTTGCAAAGGGGCTACCGATAAGCGTGAAGGCGGGCAGATCTTCTCCGGGGTATCCGGCAGCTTCTGTCAATGCGCCGTTTTCTGTCAGGCCGCCGCCTGTGCCTTTATTAGTGTGCCAGCCGGCAGTATCACCGCTTAAGAAAATATCCGGTGATTTACCGACGGGTAATCCTCCATCCGGGCCGAGATACATCGGCATTCCAGTTGCTGAGATAAATTTACGTCGGTTGGCCGCGACGGAAAGGTCGATGTAGGTACCGTAATCTAGCCAAATATCAGCAAGATCTCCTTCAAACATAAAGGTGCCACCATTTTGCTGTCCTACGAACAATTCTGTCCCACCGTCGAAATCCATTAAGGAGTCCGGAACCCATGCATCAATGTTTAATGTTGCGGCCGTGCCATCGACATAAACGTGACGCCTAGATGTGCTACTGGTATCTAAGCTGAATATTATGTGTTGCCACTCTCCAGTGACGATTTGGTTTGCTGTGACAATATTAACAATGTGGCCAGTATTACTATCATCTCCTATGCGAAAACGAAATCTATCAGTATTACTGATGTTGAGTACCATGGGGTCGGTGGTGCCGCCTACATTCATAACACGGCGGTTATCTAAACCTGGTTGAGTTTTCATCCAGAAGCTGCCAGTGATTTTTTTAGAGTCTATAACGCCTGTGAGAGGCATGGGGGTTGCAAGATAATCATTAGTTCCATCAAATGTGACTGCATTAGGTGAATAGGAGCCCAGACCCGCATGGACCCAATCAGTGCCTGAGTGATATTCTATGGCTTCACTCTTATTGTTGTATCGTATACCACCAGGCGTTGTGCCCGCGGCAAGAACTGCGATGTCTTCTGCTGATAATGCGCGGTTGTATATACGAACATCGTCTATACTGCCATCGAGTGTTCGATTTAAGCTTGATCTGTTCCCAAGCGTTATGGCTTCGGATGAGTCATCGTCTACACTGCCTGCTGCCGTTTGAAATTCAGTTAGGCTTTGCGAAACGCCGTTAATATAAATTGTGGGGTCATTTGTAATGCTTCCTTCATCATAGCTTACGGAGAAATGAACCCATTCATTGAGAGGGTAGCTTCCTATAGGTGTCCGCCATTCACCATTCGTAGTTGAGTGAGCTCTGGTAAATATCACATATCCACTATCAATACCGAAAAGCCAGCCATTGTTAGCAGTGTTTTTATCAATAAATCTGGTTGCAGGCGTACCGTTATTATTGAGCTTAGCCCATAAAGAAATATTTCCACCGCCAGTAAATATGTTGTCGAGGGAGGCAGGTGAGCCTAGGCTAATGGCATCGTCAATGCCGTCATAGTTTAGCGAGGTGCCGATTTTACCACCAGTGTTGTCGTTAGCGGCATCTAAGCCGCTGTTCATTGTTCCGTCATTGTTGTTGACGCTGTCTGCGGCCGTCGTGCCGGTGGTTTCGTCGAGTTTGTAATGCGCGACTAAACCTGTGGTGATGTCTTGTGCAAAAGAGACTGTAGGCGCAGCAAAAACGACAGCCAGAATTAGGGCGCCGGATAGTCCTTTTAAAATTGTACCGAGTTTATAGTTCATTCTTATCCTTAAAGTGATTTTCCAACAGCTTGCCAGCTGACACCGTCGCAATATATGAGAGCATTGTCAGTCCCTACGCCGGGGTCGATGTCGCCCATGATGATGTCACCTTCCTTGCCGACAGGGTTTGTGCAATTGCCGATACCGAGTTTGTAGAGGGCGTCGATTTCCGTGGCTGATAGAACGCGGTTGTAGATGCGCATATCGTCACCCGTTCCGATCCAGCCGTTGGGATCGCTGTCATTAATTTTTACATTTGCGCTTAATGCGCTAATGGTATCTGTCGTCGTGATTGTGTCGTCCAGGACACCATTAATGTAAGTTAGAATTGTATCGCTATTGTCATCATATGTCCCTGCGAGGTGATACCATTGCCCCGCTGTGATTTGCGCCGTTCCGCAGTTTGAGCTTACCCCGAAAATGGTAAAGCACACGCGTTGTGAATCACTTACCTGTAAAATATAACCATTTGCCGCGGTCTTTCCCAAAAGGCGACTATAATTAGAGAAAGTGTCGAATTTAAACCAACCTGCCAAGGTTATTTCAGTGGTTAAATTTAAAGAAGCATCGTTTGGAACTGTGACCACATCGTTCAGTTCTTCAAATTTCAAACCGCCTCCGGTTTGTCCTGATGATGTCCAGGCAGGGTTTGCAGGAAAGTTATTAAGTGTGCCGTTGTTTGCGTTGATGCTGGAATCTGTTGCGGTTGTGCCGCTGAGGTCGTCCAGTTTCCAGTGGCCGACGAGCCCGCTGTCTTGATTATTTCCTAATTCATAAAGCGCTAAAACTTCGGCACTGGATAGTTCGTGGTCGTATATGCGAAAATCGTCGATAGCGCCGTCAAAACGTTCAAAACCACCAGCCGATCCAATCCATAAGCTGCCGGTAGGCGTAATCGTTGTATTTCCGCCTGTGCCAGTTTGATCAGCGTTTCCATCAATATAGACATTGCATAAGCCGGAAGGAGCACGTGTGATGGTTACGTGATGCCATTCACTATCTCTAAGGCTGTTTGCGTTGTTGTTAACTATGCAGCCGACACTCGAACCATCACGCAGTCTCATATCGTATCCAGTTGCGTTGAGCTGCATAAATATATCAGCTGAGCCTCCGATGCTGAATACGCGATGAGCGCCTGATGCAGCTGCATCATAGTTTATCCAGAAAGAGTATGATCCTCCCGCGTCCAGAGTAAAATTAGGACTGTTATTGATTTGTATTTCATCGTCTGTGCCGTCAAAGGTCCATGCCGTTGATATTTTTCCATCGACCGAGTTAACCGCGGTATCGCCGGAAAATGTTCCGTTAATAAGGTTTCCCGAAGCGTCACCCGCGACGGTGCCACTGGTTTCATCCAGCTTCCAATGACCGAGAAGACCGCTGTCAATGCCGTCGCGTATCGGGCCCATCGCGACCCAGTTATCGTTGCCCGCACAATATTGCGGCACGTGATTGTCGGCGTTATAGATCATGCTGCCTTCCTGACAGGCGGCGGCGAGAGATTGAATTTCGTTTGCGGATAACGCGCGGTTGTAAAGGCGAACGTCATCCATTTTGCCGTCTATAAAACAAGATGTGGAGCAAGATGAAAAAACTGAGCCTGCGATGCGAGCAATAGAAAAATCATTTGTCGCCATGGTGCCGAGGCCTGTCGCAGTGCTGCCACTTTGAACACCATTAATGTAAAATTTCAGCTCATCGTCATTCTTGCTCCAACTCGCGGCGACGTGAACCCATTCATCTGCTGGAATTACATTCGCGGCAAGTCTGACTTGTTGGTCTACAGCTTGAGCCCTGTAGTAAATCCACCAATCATCTGTAAACGGGTCATAAAAAATTTCGATTCTATTGTTGTCGTTAAACCCTACTGCAAAGGCAGTGTGGTAGAGCGTGGTAGTGTCAGGAAAGTCTCTTTTGATCCATGTTGATATGGTGCCTTCGGCTTTATTCACGTTCGATGCAACAGTGCCAATATTAATGTAATCGTTAGCGCCGTTAAAATCCAAGCCCGTATTGATTTTGCCGGTTACGCTGTCATTGGCGCCGCTCAAACCGCCTTGCATCGTGCCGTCATTTCCTAGCGATGAGCTGTCCAGCGCAGTTGTGCCGCTGGTTTCATCGAGTTTCCAATGGCCGATGAGACCGAATTTTAAAGCAGGAATATTTTTTAATGTTAAACCCAGTACGCCTACACTCCGCGCCGTACTCACATCCACTTCTCCTGTTATGCCCGTAGCGCCTTCCGGGTCTATGCGGTAGCCCATCATTGTGCTGTTATTGTCATGGGCTTCAACCCAGCCACTTTCAGTGAAGGTATGACTGCCTGCGTCCGCGCCGTTTTGTAGGGTCATCAACGTGATTGATTTTTTTGGCGTGTTGATGCCCGGTGAAAACGGAACAACAGGGTCTGTATTTGCCGCATTCAGATACGTTAACCAACCTATATCCGTGTCGAAAGCTTTGGCGTTTGCTATTTCAAATACGCGGTAATTGCCCATTTCAGAAAATGCGACGGTTTCTGTTGTGACCGTTACATTACCCCCTGTGTGGTTTAAGTAATAGGCTATGTATGTGTCTCTCGTGTCAGGACCGTCTTGTTGAGTTTCATTGGTCCAAACGCCTTCGACGTCGTCGCTTGTCTGCCATGTTCGAGTTCCACTACTGTGATTGTTGAAAAGAACAACGAGGGCGTTCCCGGGTTGTACACCGGGAATTAGAACTGGGGTGCCGGAAGGCGTAAACGCGGAAATCTGTACAACCGCTGGCGCAGCAAGGTCACCGCTACCACGCACACCAATCCAGTTTGTACCATCGCAGTAAGATAAAAGGCTGTCATCGCC
Organism: uncultured Micavibrio sp.; assembly: GCA_964351955.1. Classification (GTDB taxonomy): domain Bacteria; phylum Pseudomonadota; class Alphaproteobacteria; order Micavibrionales; family Micavibrionaceae; genus TMED27. The sequence continues at coordinate 12,874 of CAYGQG010000017.1, read as the reverse complement.
GTTATAGATAATATCGCCCGCACTGCCTACGGGGTTGGTGCAGGCGAGGGCGGATGGCGCGGCAATCATACAGCAGAGCATCGTGAACATCCCTAGGGTCCGCGAAATATATCTGCGATGTGTTCGCGCGAATATCATCTATCTAATTATCCTTTCCTATTGCAATCCAGCGTGCGCCGTCGCAATATTGCACGACATTGCCGTTGGTGTTGTAAATCATTTGGCCTTCTAAGCCATACGGGTTAGCACAACGCGGAGCTGGTCCTTTTCTTACGCACCTAACTTTTAGATCTGCGCTTTTACCGCGATTCGGTTCGTTTCCTGTGGTCATGTCTCTTGCTCTGGCGATATTAGAAAATGCTTCAGTTGATGACCAATATTGCCATCCTGTTGAGACATTTGCTATTGGCTGACCGCTGTTGTAAATGTTGCCAAGCTCGTTTCTTGAAGGTAGATACCAGTCATGTGCTCCCGCATGATATAGATCATGACAATATTGCGGAGCTGCATGTTCTTGAAAACCTGCAAGTGAACTATTTGAATCGACCGTAATGATTAAATTGTTGTTTGCAGCTCCAGTGTTGACATCAGTTGCACCGGTGTTGGTTTCTGAGCCTGATATGTCATCGTTCCAAGGGAGTTCGGTAGGAGCATCTTCTTTTGCGGCAAACATTGGAACAGATCCATCAGGCGATAGCCCTATATAGTATGTTCCATCGTCGCAAACATTACCGATATTAGGGCATCCTTGGGGGAGAGCCGTGCTAGTTCCAACTGGAGCACCGAGATTGTAAAGCTGTAAAATTTCCCCTGATGCCAAAGCTCGATCATAAATTCGAGCATCATCAACGGCATCCGGGGGGAAAGTTGAACCAATGCCTATTGCATTTCCAGTAGGTGTGAAACTATCTGTAGTATTTAATGTTCCTAAACTAGTTCCATCAACATACAATTCGATCGTGTCAGAGCTGTCTATAAAAGTTGCTGCGACATGATGCCAACGTTCCGTGTCAAAAGTAAAACTGAGACAGTTAGTTGCGCCACCGAGCCACGTTAGGCATAAATCCGTACTGGTAGGAGAAATTTGCAAGAGATAATCACCGACGCCAGAATTTTTTCCTAGAACTCTTTTCCACGATGTGCCTGGCCCAATTAGTACCCACGCCGAGAGTGTGATTTGATCTGTAATATCAAACTCACCTGAGTGGGCGGCTAAAATAGTAGGGTTGTCGCCGTAATTTATGTTTATTGCGGGTCCGACCGGGCCGACAATACTGTTTCCTGTGGCGGTTTGGCCGTTGCCCATGCTGGCGTGGAGGCCATTGCCGCTAGCATCATAAGCTGTAGAGCCGGAGGTTTCATCGAGCTTCCAATGACCGATGAGGCCTCCGGCACCAGTGGCTGTTAGGTCAGATTTTCGTGCGCACCTAACATTGTAACCACCATTTTTAGTAGAACCTCCGTTAGCTCCGTCAGAGAAGTCAATTCTATAGGTTGCGTGTGTTGCAGATTCGGTGGATGACCAATAATCATCGTTTTCGAATTCGCCTATTGTTGCGCGGTTGTTATACATTTCCTCTAGTTCGTTTATAGCAGGTAAATACCAGTCGCTATGTCCATTAGATACTAAGTCTGTGCAAGCTTGCGCTGCATCGTGCTGTTGTACCCCAGGCTCTGTACCATCTGCATCGATAGTGATGATCAGAGCCGTGTTAGTGTCACCATCGTCAGGGTCTGTTGCTCCAGTTACAGTATAGTCAGTATGTGAAAACAGCTCGTTCCATGTAAAGTAACTGGCGCTTCCTGTGCATGTTGAACCGTCCCAAATTTGCCCTTGGTTGCATCGCGTGGTGTACATCGCGATGTTACCGTCAGGGGATGTGCCTGCGCGAACGGTGCCGTCGGAACATACATCGCCGGTTTCGGCGCAGTCATATGTTGATTTTGTTGTTGCTGGTTCAGGCCAGGCGGGAGTCATCGATACAAATTGGTTGCCGTCAAAATATTCGAGTTTACGATGGTTTTTGTTATAGCGAATGCCGTCTTTTGTGTCGGCGAGTTGTTGAATTTCATCCTCTGTCAAAACACGGTTGTAGATTCGAAATTCGTCTATTGGTCCATCAAATAGTTCGAAGTTACCTGCATGGCCGATACGATAACTACTTACATTGCCAACGGAATCGCAATTATTGAAAAAAGCGTGAACGGTGCTTGATCTAACCTCGACACCATCAACATATACTTTGTGACCGTTGGTTGCGTCGGAATGGTAGAGCACGTGATGCCATCGTCCAGGTTTAATCGGCTGTGAGCTGCTCGTGAAATTTGTGCCGCAACCCCATAACTTTATTTCTCCATTTTCAATCTGTAACGGCTGAAAATAGCTGTTAGGAGCGATATTGTATAAACTAAAGACTGATCTCTCGGCCGCGTCTGATCCGTTCCATTTTATCCATGCGGAGATTGTACCTTCGGTAAGGGAGTCAAATACATCATCGGTATCTAAAGTGATTGTATCTCCATCTATGGCTGTATTAACCGCACCAGTTTGAGCCGATACAACTGCATTATCAGTCGCGCCATAATCGTTGCCGCTATAATCAGTGATTGCTGTGCCGCTGTTTTCATCCATGCGGTAATAAGCTACAAGACCGGAGGGCACAATTTGAGTTTGTTGTGGGTCTTCTTTTCGCACACAACGAACATTTGCTAGGGTTTGTTTTACTACTCCGCCTGTAATAGCCGTTGAGTTTGGACCGTAGTTATGCATTAGACGTGATGAGGACTGAGTATCCTCAACGGAGATATGATAACAGTTGTCTGCACATGCTCCACCTGCTACGAACCCTCCTATTGTAGTAAAGTTTGGTTCGAAAACTTCGAACTCGTCTTCTGAGGGCAAATACCAATCATCATGCCCATTAGAGACCAGATCAGCACAATATTGGGCTGCTTGGTGTGGTTGTACTCCGGCTGTTACACTATCCGCATCGAGCGAAACCATTACAGCTGTGTTACTTTCTCCTGTGATGCGACTTGTAGCGCCTGTCGTTGTATAGCCAGAAGCGTTCCCATTGTTCCATGCATAAACAGTTCCTCCAGGTGCGTCTTTGGTGGTTGTGTACATGGGTAAATTACCGTCTGGGGAGAGGCCTACATATATTGACCCGTCTTTACATGTTGTGCCTGCTGATAGTGGAGAATTTTTACATGGGTCATCTACATGCGCTGTGCCTATCCAGTTTGTTCCATCGCAGTAGGCGGGAACGTTATCTTCTTCGCTGAATATAATTTGTCCGGCGACGCCTGTGGGAGTTGCACATTGGGCGTTTACGCTATTCGGAAATAAAAAAATTAGTAAGGCCAGAAAACCGCAAACCGATTGTATAAGGCCTCTGAGTCTTTTTAAAAGATGGGAGGAGGGCGTATCCATTTTGATGTCCCCCTTAACCGGCTTGGTTATTTTTGCGTGTTATCGCCAATACGATACACAGTCCGCTTAAGAAGCCAACCAGCAAGAGCACCCAGCTGTTCGCTAGCGGTATAAATGACGCTTTTTCGACTTTATTACCTGCGGCTTTGTTGAGTAAGTCGACTTGCTTGGTCAGGTTGGTAACGGCATCCTTAACGTCTTCGCGTTCGCTGCGTATTGTTTCCAGTTCGGTTTTAAGTGCAGCGTTTTCGTCTTTTAGTTCTTTGGTCGCTTCGATCATCGGGGCGATTAGACCAACATAGTTTACGGATTTTGTTCCCATCTCATCCTTGGCTGTATGGACAAGTTCGGGGAATATTGTTTCGAGTTGTTGTGCGAGTACACCGAATTCCGTGCGCTTGTTTTCGTCGTCTTTCATTACGAAGCTAACGGTTTCGATCTGTTCGATACGATCAAGCAGGGAACCGTGTTTGTTCAGAGGCTCGATGTTGTCTTTCAAACGGGCATCGGACACATCGGTAATTGTGCCAGAGTATTCGATGTCACCCGTTACGTCGAGTTCCACATCTGGAGCAGTGTTGTTGATACCGACATTGCCAGCTAGATAGTTATCTTGTGTTCCGGCTTGATAAAATCCGTAATCATTTGTGGCTGTACCATTGGGTGAGGCTATGTAAACCCCATATCTATTCGTGATTGTTCCTGTCGTTGCAGGGAAGTCAATGTGGATACCGTAAGCATTATCTATAGTTCCACCAAAACTAGCAATGTTAGCCTCAATTCCTTTTGCATTAGTAATTGTACCATCGGTTATACCAATTCTTCCTGATGCCCCGTAAACATCTGTTATAGTAGATGAAGCTGTAGTTTGATAAACAATCCCGGTTAAGCTTCCTAGCGAAGCTGCTGTCCCTGCTCCTGTAGCTTGTGAAAGTACTGTTCCTACAACATCTAAACTTGCGATTGGGTTGTTTGTACCGATACCGACTTGTCCTGTGCCTGCAGAGCCGTAATGTATGCGATCACTACCTAGGTCTGTCCAGAGGCCGCCGGTGCTTGCTGAGGATTCCCAGTTTCCTGAGGTGGAGTTGTACGAGAGCACTTCACCATTGGCTGCGCCGGTTATGTCGACATCGGAGACTTGGTCCAAAGATAGTGTCGGCGTGACGTATGTTGGTGCGTTTCCGGCAACACCGTTCAAGATCAGGCTGTCGGAACGTACATCTCCTGCAACCTCTAATTCATTCGCAGGCGTTGACGTGCCGATACCAAGGTATCCGGTTTCTGTTAAACGCATCTCTTCAGTATAGGTTGTACCATCAGAACTTGACACAAAGCCGAATGATTGATGCCCTAGAGATCCATTTGCTTGACCGAAGATGTTGAATTCCCATATATCTCCGGTCATATCGACACCAAAACCACCTTTGGTGTTGTTGTTATGCCAGACGAGCATGCGTTGTCCTGTCGATCCTGCGCCTAAATCAAGTCTAGCAGCGGGGTTCGTGGTCCCAATACCTACATCTCCGCTATCCGGTATATAAATTCCGCCATCGACCAAGCCTCCGTCGGGGGTAATGCGAATGGCTTCACCATTCATAGCTGCTAATGTGAGGTCACTGTCATCTGCACTTAACTTACCAACCATTGCGCCGTTACGCTGAATGAATAGTTTTCTAGGAATGTCAGCAGTGTCGCCGATGGCGATGTCTCCATCCTCAACATGTAGCATGTAAGCAGGGGTTGTTGTCCCTATACCAACATTGCCTGTGCTGTAGTAGATATCATTGACGTTTTGAGTCCATAGGCCGCCGCCTGCAGGAGCTCCTGCTTCCCAGTCTCCTGAGACAGAGTTGTAAACTAGTGCCTGACCGTTTGTTACTCCTGTAACTCCAACATCATCAAGGTCGCCTAGATTAAGAGAGACTGTGTTTGTTGCACCTGTTGGAGCTGCTGCGCCTGTTGTGGAGCCGATATTGACCAGAGAACCAATATTTACGGTGCTGCCTACATTTAATGTATCGCTTGCCGCGACATATGTCAGGCCCGCATCTCCATCTTCAACGCCTGCGTTATTAAAATGAACTTGTGTATCCGCACCGCCGATTGTACCGGAGCCCATGTCAGTGTAAGTTGAGCAGTCGTTGGAAAATTGGAGGCCTGTGCCTTCGACGTAACGAATACACCCCTGTGATCCTGCTGTACCGTTGTCATCAATCAATAAGTCACCGCCAACAAGCGCCATACGGTTCGCGGTTGCTAAGTTATAACCAGATTGGTCACCCATAAAAACACCGAATGAGTTTGTGGCGGAGACGACAGGGTTGGCACCAGCAGCATTTCCTAAACCAAAAGCAAAGCTGTTAGCGCCGCTAGCCTGAGTGTCTTTACCTATAGCTATGCTTTCTGTGCCAAAAGCAGTGACGCTCATCCCTAATGCAACACTGTTGTTTCCACTCGCTTGTGCTGTTTGTCCCATTGCAACAGCAACTTCACCGGATGCGGATGATAGGAAACCTGCAGCCGTACTTCTTGTTCCACTTGCTGTTGTACTTTGCCCCAAAGCTGTTGCTTCTGCTCCGCTCGCAGTTGTGTCTAGACCTGCTGCGAAGCTAGCTTGGCCGCTAGCTTGCGTTCTCACGCCAAAGGCCGTGCTATAAAGTCCTGTATTTGCGGTATCCCAAGAGGTGTCTGTTGAATTTCCTGCGCGCAAGGCATGTCGGTCAGGGAACCAGAATAAGCCTGTGCCAGGCCCACCATCAAACCCAGCCGTTGTCATGGTTTCCCCAGCATTTAAAATATGCATGCTTTCACGGGTGATGTGTGTAGTATTGTCCGTCCAGAGACCAGTAGAGCTTGCCGCCACAGGTTCCCAGTCTCCTGATGTATTGTTGTAGCCGAGCAATTGGCCGTCTGTTACGCCAGAAGTATCAACATCCGACAGATCACTGATTGCTAAGCCATTTGGCGTGCCTATAGACGTTTTTGGCGTGAGAGAAATGCGGTCTGTTGCAGATACTGTTGCAACTGTGACTGTGTTGTTTGTTTGATCATAGGTAAAAGCTGCTTCGCCGGTAAGCGTGCCGCCGTCATTGTAAATGACTTGCGTATCCGCACCTGCACCGCCGCCCGCGATCACTCCTGCGCTTACGATGGTGACCCAGTCACTAGCTGTTGAAGAATATACCTCGTAGCTGTCTGTAGTACTGTTGAAACGGATCATACCGTCTAGACCGCTTGGGCGTTGTGCGGAAGTTCCCGCTGCTAATTTAACTGCATCGGTTCCTGCAACATCTAACGAGACCGCCGGTGTTGCAGTGCCTATACCGACTTGTTCTGTGCCAGCTGTTCCATAGTGAATGCGACCGCCTGTGAGGTCTGTCCAAAGAGTGGAGAATGCAGTGAAAGTTGGAGTTCCAGCCTCACAGTCGTTAGAGAATTGAAGCTGGTTAGTTGTGTCGTTGAAGCGAATACAGCCTGCCTCGTTGCCAATACCCCCATCTATACGAATATCACCAGACTGAACATGGACTATGCTATCGATTGTATCGCTGGAGAAATCACCAATACCTACATTACCAGTGTGGTCGATAACCAGACGGGGAGTGGCTGTAGCTCCAGTTTCAAGGGTCAGACCGCTTGTTGTCGCGTGTTCGGAGGTTAGGTATAGACCACCAGCTGTATCGCTATACACTCCTGCTCCGGCACCGCCGGCTATAGAGAGAACTCCGGAAATCAATGACCCTGCATCAGTCGTTGCTACGAATACTGAGGTTGCGGCTGCGTCAGTGCTGTTGTTTGTAATGGAGGCTACTGAGTCTCCCGCCAGGTCTTCTTCCATCTGTAGTAGCGTTAGAGGTGTCGCTACCCCTATACCAACGTAATTATTTGTTAAATCACCGTAGATTGTATTGCCGATGTTGAGTTCGTTTGAGGCTCCGGGGTCTGTAACATCCGCCCCTGTACCGATTATGATGTTTGAATTGCCTGTTGTTAATGCTCCAGCAGCGTTGTAACCCACTACCGTGTTATCCGTACCAGATGTAATGGCGTCGCCCGCTGTTGAACCGATTGCTGTGTTTTGAGCACCGTCTTGTAAGGCGGTCAATGCTTCATAGCCAAAGGCGGTGTTGTCATCGCCTTCGCCTGCGCCTGCGGAATTTGTTAATGAGTTGAGTGCACCGATACCGGTAGCCGTGTTTTGTGAGTTGTTAGCCAATGCGCTACCATAAGCCTCACCCATAAACATGTTGTTGTTTGTGGTGTCTTTTTCCGCATCAGTAAGATCATTAATTTCTAGTGCGCCTGTGCTCGTTGCAAAGGAAACCCAAGCACTGCCGTTATAGTAATCGTATGTGTTTGTTGTTGAGTTGTAGATATGTAAGCCGGCAGTCGGGGATCCTCCGTTTATATTGTCTCTTTGCGCGGTAGTCATGCGCGGAGGTAAGAAGCCTTGTGTGGTTGAGGACAGTTCAAGTAACGCGTCTGTGTTCAATATACCAGTACCACCAATGCGCGTGGTTCCGTTGGTGTCCATCTCTAGTAAGGCGAGACCCGTTGCTGAAAGAGCAAATGTTGTCAGATCGCTATTTGATGTATCAAAATCGATGGCTGTTGTTAAGTCTGAAATGTCAAAGCCAATCGCAGCTATAGATGATCCGGAGTTATAAAAGTCGACAACTGAGTTTCCTGAAGTAGCATCGATAACGACTGTAGGATTAGCACCTTCAATTTCGAGCAGCTGTGCGGGGTTTGATGTTCCAATACCGATAGCGCCTAAGGCGGTAATGTGTAGACTTTCTGATCCGTTGTTCGCAAAACTTATAGTGTCATTAGCACCGGTTCCTGAAATGTCGACATCAATAAAAGTGTTGTTGTCAGTGTCTTGTATGCGATCTCCAGCTCCTGCGGATGTAGCGAAAGAAATCCAACCAACCCCATTATAGTAATCGTATGTGTTTGTGGTGGTGTTGTAGACATGTAAGCCAGTTGCGGGTGACCCTATTAGGTCGCGATCGGTTGTCGTCATGCGTGGCGGTAGGAAACCTTGTGTCGTTGACGACAGTTCTAATAAGGCTGTTGAGTTCGGCGATGAACCAGTGCCGACACCAATTGACCCGCCATTAATCAGGAAGTCACCATTTGTATTACCATCTGGATCCAAATTCAGGATCGTGTTTTCAAACGCATTATTACCCCATTCGAACTCCGCTTTAAGAACGCCGTCCTGACGAAATTGAAGTGACGGGAAGGAACCGGGGCTATTCGCGTCTAAAATAATATCCGGGTTGTTGTCATCAATATGAAGAGTTGCCAGAGGTGCTGCGATACCGATACCGACATAACCTTGTGAAAGATCACCGTAAATGGTGTTACCGATATTTAGCTCATTTGTCGCTGTTGCTGAAGTTGGGTCTACGTCATAGCCGATAATGATGTTGTCTGTGCCTGTGGTAAGAACGTCACCGGCTTGATACCCCAAAAGCAAATTGTTGTTTCCGTTGGCTTCAATAAGTTGTCCCGCACGCACACCCAGAGCTGTGTTATGCGCAAAATCTCCATTGGTTGTGCCTTGTAGGGCTTGGAAACCAATAGCCGTGTTGTTATTTCCGGTAGTGTTTCTGAAGAGTGCGCTGGAACCGATGGCTGTGTTGGCATCGCCTTCGGTATTAACAGCTGCGCTTACACCAAATGCAGAGTTATTGTTCCCGGCAACATCGCGCAATGCGCTGTGACCGACTGCGGTGTTAAATAGGGGGTTTGTGCCTGCGCCTGTTGAACCTGCACCAGAGCCTATGAACGTATTCTGACGACCTGTTAAGTTGGTTGCGCCTGCTCTGCGTCCCACATAGGTGTTGTCATCGCCTGTGGTTAAACCAACGCCTGCTTCAAAACCAAGAGTAGTATTGTTGTCTGCGATTGTGATCGCAGCACCCGCGCCAGCGCCCAATGCAGTGTTACGTGCGCCGGGGTTTGTTCCATCGAGTGCAGGGAATTCATGGCCCAGAGCGATGTTGTCGTCATTGTCGCTGGCGTCACCGTCAAAGTCTGTTGCTGTGTCGTGATAGCCGTCACCGAGATCGTCTATGTTGACTGAGCCCGCCGCTGAAACGCCAACGGTTTGTGTGATGATTGTGCCGTCCGAGCGTTTACCTTTTAGTTCGAACTCATTGTTTGCTTCGTCGAGCCAGAGAGTCCATGCGCCGTTGTTAAGGTCCGCATCTGCGGGGGCGGCGGCAGGCGCGTCTATAAAGACTTCGCGGTTTGCCATATCGGCTTCGATGGCGTCACCAATATTGAGCCAGTCATTCGTGTTTACAGTTGGGGCGTTAGTGCCGACACCCACCATGATGTTTCCATCGCCATCAACATTTGTTACGCCGGCTTGATACCCGAGATAGGTGTTACCGAAGCCGCCTGTCATGTTCTGTCCGGTTTGATAACCGAGCGTTGTGTTTTGTGAAGAGTTGTTTGATGTGCCGGCAAGATCGCCAATATAGACGTTGTTGTTGCCTGTCGTGGTTGCTGCACCGGATGAACGACCTACAAAAATGTTACTGCTACCTGTTGTGATTCCGACACCAGCGTCACTACCAATGAATACGCTGTTTGATGCTGTTGAGGTTCCGCTTACACCCAAACCCGCAGAAGCACCTAAAGCAACATTGCCTCCACCGCTCGTATAGCGGAGTGCCTGATTACCGATAGCGGTTCGGTTGTCCGCTGTCCCGCCCGCATTACCCAGCGCGTAACGACCAACGGCCACGTTACCGTCTGTGCCCGTATCTTGTGCTGCTCCATAACCGATGGCTACGCCATAATCCGCAGAGGCACCTGAATTTGATAATGCATTCATACCGATTGCAACGGTCTCGAATGCGCCGTTACCGGAGAGTAGGGCGTCACGACCGATCGCAACGTTGCTGTGGCCGGTGTTGAGCGCTGTAGCGGCGCCTGTTCCGATCGCAACGTTATTGTCATTGGCGTCCGCCGCAAGGAGTGCGCCTGCACCAATGGCAATGTTGCGGTTACCTGTGCTGAGGTTTGCCAGAGAGTCTTGTCCTAAACCAATGTTCAAGCCCCCTGTTGCGAGATTACCTGAGCCGTCGCCGAGGAACATGTTAAAGGTGGTTGTGTAATCTGTAATAACATCGCTGAGATCATCCAATTCGGTGACGCCAGAGCCAAGCGAGATGGCTTCCCAACCGTTTGCTGCTGTAGCACAGAAGAAGAAGGTGTCCGAACCTGCGTTGTAACGAATGCCGCCCTCGCGGTTGGCGTCACATGCTTCGCCGCCGTCTGCAATTTTGAGCGTGCCGTTAATGTCAAAGCGTGTTTGCGGTGTTGTTGTGCCGATGCCGAAATTACCGCTATCGCGCTCAAGCGTTAAGCGTTCGGTAAATACGCCGCCGGGACCTGATTTTATATGGAATAGATTTCCTACACCGTCATATTCGAGTACGGTGCCGTCCGGTGTTGGGTCGTTTATATCTTCAATTAGTTGTAGCTGTGCAACTGAGGAAGCAGGACCACCAACCGAAATTGGAGAGTTGACGAATTTTGCGTGGCCCGTATCGCGTTCGACGCGCATGATATCGATCGGCGTCGCGTTATTCGGGAAGCTTCTTAATGCGAGATAGTTTACCACGCCGTCCGTGCTGCTGAAGTTTTCGATTTCAAAACCCTGAATGACATTGGCTTCGAATAATTGTAGTTTCGCACTGCCTTGTACGGTTGTGTTCATGAGCCTTAAGGTGGCGGGGTCCGTTGCACCGGTGCCGCCGGCATATTCGATATCCATGATGGTATTCGGCAAGGCTTTTCCAATACCGACCAAACCGTCATCAACAGACATCACAATTGCCGATGGAACTCCATCTGCATCGACGTCTCTTCTTAAAAATAGTGAACCATTTTCGTTTTGTAACCAGTAAGAGCGGTCTACGGTTATTCCGCCAATTGTATCCTCGAACGCTATGCGGGGGTTATCACCCAAAAGGCGCAAATCATTATTGACGTCTAAATCATATGAGCCATCAGGGGTTGCATTCACGCCGGCGGATTGATTGCTTAAGTTTAGTATTGTGTTGCTTGGTGCGCCGTCCCCGTCTCCGTCATTACGGAAGAGCAAGCCTCCATTTTCAGAGCTAATCCAATACTGACAGTCATTTCCTGCGCAAGTCGTGTCTTCTAGAGTTAATGAAGGATTGTCTCGTTGTGCTTTAATAAATCCGACAACATCAAGTTTTTCATCGGGCGTATTTGTGCCAAGACCAACATTGCCTGCGGCCTCAATATGAACGCGCTCGGTTCCTGCAGTCACGATAGAGACAGTGTTGTTGCCGTCGGCATCATCAGTATCCACATCAATATATGTATTGCCGTCGCCAGTATCTTGGATGCGGTCTTGGATAGCAGCGGAAATGGTTGAAGGATCGAGTGCGACCCATGTGCCCGAACCACTATTATAAGACAGCAAATAGCCATCTGTTGGTCCCGCAACGGAGACGTCGTCGAGATCGTCGAGATTTGCGAAGCTTGGTGCGGCACCGGCTACACCCGTGATGTTAATTGTTTCACCAACGTTTATGACGCTGCCTACACTTAAAGTGTCTGTAGACAGATCATAAGTGAGCCCGGGGTCTGCGCCCGGTGCGCCCGCGTTGTTAAATTGTACTTCCGTATCGTTGCCGACAACACCTCCTGCAACTGCGCCGCCCGATACTATTTCAACCCAGTCTACAGCCGTTGTTGAATAGACTTCATATGCATCGTTTTCAGCGTTAAAACGGATCATCCCGTCAAGAGGTGTAGCGGGACGTTGCGCGACTGTACCTGCGGGCATGAAGAATGCGTCTGTTGCGGCACCTGCGTCGAGAGCCGTTCTTGCTGTCAATTGAGTGGCAGGATTGGCGGGGTCAATAACGACATTGCCGCCAAGAATAGACATTTGGTTGTCAGCAGTAAGCACAACACCATCCTGTGCACCCATAAATACAGCAAACGCTTCATCGCCTTGTTGATTGGGTTCGATACCTAAAGACGGGTTACCCAAACCAAAACTGATTGATCGTGCGCCGCTGGTGATGTTTTCTTGTCCGATAGCAAAAGATGTTCCTCCGGTGGCTTGTGCGGCACGACCTAGAGCCATTGAGCTGCCGCCCGAAGCGATAGCACTTTCACCAAGAGCGATACTGTTTGTCCCGACATTCACATCGTCCCATTGTGTTCCTGCGGCCGTTCCTGCGCGGAAAGCCCCTTTAGAAATGTCAAAGAACATGCGGTTGTCGTATGTGCCAGAGGTCTCATCTGCCAGAATTGGGGATCCTATTACGAAGTCACCGCCAAGAACGGCCATTAGATTGGAGGATGTGATGTCCACACTGCCTTGGTCGCCCATGAAGATACCGAAGGAGTTGTTGCCTGACACAACAGGATTAT
>CAYGQG010000016.1:18240-22079 GCA_964351955.1 uncultured Micavibrio sp. | reverse complement strand
TTGGAAGACAGGAACTTTCCTCTCAAAAACGAGGCGGAGGAGCGCGAGCCTAAGAACCGTTCCATTGAGCACACAGACCATAAGACCCGTCCAGTGATTGACGCGGTTAACGATATTATTTTCGAGGCGGATAGCCACGGCAAGATCATTTTCTTGAATAAAGCCTGGCAAACGATTACCGGATTTGAGGTAGAGCAAACCAAGGGGCAGCACCTCAAGCAGCTTATTCACCTCGAAGATCAGGATCAGGTTACGCTAGATTTTCGCGCTTTGTTGGAAGATGAGAAGACATCTATGCGTATTTATACGCAAATCCGCATGGCAGACGGCATGTTTAAGCCGGTCGAGCTGGTGATGAAAAAGATGGTGCAGGAGGGCGAAAAACCCCGTGTTATCGGTACGTTTACCGATATTGAAGAGCGCCGCCGTGCAGAGCGAGCACTGAGTGATGCGGAGAAGAAATATCGCAGTATCGTCGAGAATGCGGCAGGCGGGATTTTCCAGCTTACCGGCGAAGGCTTATATCTTAGTGTTAACCCTGCGTTTGCCCGTATTTTGAAATATGAAAGCCCCGAGCAATTGCTTCGTGATGTGAAGAATGCGCATGAGCAGGTGTATATGGATTTCAACGGTCGTCAGGCGTTTTATCAGAAGTTGCATAAATCAAACGAGATTCAGCATCAGGACGTACAGATGCGTTGCCGCGAAGGGAATATGATCTGGGTGCAGGAGAGTGTTCGCGCGGTGAAGGATGAAAGCGGACAGTTGTTATTCTTTGAAGGTTCGATCGAGGATATTACGGAGCGCCGTGAGTCTGAACAGGCTATTCGTGAAGCAAAAATGAGTTCTGATTTGGCGAACCGTGCGAAATCCGAGTTTATCTCCAATATGAGCCATGAGCTACGTACGCCGTTGAATTCAATCATTGGTTTTTCGGAAATGATCAAGAACGAGGTGTTCGGCCCGATTGAGCAGCGTAGTTATTGGGAATATGCCCGTGACATTCACGACAGCGGCAACAAGCTGTTGCGAGTGATTAATGAAATTCTGGATATCTCTAAGATTGAAGCGGGTGAACGCCAGTTGAATGAAGGCGTTGTGAAAATTCGTGATGTCATTGCATCTGCGGAGGAATTGTTGGATGTGAAGATTGATAATACCAAGCTGACGATTACCAAGACGGTGGATGGCTTGCCTGATCTGGTCGGTGAGGAATTGGCGATTAAACAGATTATGCTGAACTTGCTGTCGAATGCTGTGAAATACACGCCGGAAGGTGGTCGTGTAACCATTGCGGGTAATGTTGCTAAGGATGGTCGCATGCATATATCCATCACAGATACGGGTATTGGGCTGGATGATTATGAGATCGAGAAGGCTTTATCCCCGTTCGGGCAGGTTGATAACGAGTTATCCCGTAGTGGTTCGGGGACAGGGCTTGGTTTGACACTCGTTGATGCGCTCATCAAGTTGCATGGCGGTGATTTCGAGTTGATCTCTCAAAAAGGGATTGGTACGACCGCTACGGCAATCTTCCCGGCCGAGCGTGTTGTGAAGAAAAAAGAAGATCCGGCCAAGGCGAAGCCAACATTCCATGAGCCAGAATCACAGTCCAAGGACGAGGCTTAATAGCCCCCGAGGCTGAGAATATCTTCGTCATCAACGTCTTTTTCTAAAACGCGCCGCGCCGTATCGAATGAGTATCCGGCTCTGGCTAATCTTCCTAGCTCTTTTTGTGCGTCGTAATTTTCTGATGTTCGAAATGGTCCCAGACGTTTTTTGCGGGCGAATACCATGGCGGATTCGAATTCTATTTCTGCGGGTGTTTTGTTGCGATCTTCGTTGAAGTGCGTAATGCTTTGTTCAATAATTTCAGATGATAAGCCTTTGTTTCTTAAGTAGCCATTTATGGCGCGGAGGGACTTTCCGCTGCGTCTTTGCGAGTTGACGATAGAGCGTGCATAGACTTTATCGTCCAACAGGCCGACCCGGATAAATTTCGTGATCAGGCTGTTGACCAACTCCTGACATTCGGTGAATTTTTGTTCGGGATGTTCATGACATGATTTTTGAACTTTCCGCATCATGACACGGCGAAAGTTTTCCGTGCTGGTCGAATAACGCTCAAGATAGTAGAGGCCGGAATTATGCAGATAGCTTTCGGTGATTTTTTTTGGCTTTTTGCGTGTTTTTCTTGCGCTATGCGAGTTTGCGCTCTTGCTATTGGTCTTTTCCGCTTTATCTTTGAACATATTAAAATTTTAACAAGCGGATATGCGCAATGCTAGAGCCATTAAAAATAAACACCATTAATACAATCGGGCTTTTTACGCTGGTTAAGCGGGAGGTTGACCGTTTTCTCAATGTTTATATGCAGACGATCGTTGCGCCTGTGATTACAACGTTGTTGTTTTATACGATTTTCGCGCTGGCTTTCGGCGGGATTGCTCGTCAGGTCGGCGATGTGCCGTTTTTGGAGTTTCTTGCGCCCGGTTTGATTATGATGACGATGGTACAGAATTCTTTTGCCAATACGTCGTCTTCAATCGTGATCTCAAAGGTTCAGGGGAATATTGTCGATATTCTGTTGCCGCCTTTGTCACCGTTCGAGATGCTCAGTGGTTTTATTATCGGCGCGGTGTTCCGTGGTTTGGTGGTTGGTACAGTCACGGGTATCGTGGTCAGCTTGTTCGTGCCGATTACTATTGCCTCTATCGGGTTGGTTGTAAGCTATGCCGTGCTCGGTACGATGTTGATGGCATCTTTGGGGCTTGCGGCGGGAGTATGGTCGGAGAAGTTTGATCATATCGCGGCGGTAACCAATTTTATCGTTACGCCTCTGACATTCCTTTCGGGGACGTTTTATTCAATCGATGCATTGCCGAAAATGTGGCAGGGCCTAGCGTATTATAATCCGTTCTTTTATATGATTGATGGCTTTCGCGCCGGCTTTATCGGGCAATCCGATGGTGACCCTATATGGGGCATTGCCTTCTTGATTGCTATTAACCTTCTGCTTGTCGGTTTGATATACTGGATGTTGCGGACAGGTTATAAAATCAAGAGCTAACAACGCGTTAGAGGAAATTCTCAAAATTTCGTGGTATAATTAAGAAATGGACATATCGAACGAAGATACGGTCATTGACGCGTTCACGGCTTTTGATAAGGCCGATGATGACGTGATCCAGCCTTTTCAGCTTGACGCTTCGTCGTTACGCGGGCGTGTTGTGAGGCTTGGTTCGGTGCTGAACGATATTTTAGAACCACATGATTACCCTAATCCTGTGGCGCATTTAGTGGCGGAAATAGTAACGATTTCCATGCTGCTTTCTTCCATGTTGAAATATGACGGTATATTTACGTTACAGGCCAAGGGCGATGGCCCTGTGGACTTGCTGGTTGCGGATATTACCGCCGATGGTGATGTTCGCGGTTGTGCGCATTTTGACCCCGAGCGACTGGAACATGCGCGTGAACAGCTATCTGCACTAAAGGCTCCTGAAAGTGCGCGTAATCATCTGGCGCAATATCTGGGTAAGGGGTATATGGCATTCACGGTTGAACAAGGGGATAACAACGAACGGTATCAGGGGATTGTGGAGCTTAAAGGTGCATCCTTGATTGATTGTGTTCAGCATTATTTCCAGCAATCCGAGCAGATTGATACGGGTATTAAAATGGCGATTGGTCAGCGTGACGGGCAGTGGCGCGGCGGCGGCATTATGTTACAGACCATGCCGGAAGATGACGGCTATAATGAAAATACCAAAAGCAATATGGATGAGGATGATTGGCGCAGGGCGATGATCTTGCTCGAATCCTGCACGGATGATGAG
>CAYGQG010000016.1:0-18230 GCA_964351955.1 uncultured Micavibrio sp. | reverse complement strand
GATGATGAGTTCCTCGATACGGAATTGCATTCAAATGTCTTGCTGACGCGTTTGTTTCATGAAGAGGAAGTGCGCGTATTCAAGCCGACAACTATTCAAAAGAACTGTCGTTGCAGCGAAGAACGTGTCTTTAATATGCTGTCGATGATGCCGCCTGAAGATCTGGATTATATGCAGCAGGATGACGGCAGTATCGGTATGAAATGTGAGTTCTGTAGTACCGGATACTCATTCGATCGGGCTAAATTTAAGCCCACGAAAAGCGAAGACGCTTCCTAAAAACCTTAATGTTTCCAAAAATGCGGATGAAGCAGCACAAGCGCTGCCAGAATTTCCAAGCGCCCGAGTAGCATGCTGGCAGTTAGCACCCATTTTGAACTATCGGGAAGGGGGGCGAAATTGCCCGCCGGTCCTATGATGTCGCCTAAACCCGGACCAACATTCGAGATAGATGTTATCGCGCCTGATAAAGCGGTCATGAAGTCCAGACCCGTTGCGGAGAGCGCCAAGGCCACCACCACAAAGCAGACAGCATAGAGAAACAGAAAGCTCATAACGGATAGGGGCACGTCTTTAGGGATTGGCTTGCCGTTGTAATACGGAACAAATGCGCCGTTGGGGTGGATGAGTTTCTTAAGTTGGACCTTTGCGATTGATACAAAAATCTGGAAACGGAAAAGCTTGATGCCGCAGGATGTTGAACCCGCGCATGCTCCCGATGCCATAAGGAAGAACATGATCGCGACGACAAGTCCGCCCCATTCATCGTAGTGCTCGCTCGAATACCCCGTTCCGGTCATGAGAGAGACGATATTGAATGAGGAACCGATAAAGGCCAGATGCAAATCCATACCGCGTACGGTGACGAGGTAGATGACCATGAAGAAGGTTGCCAGAGCGAGTATGGTCAGGAATAGACGTACCTGCGGATCTGTGGCCAGAGGGCGAAGGTTGCCGCGGATAACCTTCAGGTAAAGCACGAAGGGGATTCCGGCGATGATCATGAAGAAGACAGCAATCATCTCGATAGCGTCGCTGTGGAAATGTCCCAATGATGCGTCGTAATTGGAGTAACCACCTGTGGCGAGGGTGGTCATGGCGTGGGTGATGGCATCGAATTTATTCATACCTGCGGCAAGGTAGGCAAGGGCACAGGCTATGGTCAGTGCCACATAGGCGATACCGATCGAGCTGGCAAGTTCAGCGGCGCGGGGTAAGGCTTTTTCATTCTCGGATAGTTCAGTGCGGAAAATCTGCATTCCCCCAACGCTCAGGAACGGGAGTACGGACATCGCCATGATGATGATACCGATTCCGCCTAGCCATTGAAGAATAGCGCGCCAAAGCAGGAGGCCGGGCGGCGCGGTGTCCAGCCCCTCGATTACGGTGGAGCCTGTTGTTGTTATGCCTGATACAGCTTCAAAAAATGCGTCGGTGAAGCTGAGGTTCATGGTGGATAGTGTAAGGGGCAGGGCCGCAAATAAGGACATAACGACCCAGCTCAGAAACGTCATCATAAAAGCTTGGCGCAAGTTGAGGTCTAATTCCAGCCCAGCGTTACTGAGGACCAGAGAGCCGCCGAAGAATGCTGTTATGACGATGCAGAGGAAGAATACTTTCCAGTCTTCGTTACCCCAGTATATGTCCGCCATCATGGGGAGGACCATACTGACCGCCAATACGGAGAGCAGGATGCCGAGGATGTAGAGTATCGGTCGAAAGTCCATATTTAATCCATCGTCAGGGCAAGTGCTGTTGAGTGCCCAATAAAAAACCGGGACTTGCGCCCCGGTTTTTATCGTAATTCATTGAATTTCTAGTTGAAAGAGATATTCACGCGTCTGTTAGCAGGCTCGCGAATGTTATCCGGTGTTTCAACAAGAAGCTCGTTCTCACCGCGTGCATCAACAACGATCAATGCCGGGTCAACACCGCGCTCGATCAAAGCATCACGAACATTGTTCGCACGTTTGAACGCCAGGCGTTGGTTGTATGTTTGTGAACCGGATGTATCTGTGTGACCCACAATGTTTACTGCGTTAGGCGGGTTCTTCGCAACTTCGTCCGCGACAGCGTCCAAAACGTTCAGAGCACCTGAGCCAAGGTCAGATTTATCCCAGTTGAAGAACACAAGGTACATTGCGTTTTCAGCAGCCATTGGTTGATTCGGGTCAACGCCGAATGGTCCAGTGTCATCAGCAACGATTTCAGGTGCAGGAGCAGGTGGCTCTAGCATGCCTTCGAGTTCGTTGATCATGCGTAGGAATTCATCCTTACATGAAGCGTCTTTTGCATCATGCCAGTCTTCTTCCTGACCTTCGATCCAGCAATCGTACTTCGCTTGTGTACGGGCGGAAAGAGCAGGGGCAACTTCACGTGCGCCAAGATCGTAAGCAACGATCAAGCGACCGCGAGCAGCGCTGAGTTCCTGAACATGTGTTTCATTGAGGTTCCAGTCCGATACAGGCTCAGGCAGGACAACCGTACCTGATGCAGCGGCTAAGCCTTTGCGTGCGAAGTGCAGAGCGTCCGGATAATCGAACATGTCTTTCAATTCGCTGTTGGCGAAACGACGATACTCATTTGCCAGCTCTTGGGTGAATGGACTTCCGACGGCTTGTGCGTCGTTCAAAGCTTCGACTTCACTGAAGCTTTTGTAAGCGGTACACCCGCTTGCCATGCCAGTGATGGCGAGTAATCCTGCGGTCAAAACCAAATTGCGCAGCGTTTTCATCGTTTTAAGCTCCTTAAACCTGATACTCTTTATAATTCTGATAAAACACAAAAATCATTTATGTATTTACAATAACAGCTCATCAATAATGGGCTGAACAAGCAATGTAAAGTAGGATTGTGATTTATAAAAAGGTTTTTGGGGGATTTTTTGCGACAGCGAGAATCGCAGATGTTGATCTTTCGTCTTGAAGGGCTTTTTTATGGTTTGCGTTTTGGAAAAAAATATCTTTCCACAAATTTTGCTTTCCCGCAGTCAATATAGGTATACAGGCGTATTTTAGAAAAAACTTTTATTGCAGTGCATAAAAAATTATTGACACATAGCAGCAAAGTTATAGATAAGGTGTCAGTTGATATTGCGTTGAATGCGCCTTGCTTTCCAAAACAGTGAAAGCACATCAAAAATTAAATAAAAGAATCAAACAGGAGCTAGGTATGAGTAAACCCTTGCTTGGCAAGAAGATTGCCGTGCTCGTAGCAAATGGTTTTGCAGAACGAGATCTAACACACACACAAAGAAAACTATCAGGCACAGGCGCTAATATTCGTATTATCAGTATGGATCATGGCCTTGTGAATAGCTGGACCAGCGAAGGCTGGGGGCTGCATTTCGCGGCTGATCAGGTTTTGAGCCAAGCTTTGGCTGCTGATTTTGATATTCTGGTGATCCCCGGTGGACACAGAAGTATCGAGAAACTCGCTTTGACTGCGCATACGCGTCGCTTCTTAGGCGGGTTTGTTGATACAGACAAGCCGGTTGTTCTGTTTAACGAAGCCGTATCCCTTATGGTGTTCGCTAATCGTGCAGAAGGCCGCAAACTTGCCGGTCCTTTGACGTATACAACAGCCATTACCGAAGCCGGTGGCGATTACACGGATGAGCCGAGCGTGATTAGCGGTCAGGTTCTTTCCGGTAACTGCACGAAAGAAACACGCACAGAGTTCGTTGAGTCTGTATATGCTTTTTTGATGGACGATTCAGATGCGTCTGAAAGTGGTGAAAAAGTTTTACAACCTGTTGCCGCGTAAGCTCTCTTCGTATATTAAATCTGCATGAAAGCCGAAACTGAAAGCATTGTTCAGGATATTCAGGATGCCCTGGCGTTGCTGAGGAGGCATCTTTGACTGGGATAATGCCCTGCAAAGATTAGCCGAGCTGAACGCCTTGAGCGAAGACCCCGAGCTCTGGAACGATTCCGAAAAAGCCCAAAAAATTATGCGAGAGCGCACGCGGTTGGATAACCAGATATCCAATGTGCGCGAGATTGAGCAATCCCTTTCCGATAATATCGAGATGATCGCCCTTGGTGAAGAAGAGGGTGATGAAGGCGTTGTAGCGGATTCAGAAGCTGCGCTCGATAAGATGAAGCGGCAGGTCGAGAAGCAACAGCTTCAGAGCTTGCTTTCCGGTGAGGCTGACGGAAACGACTGTTATTTACAGGTAAATGCAGGTGCGGGTGGCACTGAAGCGCAGGATTGGGCCAATATGATCTTGCGGATGTATACACGTTGGGCCGAGCAGCGCGGGTATAAGGTGAATATTCTGGAGATGAGTGACGGCGAAGAGGCGGGCATTAAATCCGCGACGCTTAAGGTCGAAGGCGACCAAGCCTATGGTTGGTTGAAGACTGAAAACGGTGTGCATCGTTTAGTTCGTATTTCACCGTTTGATTCCAATGCGCGTCGTCATACCAGTTTTGCCTCGGTCGCGGTTTCGCCAGTGATTGATGATTCCATCGAAATCGAGCTTGAAGAAAAAGATTTACGTATCGATACGTATCGTAGTAGTGGCGCAGGTGGGCAGCACGTGAACACCACGGACTCTGCGGTTCGCATTACACACGTCCCGACAGGATTGGTTGCAGCCGTGCAGAGTGAGCGATCACAACATCAGAACCGTGCGAATGCGATGGCGTTGATTAAGGCCAAGCTTTATGAGGCGGAATTACAAAAACGCGAAGAGGCCGCAGCGGCGGAGCATGGCGAAAAAAGTGATATCGGATGGGGGCATCAAATCCGTTCTTATGTTTTGCACCCATATCAGATGATCAAAGATTTGCGCACCGGTGTGGAAACATCACAAAGTTCACAAGTGCTTGACGGTGATCTTGATCCGTTTTTGGAAGCATCGCTTGCCTTGAAGTTGAGCGCAGAAAAATAGTTTCAAATTCCTGCATTGTCAGCAGGGCGTGTTCTGATTACAGTCAGTGTTAAGCTTTTATGGGGTATTTATGAACAAGACACATTCTTCAGCTTTGCTTGCTGCCGTTTTCTTAGCAATTGGTTTTTCTCCTGCGGATGGTTATGCGCAGTCGGGTAAACTTCATATAAATCCAACGCCGCTGGATATTGAAAATGTGCCGGAGCCAGCGCAAGACGACTTGATGATGCCTATTGATGTTACGGAGCAAAAGATTAGCGAAGAGCGTGCGTTACTGGACAGTATCGTCGTTCCGGAGCCGGAGAGTGATTATTTCGCTACGGTTCCTACCGAGGTGAGTGAGCCTGTAGAGCAGCCTGATGCTGCCGGTTTGGTGCCGCTTGCCGATAGCGTTGATGAATATGAACGCTGGGCGGCTGAAGAACGCGCCAAATATAGTAAGAGCATGAATGCTAAAGCAGAGCCTTCTGTTGATGTATCTGATGACGACATGATGCCTGTAACCGCTGTGGAGCCGCGTAAAGAGCCACAGGCTTTAACTGCTCAGGAGCAAGAGCAAAGGCTGCAAAGACCTGCTGAGTATAACCCTGAAGATAGGCTGTCGTCTTCGCCGGAGTTGGTGGCGCAGGTTAACGAAATATCATCCGAAGATTACGGACAGACGCAGCCATTGGCGGCGCAAATGGATTGGAATGCCCTCGAAGGCAACAGCATACGACATGTGTTGCAAGGGTGGTCGTCGAGCGCCGATGTTCGTTTAGTCTGGCGGAGTGAGAGCGATTTTGCGGTGGTTCATCCGTTTATTATGCGCTCCACCTATGAACGCGCTGTTCAAA
Source organism: uncultured Micavibrio sp. (assembly GCA_964351955.1). Taxonomy (GTDB): domain Bacteria; phylum Pseudomonadota; class Alphaproteobacteria; order Micavibrionales; family Micavibrionaceae; genus TMED27. Next base: position 12,497 of record CAYGQG010000016.1, on the reverse strand, counting down.
AACTGCTGGATCAATATCAGGATAGTCAGGTTCGTCCCGTTGCCACGCTTCACATTAATCCCGATACCAATGTCAAAACGCTTATTGTTCGGAAGGTCGAAGGACAGTAGGAAAAAGATATCCACAGCGCTAAGCCACGGATTGTGAATAAGTTTGACTCGTCAGGTCTACCCCTTAAACTTTTACATAGGGTAGTTTCTGATTCTTAAATTTTCACATCGTCTTTATAAGGTTTTGCTATGCGTATTCGTTCTCTTGTCTCCTCGGCAGCGATTGTCGGCAGTCTTTTAGCCAGTTCTGCACTTGTTAGCCAAGCATTGGCGCAAAAGGGCACGGTTATGAGCCCGTCGACATCATGGGCGGTTAGCAAAGTTGATGACCAAGCCAATCCTTATTGTGCTTTGGCCAAGAGGTTTAATCAAAATACAGTTTTAACTGTGGCGCGTAATAGTACTTCCGAGACATCTTTCGCGCTCGATTTCCAGCAACCCGTTTTTAATTCAGGACAAGATGTCAGTATTATGCTGGACCCCGGCGCGGGACAGCAGCGTGCGTATTCAATCAAACCTGTTTCCAACAAGGCATTTGTTGTTCGCCTTGGTCGTGATGCGAGTTTCTTTAAGGCCATGGAACGCACGGGCGTATTGCGTGTCGAGATCGGTCAGGAATCTTACCATTTTAACGTGTCCGATATTGATGCGGGGCAGTCACAGCTTGATGCCTGTGTGGCGAGTTCTGTATTGCCGGCGGCAGGTGACGAAGACCCAATCGTGGCAGAGCCTTTGCCTGCGCCTAGTTCGGCGAATGTTGATGCCGCGGTTACCAGTGCCAGCAAGTCCTTCCGCGCAGAGATTAATTCCCTGCGCAGGCAGATGAATGATCTTCAGGAGCGTAATAAGTCGCTGCAAATCCAGCTTGATACACGGAGTGATGGTGTATCCGAGGTTTCTTCATCTGTTACGCAGTTGTCAGAGCAGTTGCGTAAAGTTGAAGACGAAAATGTGATTTTAAAGCGTAATCTGGCTGCTGCACAGACATCTACCGTTGTTGAAGCCGATACGGAAACTCTTTCTGAAATCGAAACTCTACGCAGCCAGCTTGAAGCAATGCGCCGTGAGAAGCTTAGCCTTGAGGCGAAAGTGCAGTCGGGCGAAGCGGAAACCGGACAGATAGTTAAGCTTATGGACGAGGTCCGTGAGTTGAAGAATGCTAACCGACAGCTCGAGGCGGCTGTCGCATCTCCTGCGACGAATACAGTTCAGGATACTGCTGTTGTTGCGGAGATGGAGGCGCAAATACGCGCTCTAGAAAAAGAGAATGAAGGGTTGAGTTCTGATCTCCTCGGGATGCGTGAAAATGTCAGGCAGAATTACGAGAACCAGATTGCGTTGCTCGAAAAAGAGAACCGTTCATTGAAGAATGAACAAAGGGCGCAGAGCAGTAATAGCGTTGACACTAATCTGCTCGATCAGTTGCGTTCACAGATTGCGAAGGTTGAAAACGAAAACCGTTTGTTAAAAGAGACGACAGCTGAAGCCTCGGCGAGTTTGCGGGCAGAGCTTCAAGCTGAACATCAGAAAGAGATTGATGGGCTTAAAGCCGAAACAGCCGGCGATATTGCATCTCTTGAAAAAGAAATTGAACGTCTTTTGAGCACACAGGAAGCCAAAGAGAGCGAGATTGCCGCGATGGATCAGCAGCTTGAAACGATAGAGACGCTGCGAAACGAGAAGCATGCTCTGAAAGAAGAGTTGGCGGAATCCATGCGCGTTGCTGATGCGTTGAAGGCTAATGCGGGTGTTGAATCAGAAACACAGCAAGCGAGTGCAAACGAAGCGCAGGCACAAGTTACGAGCTTGAAAGCGGAGCTGGCAGGTTTGGAAGATACTAATGCAGCCTTGAAGCAAGATATGGATGCGGTGAAGACCGAGCTGGCATCAGTTGTGACGCAGAACGAAGAGTTGCGCGCTGATGTTGCTGCGAAAGAAACAATGATTAGCAGCCTGCGTGAGAACGAGGCTAAGGTCGCATCGTTGCAAACGGAGAATGCCGAGCTTCGACAAAAAGCGGAGCAGATTGATGCGTTAAAGCAAGATAGCGAGAACGCGTTACAGGCCAAGGATGAACAGATTGCCAAGTTAAAGGCGGATTTTGCCCAACAGCGTGACGCTGAAAGCGGTGATGATGCGCAATATCAGGCACAGCTTGGTCAGCTCGAGGAGCAAAAAGAGCAGCTTAAGACATCGTTGAGCGAAGTAATTCTTTTGGCCGAAACGTTGAAGGTTGATAATGAACAAAAAGCCGGTCGTATTGCCGAATTGTCGAGCGAGAATGAAAGCCTCGTAACCGCGCAAGCATCACTTGAAGAAAAGATTGAAGCGCAAGCAGAGAAGATACGTATTGCTGCGCAAGAACCTGCACCAGAAGCGCAAAAGGTTGCAGAAAAAACGCAGCAAGAGCCTGAGGCACAGCCTGAAGAGGTACGGAGTGTTGTGCTTGGTGATGTTGCTGCAACTACAGCCAGCCAGCTTATGGCGAGCACTAAGGCGACCAAGCCCAAACCTGCTCCTACAAAGGTTGCGGTGCGACAAGAGTCAAAAGCTTCTAAGGTTGTACCTTTGCCCGGTGTGAAACCACAAGTGCCTACAAGTGCGCAGCAACCGAAGCAAGAAGCGATGGAAGTTGCGGCGAAAAACAATCAGGAAGCTGTTGAGAAACCTGCGCAAAAAATGCCTGAAGAACAGATCGCTGCGGCTACGTCGCCTGATGAGAGTCTTCGTAAAGTCGATGCTGCTATGGCGGTGTTGGAAGAGGAGATGCGCAATGCGGAAGCCTCCGGCGATAATGCAGCCCTGGAAACGCAGGCACGGCAATATGCTTATTTGAAAGCGCAGCGTGATTACCTGACGCAGCAGCCCGTAGAAGAAACCGCAACAGATATAACTGAAGACATTCTTGCGGATGGCGGTGATGTTGTTAACGAGGCGCAGCAATATGAAGCGTCCTTGAAGGCGAATGAGAATGCCGTTCAGGTTGTTGAGCAAGCTGAAGAACAAATAGTAGAACCATTAGCCGAAGAGGTCGCCGAGGCAGCACAGCAGATTTCCGTTTCACAGAGCGCGGATCCTTTTGAGGCGCTTGAGGTGGAAAATGCTGATGGCGAGGTCGTTGCAGCCGCAATACAGGAAGAACCTGTTGAGTTGCTGCGTAAGCCGGAGGAGGCTGTACAACAACAGTCTGAGGTCGTGACAGGCTTACCGGGTGATGTCTCCATTACTGAGCTGGTTACAGCGGCACATGTTGCGCCAGTCGAGCAGATCAAGCGTGTTGAAAAAGGGTCGGATGAGTATGATGTGGCGTATCAATGGGGCGGTGGTGCGGTTTATGGCACAGCCGAACAAAAGATATTGCCGTCACCGGCGCAGTTTGATGGTTTGGTTCAGGATTACCTTGAGCGCACACAAAGTCGTTGTCCGGGAGAGTTCGCCATTGTGCCGGATTCCTCATACGGCGAGGGCGCTATGCGGGCTGATAGTTATGAAGTGGCTTGTATAGGCGATAACGTTAGCTCCGGCGCGTCATTGCTGTTCTTTAATAAAGGCGGAACATTTACCGTTGTTGCGCACGAAGCACCGGCGGAAGAATTGGATAATGCGATTACCATGCGTAATCAAGTGATGCGCGTTGTAACGGGCGGTTAATAAACAGGCAAAATTCTGTCGTTAAAAAAAGGCTTTCAAAATGTGAAAGCCTTTTTCTTTTGCAGGAAGCAAATCTGATTGAACAGAGTTAATCCTGAGTTTTGTCTGTGTTCTGGAATTCTTGGTTGAACGGCATAAACATCTTCATTGTTTTTTCAAACATTTCCATGTTCTTGCGGTTTATCTCTTCGAAATTTTGTGCGCCCGGCATTTGCGGGAACATGCCTTGCATGTTGTTCATGCCTTCGAAAGATTTGTTGATCTGCTCGCGCATTTGTTCCTGGTTTTTAACGAAAGCTTCGAGGGTTTGTTCCAAGTAATTCGGAACGGCACCTTGGATACTGTCGCCATAAAAACCAATAAGGTTTTTGAGGAAACCGGTCGGCAAAAGGTTTTCACCTTTGGATTCCTGATCAACGATAATTTGAGTGAGAACGGAGCGCGTGATGTCGTCGCCCGCTTTGGCATCTATGACAACGAAGTCTATGCCGTCTTTTACCATTTCGCACAAATCATCAAGCGTTACGTAACTGCTGCGGCCCGTGTCATAGAGACGGCGGTTCGCATATTTTTTGATTATGGTCGGCTCATCAGCGCCGGCTTTTTGTCTGGCCATGTTGCACCTTTTCGTTCAATTGCTGCGTTTGGATTGTCTAAATAGTCGCACAAATGAGTCCGGCATGCAAAGAATTTTTTGCACCGCACCTAAGCTTTGTATTTACTTCACTTCGCACGCGCAATATTGTGTCAGCAGATTTTAGCCACATGACCCTATATGAGGAGTAATGAATATGAGTACGGATCCGGTAGTAATTGTTGCGGCCAAGCGCACAGCCATTGGCACATTCGGCGGAACAATCAGCGGTGTTCCTGCCGCGGTTCTCGGACAGCACGTTATAGAGGCTGTTCTCAGCAATGCCGGTATAAAGGCCGAGGATGTTGATGAGGTGTTGATGGGGCAGGTGCTGGCAGCTGGCGTTGGGCAGAACCCCGCAAGACAAGCCGCCATCCATGCGGGTATTCCAAAAGAAAAAACAGCGATGACTGTGAACCAGGTTTGCGGTTCCGGTTTGCGTACTGTTGCGCTCGGTATGCAGGCGATTTTAGCAGGTGATGCGGATATCGTTGTTGCGGGCGGGCAGGAAAATATGAGTTTGTCGCCACACTGCATGCATGTGCGTGATGGTGTGAAGTTCGGCAATGTCGAAATGAAGGACACGATGATCGTGGACGGTCTGTGGGATATTTATAACGACTACCACATGGGTATTACTGCGGAGAATATTGCAGAAAAATATTCAATCACCCGAGAAGATCAAGACGAGTTTGCTGCGCAATCCCAGCAACGCGCGGAAAAAGCTATTGGTGAAGGTAAGTTCAAGGATGAGATTGTTCCCGTTACTGTTAAGACCCGTAAGGATGAAATTGTTTTTGAGCAGGATGAGTTTCCACGTGCAGGTGTAACAGCCGAAGCCTTGGGTAAATTGCGTCCGGCGTTCAAGAAAGACGGAACGGTTACGGCAGGTAACGCGTCGGGCATTAATGATGGTGCCGCCGCGACAATTTTGATGCGCAAAAGCGAAGCAGAAAAAAGAGGCCTTACGCCGTTAGCGACCATTGCTTCATGGGCGACTGCGGGTGTTGATCCGCAAGTTATGGGTACGGGGCCGATCCCTGCGTCTGCCAAAGCGTTAGAGAAGGCGGGATGGTCTGTTGCTGATTTGGATCTGGTTGAATCAAACGAGGCGTTTGCTGCGCAAGCGTGTTGTGTTTTGAAGGAGGCAGGTTTTGATCCCGAGAAGACGAATGTGAATGGCGGCGCAATTGCGCTTGGTCATCCGATTGGTGCTTCGGGGACACGTGTTTTGATTTCACTATTATATGAGATGAAGCGCCGTGATGCGAAAAAAGGTCTGGCGACACTTTGTATTGGTGGCGGTATGGGGATCGCCATGTGTGTCGAGAGATAGAACGATAACGGTTTAGAAAGAGGACAGAACTATGGAGTATGTTGCAGTTGTAACGGGCGGTACACGCGGTATCGGCCTCGAGATTTCGAAAAAACTTATTGCCGACGGGTATAAGGTTGCTGCGCTATATGCGGGTAACGACAAGGCGGCAAAAGCGTTTAAAGAGGAGACGGGTCATAAAGCCTATAAGGTGGATGTCTGTAAGCTGGATAAATGCGAAAGCGCTATTCAAAAAATCGAGAAAGAGTTAGGGCCAATCGGTGTTGTGGTGAACAATGCGGGGATTACCCGTGATGGAATGCTGCATAAGATGCCGGAGGAAAATTGGCATGATGTACTCGAGACGAATTTGACCTCTTGCTACAATATGTGCCGCGTGGTTATGACGGGAATGCGTGACCGTGGTTTCGGGCGTATCATTAATATCAGCTCGATAAACGGACAAAAAGGGCAGTTGGGGCAAACGAACTATTCTGCCGCGAAGGCAGGGATGCTCGGCTTTACAAAAGCGCTAGCGCTTGAAGGTGCACGCAAGGGTATTACCGTGAATGCTATTTGTCCCGGATATATTAAAACCGAGATGACCGAAGCGATGGACTCGGCTGTGCTTGAAAGCATCGTTAAACAAATTCCCGTTGGGCGTATGGGTACGCCGGGCGAAGTTGCCGCATTGGTCGGGTTTTTAGCATCCAAAGAGGCTGCTTTTATTACAGGTGCTACATTATCCGCTAATGGCGGGCAATATATGGATTAGCCAGAGATTGCTGAAACTGATATATGTTGAACCATGAGTAATACCATCCACGAACGGCGTTTTGTTCCTAAAGACACTCTGATCATCGAAGAAGGTGAAGAGGGTAGTTCCGCATATCTGTTGCTGTCGGGGACTGTTGAGGTATTTTCTCCGCATGACGGTAAGGAAACTGTGCTGGCTACGCTGTCTGCGGGGCAGATATTTGGCGAGATGGCACTTGTTTTCGATGAAAAGCGCACGGCTTCTGTTCGGGCGATAGAAAATTGCAACGTGATTGTGATTACCCGCGAGGCCTTGAAGCACAAGCTTTCAAAGACCGATCCTACCATTAAAGCCCTTGTCGAGATGTTGAGCCGACGTGTTTTGACGGCCAATAGTTCGCGCATAAAGCGACAAAAGAATGTTGAAGAATTAGCCGATGGTGCGGGTGTTGTTTACCAAACGGTTTTGGGCCACCTTCCTGACGATAAGAAGCAAAATTTTCAGAATGATGTTCTTCCCAAGCTTGAGGCTTTTCTTAAAGCCATCAAGGATTTTAAAGAACAAATTTAGCGACATTAAACACAGCCGGAACTCTAGAGCCCCTTTATATGTAAGTATAATTGCTCTATATGTTTGCACATACGAATACACACATACTTAAAGGAATTTCACGATGAAATGGCTTGTCTCTATAGGCGCTCTGCTCGGATTATTGATTATCGGCTTGCTCATGGCCCCCAGCTTTTACGACTGGAACCAGTATAAGCAGCCAGCCATAGAGCAAATTAAGACTGCGACTGGCTATGATGTTTCCATTAATGGCGATATATCGCTAGCGCTATTGCCTAGCCCCCGCGTGTATGCCGAACAAGTGCGTGTAAATGACCCGAATGCAAAGGGCAAGGCGGATGCACCGGCATTGCTGGCGTTTGAGTTGCTGGATGTGCGGGTGGCGCTTATGCCGCTGCTATCGGGTGATGTCAGTATTACGTCTGTTAACCTTAAGGAGCCGCAAATCTATGTAAGCCAAGACGCGCAGGGTGAATATAATTTCATGACTGATGAGCTGAAGTCTCTGTCTGAAGGGAAGGCAGGCGGTGATGGTAAACCAGCTAAATCTCAGGCGTTTGACGTTAGTTTCGATACAATCCGCGTATATGGCGGGCAGGTGACTTATGTCACGCCGGATCAGGCTGCGCCGCTTAAGCTGGATAATATAGATTTGGTGGCAAATGCAAAAAGCCTGAACGGGCCGTTTGATGTCAGCGGTTCTATGATGAATGAAGAGCGCAAGCTCGGTTTCGAAGCGAAAACGGGAGAGATTGATACGGCATTAATGTCGACCAGCCTGTCTTTGCGGGCTGATCTTGATGGTTTAGGGCTACAATTTGCCGGTGTTGTTGCAGGTGGTGATGCACCGGAAATTCAGGGTGAAACATCCGTGATTATCGATTCATTGGCTGATCTGGCTAAAAGTCAGTCAAAGGGCGGTGCCGGTGGTCTTCCAAATGCGGGTTTATCACTTAAGGGGCTTTTAACGGCGACACCTGAAAAAGCCGCTTTGAAGGATGCGGAGATCAAGCTGGGCGATACATCGCTTGTCGGCGCAGTTGAAGCCAGCATGAACCCTATTACCGTGAAGGCTAAGTTCACGGGTAAAGATGTTTTGAATGCGGATAAATGGATGAAGCCATCTTCCTCGTCGTCAGCTGGCGGGGCAGTCGATCCTGCCGGTTTGGGCGCTGTTTTACCAAAAACACTGGAAATTCCTGTGTTGGGGACTGTGAATGTTGAATTGTCATTGCCGGGTGTGACTGTTGATGGTCATGTTTATCGCAATGTAAGCGCAGTTTTGACGAATACTGAGAAGAGTTTTGCCGTTCAGCTTTCGGCTGATAATTTGCCGGGCCAAGGCCGTGTTGAAGCGCAAGGTGCGTTGAGCTATGCCGAGAAATCGGTTTCACAGAAAACCAATACCGCTATTTATTCTGATCCTGTCGCGGCGTTTAACGTCAAAGGGCAGGCGCAGAAAATTACAGAAACACTGGGTATGTTCATGGATGTAAGGGATCTGCCGATTGTTAAGGATGCCCGTGTTGGTATTTTTGACCTGAAAGGATCATTGAAACCTTCAGGGCTGTATTTGAGCAAGGGGACAATCAATCTTGATGATCTGGCTGTTTCTGCTTCAGGTTCATGGACGGGCCAAAAAGAGAGCAAGCGTTCGTTATTGAAAGCAACGGTGGTAGCGGATTCTCTTAATCTTGATACGTTCTTGAACGGGTCAGATAAGGGCCAGTCTACGTCCGATCCATTAGAAGGTATTAAAGCATTGGCTTTGCCGTTTGATGCGGATGTTGATGTGACCTTGAATAAAACCACGATCAAGGGGCAAGCCGTTGAAGGGGCACGTGCCGCGCTGACGATAAAGCCGAATACATTGCAAATTCAGAATGTCGGCTTCCGGAACCTTGCGGGTTCATCGTTTAAGCTGTCCGGTAGTGTCGGTGATTTACAGTCTTTATCAGGGCTGGATATGACAGGGGCTTTGAACAGTCCTGACCCTCGTAAGTTAGCAGAGATTTTCAGCGTTGATAGCAGCGCATGGCCAGCCGCGTTGAAAAGCGTGAATGCGGATGTGCATGCGACGGGTGATCTGAAAAATATGGATGTTGATGCTTCTGTTAAGGCTATGGATGCTTCGGTTAACGTTAAAGGTAAGGTAGCTGAGCCGTTGAATAACCTCAAGGTTAGCAATTTGATGCTGAAGGTTAATCACCCGAATGCGATGAAGGCAATTAAGAGCCTTGCGCCTGATGCGCCTAGTTACGTGTCATTGAACAAGCCGTTGTCATTTACATCGAAAGTCGAAATGGACGGTACTGTGACACGGCTGAATGATATTAGTGCAGACGTGGCGGGCGCTAGTGTTGCAGGTAATCTGGCTTATGATGCGGGGCAGAGCGTGCCTGTTCTTGCCGGTGCATTAAAGATTGGTGATTTGGTGCTTAAGAGTGGTTCTACTTCCTCTGCTGGTCAATCCAGCGGCGGTGCGTCGGGTAAATGGTCATCTGAAAAGATCGATACGGCGTTCTTGCATAACTTTCAGGTGAATTTGAATATTGATGCAAATTCGATCCTGTATGAGACATGGGATATGAAGAATCCCGGAATCAAGATTGTTCTGCAGAACGGGAAGCTTGATTTAAGCGGTATTAAAGCCGGTCTTTATGATGGTGACCTGTTGGCGAATGCATCGATTGCTTCAAGTTCAAAAGGTGGGCCAGTGAGCTTCACAAGTGCGGGCGTGATCAAGGATATTAATATGGGTGCGTTGGCTTTGGCGCTTTCCGGTACTCAGCGCATACAAACCAGCGGCACAGTTTCGCTTGAGTATGATGTGAGTGGGCAAGGCGCATCGCAGAAAGCCATTATCGAAACTTTGAACGGAAGCTCGAAGCTTAATGGTAGCAATGTGATTATGAAGGGCTTTGATCTTGCCGGTCTGGCTGAGGCGCTTATGGCGAGTAACAAGCCTTTGCCGCGTATTCAGCAGATATTGAAATCATCTACTTCCGGCGGTGAGACAGCCTTTGACACTGTTAACGGCTCATATTTGATCCAGAGTGGTGTGGTGAATATCTCAAGCATGACTATGGACGGGCCATCGGCTACTATTGCTTCGAAAGGCAATGCGAGCTTGCCGCGATGGTACATGGACACGACGCATACGATTACGTTGAAGAATGCGCCTGATGTGCAGCCGTTTGATGTTGTCATTAAAGGATCATTGAGCAATCCGGGTAATACGTTCGGTAGTGGCTTGTTTGATACGTTTGTGCGCCAGCGTTTACAGCAAAAAGCGGTTGAGAAATTGCCTGATCTGCTTGGTGACGATGTGAGCAGTAAGTTACAGAAATTTGGTATCTTGCCGCCGACGCAGCAACAACAACAGCCTGCGCCTGCTAATGACAACACGCCTGCGACGGAGCCGGCATCTGGTGACGCAGCGCCTCAAGCTGCACCGACGCAGGAAGCGCCGCGCGAGATTACGCCTGAAGAGGCGATCGGCGGTTTGCTTAACGGTCTTTTGAAGCAGTAAGGCGTTCTTGTAACGATTTCAGGATATATAGCCGGATTGCACTGGAGAGATTGTGCTCTCCGCGTGCATCGTCAATTTTGGCAATGAGCGCGTTTACGGATAGGCCGCTTTTTTCGGCCTCATCCTTTAATGACAGCCAGAAGTCATCTTCCAGTGTGATGCTGGTTTGGTGGCCGTGAATGTTAACGGAACGCTTGCGCACCTTAGTCTTTTGGTTTGATCATCGTTAGCGGGTCAACCCACTCATCAAACTGTTCCGCTGTTAGCAAGCCCAGCTCAACCGCTGTTTCTTTCAGTGTTGTACCGTCGGCATAGGCTTTTTTCGCGATTTTGGCGGCGTTGTCATAGCCGATATGCGGGTTCAACGATGTCACGAGCATTAGCGAGTTTTCCATCAAGGCCTTGATACGGGGTTCATTCGCCTCGATACCGTCAACGCAGCGTTCTGTGAAGCTGACGCAGCTATCGGCGAGTAAGCGGATAGATTGCAGCAGGTTAAAGATCATGACGGGCTTGAATACGTTGAGCTCGAAATGCCCGTTAGAGCCGGCAACGCTGACTGTGGTGTGGTTGCCCATAACTTGCGCGCAGACCATTGTAAGGGCTTCGCATTGCGTCGGGTTGACCTTGCCCGGCATGATGGATGAGCCAGGCTCGTTCGCGGGCAGGATGATTTCACCGATGCCCGAGCGCGGGCCGGAGCCGAGCAGGCGGATGTCGTTGGCGATTTTCATCAAGCTGACCGCTACGGTATTCATTGCACCAGAAGTCTCAACCAGTGCGTCATGCGCAGCCAAGGCCTCGAATTTGTTCTCAGCCGTCACGAAGGGAAGGCCGGTGATATCCGCAACATGTTTGGCAAAGCCCTCGGCAAAGCCTGCTTTGGAGTTAATACCCGTACCGACGGCTGTTCCGCCTTGGGCGAGTTGGTACATGCGCGGCAATGTGTCTTTCACGCGCGCGATGCCGTATTCGATTTGTTTGGCATAGCCCGAGAATTCCTGACCCAGTGTAAGCGGCGTAGCGTCTTGCAAGTGGGTGCGTCCATTCTTAACGAGCTTGTCGAAGGCTTTGGCTTTACCCGCCAGTGAACTGTGCAGCTGTTCCAAAGCGGGGATAAGGCGGTGGTGGATCTCTTCTACTGCCGAGATATGCATGACGGTCGGGAATGTGTCGTTCGAGCTTTGGCTCATATTGCAGTGGTCATTCGGGTGAATGGGGTCTTTGCCGCCGCGAGTGCCCGTCAGGATTTCATTTGCACGTCCGGCGATTACCTCATTGGCGTTCATGTTGCTTTGTGTGCCTGACCCTGTTTGCCATACAGAGAGGGGGAATTGGTCCGCCAGTGTGCCGTCGATTACTTCATCAGCGGCTTGGATAATTGTTTTTCCGACTTTGTCGTCCATTGAGCCTTGTGCCAGATTCGTCAGGGCAGCGGCTTTCTTTTGAATGCCGAGGGCGCGAATGATCGGTTCCGGCATTTTTTCTGTGCCGATGTCGAAGTTCTCAAGGCTGCGCTGTGTTTGCGCGCCATAGTAAGCATCTGCTGGGACGGCGACCTCGCCGATGGAATCTGTTTCTATTCTGGTGTCTTGTGACGGCATTGTCTGTTCTTTCGCAAGCATTGAAATGTCCTTTAATTTGACTGTGAAGTTACCTTAATGCGCTTTACAAAAAAAACAACTATGTGCAGCTTACAAATTGAATTCACAGAGGAAATGAAGTTTTTTATGAAAAAGATGCTATTAAATTTGACAAGTTGTGCTTTTTTTTAGTACAACACATGCAAATAGTTAAAATATTAACGATTTGAACGGAGTTTAGATAATGAGTAGCAAGTGTAGTTTTGACGAGAATGGCAATCTTAAGATTACTTTCGGTTCTGAAAATGAAGCGATGAGAGCCATCTTTGAAAAAGAGAGAACTCGTGAGCCAGGCGTTTATTATTGCTTGGATGGTAAATCGATCACTATGCATCAGCTTCCACA
>CAYGQG010000015.1:8917-22299 GCA_964351955.1 uncultured Micavibrio sp. | reverse complement strand
TGTATGCGTTAAAGTCGTTCAACAAATTCGCAAGCGAGGACTTCTACAAGGCCAGTTTGTCGCCTCTCATAGAACCGGAAACATCCAGCGCGATCACGATATTGAAATCTTGGTTCACAACCTTAGCAGAGAACTCGTTACAATCATCATGAGCAACCGGCGCAGCATCACGGATATCAACCTGGATCATCGCGCTATCGCGGTCACCATCGGCATCCACGATATCTACACCGAACTTCGCCCAAACCACATCAGCAGAACCTGAAGCATCAGGCTTACCGTGATCGAGAGGCTCGAACAATGTGAATGTGTGCTTACCCGTCGCAGGATCAAGAGCCATTGTGAACACAACTGTTCCGCCGGTTGTTGTCCCTGTTGCAACGTTACCGTTGAATGTTACATCAACTTTCTCGCCGCCGGATGTAAGCTCATCAGTCGCTGTGCTGGAATTACCAAGCAACATGAATGTACCGTTATATTCGTACTGACCTTCACCGTCGCCACCGAAGTCGCCACCGTTGAAGTTCTTCATCACAACAACAGGACCATTTTCAAGACCGTGTTCCGCTACAGGGAATACGGAGTTGTTTGGAGCCGTTGGTGCAGCATCATGAACGTCCACTGTGATAGTTGCCGGAGCTGTATCACCGTCGAAATCAACGATTTCAACACCGAATTTCAACCACATGACATCGTCATCATTGTTTGTATCAGGGTGATCAAGACCCGCATATTGCGTGTATGTGTATTGACCATTTGCCTGAACTTCCAATGTGAAGACTGTCTGACCATTTGCCTTACCAACGTAACCGTTAGCAGTCGCTTGGATATCAACCGTCACGCCGTCAGATGTGATTGTCTGTGCGTTACCGCCCATGGAGTATGTCGCCATGAATGTATCTGTCGGACGAATCTCACCCGCGCCATCTTCGCCATAATCATGGGTCAGAGTACGTGTGTAGCTGATCGAAGCGTTGGTCGCCAGACCATCTTCGTCAATCGCGGAAGCTTTCGAATTAATGCTTGGACCATCGTCTTTAACATTAACTACGATACTGCCCGTATCGGTATCACCGTCACCGTCAGTAGCTGTTACGCCGAAAGTAAGCTCAATGATATCATCAGGGTTTGTCGTGTCCGCATGATCCAGAACACCGGATAATGTGAACTCGTATTCGCCTGTTGTCTCGTTCAGAGCCAAGCGGAAGATTTCATCACCGCCGGCCTTACCGACATAGTCATTACCTTCTACCGTCACATCAACATCAACACCGTTAGATGTTAACTGGTTGTTGGTTGCACCGGAGAAGCCGAACGTGCCCGCACCTGTAACTGTGTATGCACCCGGACCGTCAGCACCGAAATCGGCAGTGATCGTATTAGAAGCATCATCAGTTGGGTTGAGGTTTGTTTCATCAACAGTCACGTTTGAAGTCGCCAGATCAGGCTGATCATCATGCGTATAGGTGCCTTTCAGCAACAGTGCCGCAGTTGAGACATCGCCGTCACCATCAACGAGAGTATATGTGAACTCTTCGAGAATATTGGCTGTGATGTTCTGTGCTGTGATCTTGTATGTGTAAGAGCCATCAGCATTGATCGTCAGTTTACCGTATGCACCGTCAATCGTTGCACCGTTAACAGGATCAACATCAACAACATTACCGTTGAACGCAATCTTCGTCACAGTGTTATCAACGTCTTGACTGAGGTTGTCAGCAGCACCGGCACCACCATTCAAGCCTGTAATCACGTTACCGCTTGTCTGACCTGTCACTGGGTTCGTACCCTGCAACATCGCATCCAGATCTGTTGGGTCCTGAACATCCAGCGCATTACCGTCAGAGTCGATCTGACCGAGACGCGCCAGCGTCGTACCGTTAACACCGATACCCACACCGATAACTTCCGTGCTCAGACCTTGCAGGATCGCAACTTCGTTTGAACCGTCACTACCTGTAACTTCGCCCATAACTTCATTGGCATTACCCGCAGCGATCTGGCCGTTAGTGTCCAGATAGCGGTTAGGCTCACCATCACTCACAAAGTAAGTATATGTCTCGCCACCGGCAATCGGATCATCAGCCGTCGCACCGTTCAACCAGTCAATCGCAGACTGAAGCGGAGCTTCGTAGTTCGTTGTACCGTTGGCACTCAAACCATTGATATAAGCAATCGCAGCATCAAAACCGGCTTGGTCTGTAACAGTGAATGTCGCGCCCGCACCTGCATCTGTAGCAAATGGTACGAGGTGAACTTTGATCTCGCCGCCATTGTATCCGCCAAAGTCAGTCAGCAAATTCGCAACTGATGATTTCAACAAGGCCAGCTTGTCACCACTCATAGAACCGGAAACATCCAACGCCATCACGATGTTAAAGTCTTGGTTTGTCGCCTCGACAGAGAACTCGTTACAATCGTCATTTGCACTCGGTGCATCATCACGGATATCAACCTGAATAGTCGCAGGCTTGCTGTCTCCATCGGCATCTACAATATCAACACCGAACTTGATCCAGGCAACGTCCTGTGCGCCCGAAGCGTCAGGTTTGCCGTGATCAACAGGCTCGAACAATGTGAATGTGTGCTGACCGGTCGCAGGATCGATTTCCATTGTAAATACAACAGTACCGTCAGCCAGCTCACCCGTCGCAACGTTACCGTTGAATGTTACGTCGATTTTCTCGCCGCCGGATGTCAGCTCACCTGTTTGTGTGCTGGAATTGCCAAGCAACATAAACGTACCGTTAAACTCGTACTGGCCTTCACCGTCGCCACCGAAGTCGCCGCCGTTGAAGTTCTTCGTAACAACAACAGGACCATTATCCAGACTGTGTTCCGCTACAGGGAATACAGAGTTATTAGGCGCTGTCGGCATTGCATCATGTACATCAACCTGAATGAAGGCTTGGTCGGTATCACCATCGAAATCCACAATCTCGACACCGAATTTCAACCAGATCACATCATCCGGATCCGTAGGATCAGGGTGATCAAGACCCGCAAACTGGGTGTAAGTGTATTGACCGTTATTCTGAACGCTTACTGTGAAGATTACATCACCACCCGCTGTCTGACCGATATAGCCATCAGCTGTCTGTGTAACGAAAACTTCTTCACCATCAGAAGTCAGTGTCTGTGCATTACCGCCCATTTGGAACAAAGCCATAAACGTACCGTCAGGGTTGATTTCACCTTGACCGTCTTCGCCATAATCATGGTTCAGAGTGCGTGTGTAGCTGATTGAAGCGTTAGTCGCCAGACCGTCTTCATCAATCGCCGCAGCTTTTGTATTAATGTAAGGACCGTCATCTTTCACGTTAACCGTGATCGTACCTGTATCGGTATCACCGTCGCTATCTGTTGCAGAAACATCGAACAACAACTGAATAATATCGTCATGGTCAGTTTCATCACCATGATCCAGCGTACCAACGAGTGTAAATGTGTACTCGCCTGTATTCTCGTTCAAGGTTAGACGGAAGATTTCTTCACCATTGGCGCGACCAACAAGATCGCCGCCTTCGTTACCGACATTAACCGGCAGACCATTAGAAGTCAGCTGGTTGTTCTCGGCACCGTTAAAGCTATCCAGACCCACAAGTGCGTATGTACCCGGACCGTCAACACCGAAATTGGCAGTAACAGAGTTGGATGCATCATCAGTCGGGTTAAGATCGGTTTCATCAACCGTCACGGCAGAACCGCTAAGTTCCGGCTTAACATCGATGTCTGTAATATTGATCGTCAACTCGGCAGTATCGGTATCACCGTCGAAATCAGTCAGAGCGTATGTAAACACATCCTGTACTGCTGTCGTGTTCGTACCGTTAGACGTATATGTATATGTACCATCGCTATTGATACTAAGCTGACCATATTGACCGTTAATGATCGTGGCCACACCGGCAACAACAGGAACATCCGCACCGTTAAAGGCGATGCTTGTCACGACTGATGGTGAATCTTCACCGTCAATGTCGTTATTCGTAACGTTACCGCTAGCTGTCAGCTGGTTTTCAAGAACTGTATTGCTGTCATCAAACGCAACAGGCGCATCATCAAGAACATTAATCGTGATCGTACCGTCGGCCGTATCACCATCAGAATCTGTCAGTGTTACACCGAAATCCAGAACGATTGTGTCGTTCGGATCGGTCGCATCATCATGATCCAGCGTGTTGAACAATTGGAATGAATAGTCGCCGTTATCTTGAACGATCAATTCGAACACAACATCCGTTGTACCTTGAATTGTACCGACATAGCCATTCGCTGTTTCTGTTACCAGAACAGGAACACCACCGGAAGTCAGATTACCGTTCAACGCAGAACCGCCGAACTGGAAATCACCATTAGGATCGAACGTACCCGCACCGTCCAGACCGAAGTCCAAAGCAATGCTTTCATTGATAACCAATGGTCCTGGTTGCAGGTTGGTTTCATCAACTGTCATCACTTCCGTCACAGCAACTGGTTCACCATCCGGTGTTACACGGATAGACAGTGTTGCCGTATCGTTATCAGTATCACCGTCAGTCAATGTGTATGTGAACACATCCGTACCGTCAGGATCGCCGATGTCAGTTGCAATATATGTGTAAGTACCATCGCTATTGATCGTGATAGAACCCAGCGCAGTCGTAATATCGACTGAACCACCCGGCGCAATCGGATAATCCGTACCGTTATGGTTTACATTGGTCACTGTGTTTTCAACGTCTTGGCTCAGATCATCATTTACAACGAGGTTGCCTGTAATAACCTGACCTTCTTCAGCGCCGCTAACATCGTCATTAGCAATCGGACCATCATCACCGACAGAAATCGTGATCGTACCTGAATCGCTGTCACCGTCCGTGCTGGTAACCGCTACACCGAATGACAGCTCGATCGTATCGTTCGAGTCTGTACCATCAGGATGATCCAGAGTGTCAAATTGTGTGTATGTGTACTGGCCTGTTTGGGAATCAACAGTAATAGTGAAGATCGTGTCTGCACCGCCATTAACCGTACCGACATAACCGTCAGCCGTCTGTGTAATTGTAATTGCATTACCGTTAGAAGTCAGCGCAATCGGCACACCACCGGCTTCTGAAGAAACAGTACCGTTTGGCGCAATAGAACCGACTTCTGTACCAAAGCTTGTGAAGATCGTATCGGATGTGCTCAAAGGACCGCCATCCAGATTACTTTCATCAACATCACCGGCGGCATCGCCGATAACAGGAACATCGTCCTTAACTTTGATGATAATCGTCGTCGCAGCTTCATCGCCGTCACCGTCCGTCGCAACAACGCCGAAGTTCAGGTCGATAATATCATTCGGGTCATTCGGATCAGCGTGATCCAAAGTGCCCAACAATTCAAATGTGTAAGAACCGTCTGCATTAACCTGCAAGGTAAAGATCGTGTCTGTACCCGCCGTACCTACATATGTGTCACCAACAAGATTCACATCAACAGGCACACCATTAGATGTCAGGTTACCGCCAAGCTGTGAGCCGCCGGATGTGAATGTATCATTGGCTGTAACAGCACCGGGAAGGTCTGAACCAAAGTCTACAGTCAACTGACCGCTTGTTGTAACGCCCGGCAAATCAGTCTCATCAACAACTTCAAGACCATCGCCAAGCTTAGGCTTGTCATTAATCTCAGGAACACTGTCCTTGATATTGATAGAGATCGTCGTAGACGCTGTATCTGTATCAAAGTCCGTCGCAACAACGCCGAAGTTCAACGTAATTGTGTTGCTACCGGCATCATGATCAAGCGCAACATTTTGTGTGAATGAATATTCACCTGTCGCTGGGTTAACAGTCAGCACAAATGCTGTTGCGCCGCCCGGCAATGTACCGACATAACCGTCAGCCGTTTGTGTCACAGTAATCGCATCACCATTAGATGTCAGATTCGTAACACCGCTAAAGCTGTTTACACCATCAGGCTGTACATCGCCTGCGCCGTCGCTACCAAAGTCAGGAGCAACCGTACCGTTTACAGTAACAGGTGCTGTCGCAATATCTTTCTCGTTGATGTTTTCCGCAGCCGGATCAACAACGCTTGGACCGTCATCAGCAATATTAATGATAACGCTGCCGCTATCGCTGTCACCATCCGCATCTTCAACGACAACACCGAATTCGATCGTAATGATGTCATTCGCATTTGTGCCGTCATCATGGTCAATCGCAAGGTTTTGCGTGAATGTGTAATCGCCGTTTGTAGGATCGATTGTGAAAGTGAAGACTGTGTCCGCACCGCCATTGATCGTACCGACATAACCGTCAGCCGTCTGTGTAATCGTAATCGCATTACCATTAGAAGTAAGCGCGCCACCGGCAAGTGAACCGGTAACATCTGTATTACCATCAGGAACGATTTGACCCGGTACATCCGCACCGAAATCTACGTTCAAAGAACCTGAAGCCGTTGAACCGGCAGGCAGATTTGTCTCGTCAACATTCTCAAGACCATTACCGACAGTCGGTTTGTCATTTTTAATTTCAGGAACAGAATCGATAATATTAATAGTGATCGTCGTCGCTGTGCTGTCTGTGTCGAAGTCAGTAACATTCACACCAAAGTCGAGTGAGATTGTGTCTGTAACAACATCGTGATCAATCGCGACATATTGTGTGTACACATAAGAGCCTGTTGCAGGATCAATAGTCAGCTCAAATGCTGTACCGCCACCTGCCAATGTACCGACATAACCGGTCGCTGTTGGCGTAATGGTAATAGCAACACCGCTAGATGTCAGATTCGTAACGCCCGTTACATTCGTAACGCCGTTTTGAGCAACCGCACCCGGACCGTCATTACCGAAATCAACAACCAAAGCGTCATTAACAACGATCGGACCACCGCTTAGGGCTGTCTCGTTAATAGTATTCGAATCAGGAGCCGCTGTTGCTGGCGCATCATCCGCAATATTAACAACGATCTCTGCATTCGCAGCATCACCGTCAGCATCCGTTGCCACAACACCGAAATTCAATGTGATCACGTCATCGGGGTTAGTACCGTCGTCATGGTCAATCGCAAGGAATTGTGTGAATTCAAATTCACCCGTATTCGGATTGATTGTAATTTCAAAAACTGTATCCGCACCGCCATTGATCGTACCGACATAACCGTCAGCAGTAGGCGTAACATCAATAAGGTTGCCGTTGGATGACAACGTACCGCCGGTTTGTGAACCGCCGGAAGAGAATGAACCGTCAGGAGTAATCGTACCCGGACCGTCATTACCGAAATCAACATTCACATTACCTGTCTGAGAAAGAGGACCGAGATTCGTCTCGTCCAGATCCAAAGCATCAGGGCTGAGAATTTGTGGAATATCATCAACTTCCTGCTCTTCAACAAAGATGTCTTCTTTGAATTCAGGAATACGATATTGCAAAGCTGTCGGGCCGATTGGACCAACATCTTCAAGACCAAGAACACCTTGCGGCGTAAAGCTACTCTGGAAACCCGCACCACCGGCATCGGCCGCGCCGCCGCCTGTGTTACCTTCACCGGCAGCAGGTTCGATCTGCGCCAGCTCTTCGGGGTTAATTTCTTCACCGGCTGCCGGCTCAACGGCTGCAACCTGTTGCGCACCGGAATCATCTTCACCACCCGTTGTGTCGCCCGCATCGGCTTGCTCTTCGCCGCGTACTTCACTTTGAGGTTCGTCTTCAACCGCGTCCAATTCTTCGCTCTGTGGCTCGTTGCTAACAACGCGAATAAGCTGTCTTAGCTCTTCTGCTGTCATATCGCCTGTGAATGCCAATGAAGTAGGAATAGCGCTTGCAGCTGCGGTACCGAAACCAGCGAGGAGAATGCTGCTACCGTCTGCGAAGCTTAATGTCAGGTCGTCGCCTTCCTGAACAAAACTTTCAACATTGTTTTCACTAAAATCAAAAAGATATTTCTGACCGCCGACAACGTCTATCTCAGTTGTCTGCCCTGCGGCTGGCTTCTCGATAACGATCGGACTGGACAGCGTAGAGCTGATGTCATTTGTCGTTACGACGCACACGCCGTCAATTAGTTGTACTTGAATCTCTTCACCTGATGCGGTGTCAGTGCTAGCTGCGTCAATATTATCGGCGTTTTCTTTAGCCATTTTACTCTCCTCAATGACAGACTTTATATGTCTGTGTGTCTTGCTCACGATGAATTAGTGCTCAATCGCAAACAAACAGTAACGGTTTCAGTTCAGAATGGAACAATTTTTAACCAATTGTTAACTTTTTGTCAACAATTATGTTAAAAAGAATTGCGAAAAAAACTTCCCGTTACTTATAAGTGTGATTACGAATGATTGCTCTTGGTATTGCCCTCTATACCTCTTGCTTTGCCCATTTGCCAAAAAATAGAGATTTTCAGCGGTTTAATTAATAAGAATCGTTGGACACGAATCGAAAGAATCGTTACCAAACCCTCTAAGAATTTACGCTCGATTCGTTAAAATAGCGTGAAATTTCCAGCTTAAAGACTCGAAATCACCCCTTCCGAACAAAAAAAATGCACTTTTTTTAACAGTGCAAAAGCTGTGCATAAAATTGTGTATATTTCACTTTTTGAAAAGAGATTCAAAGATTCTAATTAGGGTAACAATGTTTCAACAACCCCACCCCCAGTGAAAAAAAATTACAAAAACGTTCAAAAAAGACTCGACAGTTTCGAGAATCAGGTTACATTGTAATCATCTTCTGAGGGCAAACGCCCTTGTAGATCAGACACTTAGTCAGTGCCTAGGGTTTTGAAGGTCCCTTCTCTTCTACGGAAGTCTATACCTTCTCAGCTCAAGGGGATTAAAAAGTTTACACCCCTACGGATCGCCAGACTTGTGGTTGTGCACATAAAAGCACTTAAAGGGCGGACCATAGGTGAAAAAATGTAGTGTAAGCGTTTGGATTTATCTCTGAAATGTTGGCAACGATGCATACGTACCAACGAGTGGGTTGATCACCACGATAAATATTAAGTGGATGGGGGTTCATCCACGGACGTGAACAGAAAACGTAAAGCTAATGCTTTCTGCTAAACCACGAGACCGATCTGAGCGACACCTGCGTTTTATTACACCGTGTTCTACACTCTGTAATATTTACGACAGGACTATGCTTCCCAAAAGCCCCGGTGCTCGACGTTACGTTGTAGTTTACTATAACAGTTGGGTGCCGGGGTTTCTTTATGGGCGAATGAAATCAACGCCCTTAATTGTCTAAACCCTATTTTCCTCAACCCCCTGATATCCATAACCAAAAGAACAGTTGTTTTTTAGGCCCAAATGCGCACATAGTAAGAGAATGCCCGAGTTTTGGCACCCCGGTAACCCTTAATTAATTGCCCTTAGTAGTTTTATAAATGGCGTTTCAGTTCGAAAAATTATCCGTTCTTATCGTAGAAGACACTCTTCCGATGTTGAAACTTGTATCTTCGGTCTTGGATGCTTTAGGAGTCGGCACAATTTACACCGCTGCCGAAGGGGATGAGGGATTTGAGACCTTCTGTCGTGAAAATCCGGATATTGTAATCACTGACTGGCACATGAAACCATCAAGCGGAATTGAACTGGTTAAGAAAATCCGCCTGGACAAAAAATCACCAAACCGAACAACCCCGATTGTTATGATGACAGGCTTTAGCGCGCTGCCCAGAGTGGCAGAAGCGCGGGATTCCGGCGTTACCGAATTCTTGGTTAAACCCTTTTCAGCCAATGATTTAGCCCGTAGAATCGCCTATGTAATTAACAAACCAAGAGATTTCATCGAAACCAGGTATTATTTCGGACCGGACCGAAGAAGACGCAAAATAGAAGGCTATAAAGGGCCCTTTAGAAGAAACAGTGATATTCATGTTTAAAAAGCCTAATATTTAACTCTTATTAAGATTATATGTCATAATATTAATATAGAGCGAATATATAGGGACTACAGGGACAGATGCAGACGGATATGTCAGAATCAGACACTAAGTTTAAAATATATCAGGCCGACAAAATGCTACAGGCACGGATAGGGACAGGGCCACTAGACGATAACGCTGTTGTGCGTTCACAAAAAGTCATGGACGAAAACCAAGTCGATTTCGGCCCGATAGCAAAACAATTTCTCGACGAACTCGCCGAAGCACTCAAAGACGCGAAAGAAAACCCACAAAACAGCGCAACAATCCTGACGATGACAACGCCTGTAATGCAGCTCAAAGCCAATGCTTCAACATTTCGATACACACTGGTCAGTAATTTAGCCAACATCATGCTGAATTTTCTCGAGGCCGTTAAAATAGTTGATAACGATGTCATCGCAATTGTCGACGCACACAGACAATCTTTGCAATTGATCATCGCCAAAAAGATCACCGGCGACGGCGGCCCGATTGGCAAACAAATGCAGGAAGAGCTACAAAGCGCCTGTAAAAGATATTTCGCCAAGAAAAAGACCTAACATTGTAGACAGAGCACAAAAAAACCCGCCAAATTTTCTGGCGGGTTTTGTTTTGAATAAATTTACGCTTAGAACTTCAGGCGCATCGCACTCGTAATACTTTGCTGTGCTTGAATTTTTCCAAACACATCATCATTAATTGGCGCATCCAGCGCCACCAGACAAATCGCGCCTGATGTTTCATCCTTACGGCCAAGACGGAAATCGGCGATATTCAGACCTTCTTTTCCTAAAAGCGTACCCAGATCACCAATCATACCCGGCTGGTCATCATTGCGGATGAACACCATATTCGGCTGCAAGGCGACTTCGATCGGCACACCTTCGATATTCACGATGCGTGGCTCTTTACCTGTAAACAATGTACCTGTCACATTACGCTCGCGCTGATCTGTCGTCACGATCACATTGATCATTGAACGCCAGTTTTTGCTCTCGTCGTTATAACTTTGCTTCAACTCGATACCGCGGGCCTGCGCAATCTGCGTCGCATTAACCATGTTCACTGACTCGATCTGTGAACCCAGTAATGTTGCCAGCAATGTCGACGTAATCGGATCGGTATTGATGTCGGTAATCGTACCTTCATACTCGATCTCGATTTTCTTGATCGGGCTTTCGGTAATTTGTCCGGCAAAGCTACCGAGCTGTTCAGCCAGTTTTAGATACGGCTTGAGCTTCGGCGCATCTTCTGCGGAAATGGAGGCCATATTCAACGCATTCATCACCGAGCCATTCATCAGATAATCCGACATCTGCTCGGCAACCTGCAAGGCCACATTGACCTGTGCCTCTGTTGTTGCCGCACCAAGGTGAGGCGTACACACAACATTCGGATGACCGAACAACGCGTTTTCTTTGGCCGGCTCAACTTCGAACACATCCAGCGCCGCACCTGCGACCTTACCCGAATCCAAAGCGACTTTAAGGTCTGCCTCGTTGATAATACCGCCGCGTGCGCAATTGATAATGCGAACGCCGTCTTTCATTTTGGCAATCGTATCTTTGTTGATCAGATTCGCCGTCTTATCGTTTTTGGGAACATGCATCGTGATGAAGTCTGAACGTTCGAACAATTCATCCAACTCGACCTTTTGAACGCCAAGATCAGCCGCACGCTCCTCGGTCAGGAACGGGTCAAATGCAATAACCTGCATCTTCAGGCCGACACCGCGTGTCGCGGCGATACCGCCGATGTTACCGCAACCGATAACACCCAGAACCTTGTTATACAGCTCTGTACCCATGAACTTTTTCTTCTCCCACTTGCCTGCATGAGTAGACTCATTAGCTTGCGGAATTTGACGCGCCAACGCGAACATCATCGCAATCGCGTGTTCGGCTGTCGTGATGGAATTACCAAACGGCGTGTTCATCACAACAACGCCTTGTTCGGTCGCTGTCGGAATGTCGATATTATCGACACCGATACCGGCACGGCCGATAACTTTCAGCTTCTTACCGGCTTTAATAAGCTCGGGCGTAGCAGTCGTCGCCGAACGAACGGCCAAGCCGTCATATTCGCCAATAATTTCTAAAATTTCTTCGGGGGAAAGGCCGGGTTTGAAATCAACGTCTACGCCGTTTTTTTCGAAAATTTCCACAGCCAGTGGATCCAGCTTGTCGCTGATAAGTACTTTGGGTGCCATTATGTAACTCCTAATTTTGTCTTGTTTAGGCAAACAGGCGTATAGGAGTAGCAGCTACGCAGCGCATGTAAAGTAAAAAGTCTACGATTCAGATTCGTTAGACTTGATAGTTATAATATTGGCCAGTCTCATAATCATACAACTGCACCGAATTGCCATTTACGCTGCCCTGAAAATGGCTGCCTGAGTCGTAATCATAACCAGAAAAACTTGTACCATTAATATCTAAGCTTATCTCTGCGCCTACACCATGGTGATAAATCTGATTGCCACTTCCAGAAAGATGGGCGGATGATCCATAGTCATAATTTTCTGATATTGGGGGTGTGGCGCCCTTCATGGTACGCATAAATTGAGCCAGATTTTTTATTTAGGCATTTTAAAGCTGCTTTATAAGCGATAGCTCTTCTAACTTCTTCCTTCATTTAAAACTCCATTAAGATCTTAGAATCAAACAGAGTTTACCACATTTCGTAGAGTAGAAAGAGTATTTGTTCTTTTTTTGTTCTTAAAAAAGGGGAAAACTCATGCAGCCTTGGCTTGTTCCTGAGATTTGCAGGCGTTGTAAGCCCACTCTACCCACGGCATCAGCGCTTCGACATCATCACCGGAAACAGTTGCTCCGCACCAGATACGAAGTCCCGCAGGCGCGGTCCGGTAACAGGCAATATCATACGCAACACCTTCATCATCCAGCAACTTGGTCACGGTTTTGATGAACGGCATTTTGGCATCTTCGGGCATACCCGCAAACCACTCATCGGTGATTTTCAGGCACACAGATGTTGTCGAACGGGTCGCCGGGTCTTCGGCCAGAAAATCAATCCATGGCGTTTTCGCAACCCAGTTTTCAATCGCTTTAAAATTCTCTTCCGAACGGGCAATCGTTGTCCGCAATCCACCGATATTCTCGATCCAGCCAAGCGCATCCAAAACATCCGCAACCGCCAGCATCGACGGTGTATTGATGGTTGAGCCTTCGAAAATACCTTCGTTCAGTTTGCCTTTTTTCGTCATGCGGAAAATTTTCGGCAACGGACGATCAGGCGTATAACTCTCCAAACGCTCGACAGCACGCGGGCTAAGAACCAACATACCGTGCGCAGCCTCACTGCCCAGAACCTTCTGCCAGCTCCATGTCGTCACATCCAGCTTGTCCCATGGCATGTCATAAGCAAACACAGCCGATGTCGCATCACAGAATGTCAAACCTTCGCGATCAGCCGCAATCCAGTCACCATTCGGAACACGTACACCGCTTGTCGTACCGTTCCATGGGAAAATAACA
>CAYGQG010000015.1:0-8907 GCA_964351955.1 uncultured Micavibrio sp. | reverse complement strand
GCTTGTGACATATCGGGAAGTTTGCCGTATTCGGCTTCGTAGTAATTCGTATTCTCGATCTTGAGCTGGGATTTCGCATCAACCAGCCAGTCATTGGAGAAATTCTCCCACGCAAAAACATCAAGACCGCGCGCACCAAGCATCGACCACATCGCCATTTCAAACGCACCTGTATCGGATGCTGGAACAATTCCGATTCTGTAATCGGCGGGAATACCCAAAATCGCTCTATGCTTTTCGATCACATCTTTGAGCTGCCCTTTTGGACCACCCGCACGGTGAGAACGCCCCAACATCGCATGTCCAAGGTTTTCAAAGCTCCATCCCGGACGCTTCGAACACGGACCGGATGAAAAATTAGGATTTCTGGGTTTGACGGATGGCTTTTCCATTGTACTTGAGTACCTTTCTTTATACGCTAGCTTCCAGCTGCTCTAGCGATAAAAAATTCTGTATCGCCTGTCCAGCGTTTTATGTGTTTAACCCGTATAAACTTTGAAATATGAGCCTCGTTCTAACTCTTGTAGCATCAAATCTTGAACTCCCTCTTGCAGACCATCACCTCAAAGAGGTCATCCAAACACTGCAGGAACAGAACGTCATGCCGACTTGCGCGCCTGTATGGGTTCACCCAAAACGGGTCGCAGAGATCGGCATCGATAAAAAATGCAGCCTTGAAACAATGCAACAGCTGCGTGAAATCCTAAAAGAGCCAAAAATTGACGTTTTCATCACCCCGATCGAAAAACGCCGCAAGAAAATCCTGATTGCAGATATGGATTCGACCATCGTAGTCGGCGAAACTCTCGATGATCTGGCCGAACATGCGGGCATTAAAGATCAAATTTCAGAAATTACGGCCCGCGCCATGAACGGAGAGCTGGATTTTCACGCCGCAATCGAAGAGCGTGTCGGCCTTTTAAGAGACTTACCGGGAAGCGCGCTACAAAAAACCGTCGATTCCATGAAATATAACCAAGGCGCGGCAACCATGGTCAAAACCATGAAAGAATACGGTACGCATTGCGTATTGGTTTCCGGCGGATTCACCGCATTTACAAGCGTTGTCGCGAGACAACTTGAATTCATGAACCACCACGGCAACGTATTGGAAATCAACGAAGACGGTTCTCTACGCGGCCGCGTGAAACACCCCATTCTCGATAAAAACTCGAAAGTCGAATTTTTAAAGCAATATGCAGGCATGTATGACCTGAAACCCGAGCATTGTATGGCTATTGGCGACGGCGCGAATGACTTGCCGATGCTAAAAATGGCTGGGCTGGGTATCGGCTATAAAGCCAAACCGAATGTCGCCGAAGAGCTTGAAAACCTTATCGTTCATGGGGATTTAACCGCCGCGCTCTACGCACAAGGCTATACGGATTCCGATATTCTATTTACGTAACCAACAAACATCTTTTTAAGACTCTATTGCTAGACTGGATATTGAGGTAAGGTAATACTCATCTGATGGCTTGCATTCGCAGGCAATTAATTACTCAAGGTGACAGTTTTAAATACGGATAGAATATCATGTCTACGCAATGGTCATATACAGTTACAAACGAAGAGCTAGAGAACCTTTTCAGCTCTTATTGTACGGATTTTACAGCACTCGCTAAAATGGGGCGTTACGGGCCGATTACCGGTCGTGACAAGGAAGTGGATGAAACCATCCTGATCCTCCTGCAAAAAGGTCGTAAAAACGCCGTGCTGCTCGCTCCCGCCGGTGTGGGTAAAACCGCTATGGTGGTCGCATTGGCCCAGCGCATTGCCGCTGACGATGTTCCTGACTATCTGATTGATGCACGTTTGATCGAACTCGATATGGCCCGTATGGCTGCGGGTACATCCGGCCCTGCTGAATTCCAGGAACGTTTTATTCCGATTTGTAAGGGTATTGCGGAACGTTACCACAACCCTGAAAACCCCAGAATCATTATGTTTCTGGACGAAATTCACCAAATCATGCCAACATGTGTGGGTTCATCCTATGCGGGTCTGTCTGACGTGATGAAACCCTATCTAACCGCGGGTGACTTGATGGTTATCGGTGCGACAACATTGGATGAATTCCGCATGTATGTTGCCGAAGATCCCGCGATGGATCGTCGTTTCCAAAAAGTGTTCTTAAGCATTCCGAACACAGTTGAAACCTATTCAATTCTGAAAGCCTTGCGCCCGAGCCACGAAAAGCACCACGGCGTAACGATTTCCAACAACAACCTGATGACCATCGTACAAATTACCGATGAGCATATGCGTAAGCGTAACCAGCCGGATAAAGCCATTATCACAATGGATTCCGCCATGGCGTATCACGTAAAAACACATGGTAAGGGGCAGGAAGTATCTCTGGAATCGATCTATTACATGGTCGGTCGTGAAACGGGCTTAAACAAACAAGCCCTACACGATGAAAAGAAAATCCAACGGATCATCAAACAGGTGCGTAATCTGGAAGGCGAAGGCTACACCTTCAACATCTAGAACACATACACCCTATTTCACAGCTTTATAGACCTTGAATCCTTGCCGTTCAGCAATCTTTTCGACCGTAAAAAAACTGTCATTAAGTGCGCGTTCATACGGCAAGTGATTATTCGCTACCATCCATAATTCACCTTTTTTTTTCAGTGCCTTGGATGCTTCTGCAATGAAGGCATTGCCGATCTCCGGCTTGCCTTTTTGCCCCTCATGAAACGGAGGATTCATCACAATTACATCCAAACTGGCCGCCGGTATACAATCTGCCGTTAAATCAGCCCAAAGATAGTCTGCTTCAAAACCGTACGCATCCATATTCGCTTTACAAGCCTCAACCGCCCGCCAATCCGCATCAATACAAACCCAGCTTTTACAACCAAATTGAGGCTGCGCCGCTAAACTCAAATACCCATAACCGCACCCGAAATCAGCACCGTTCTTAAAACCTTGTTCCGGTAAATTCTCTACCAATAACGCCGAGCCTTTATCAATCTTGTCCCAACCGTAAATCCCCGCCTGACTTTGATATTTATCATCACAAACCCGCCGCACGGATGCAGCCAAAATAACCTGCTGTACGTGTTGTTCATCATATCCGTCTATCGTCGCCCAAACCACACGGGCACGATTACGTGTTTCTTGCTGAAAATCTTCTATACCAAAGGCTTTGAACTGCTTGGCAATACGTGATCCGCCCGCTTTATTGCCCGCCGCCACAGCCAGAACACCGCCGCTTTTAAGCGATTGCAGAGCCTGCGCGATCAAGCCCTGCCCTTCAATCTGGTTTTTTGGCAACAGCACCAGGACAATATCCTGATCCCCCGTGATATCATCAATATTCGGCGTGACTTTTAGCCCCTGCTGCTCTAATCGCACCACCTCCGGCTTAAAAACCTGCTGTACGTGTTTTTCACCCTCAAAACGAGCAAAGCCTTCATGCATATGGGCATTCAAGAACACGACACTTTGCCCCGTAATCGGGCGCTGTATCGCATCAATATCAAAAGGATAGAAAAGAGTATCTAAAATTGGGCGCACGTCATCTGTCATGACGCACACAGTACTGATTTATGGATTAAACGACAATGCTTTGATCGCCGACAATATTGCCGTTGCTGATCATATCCGCCAATGTATCGTCCGTACCGCCCAAAAGAATGGCTACGGCTACGAAATCACCGCCCACACCGTCACTATCGACATGAACTTCCGTATCGCCATCGACGTTATCAACGAGCTGAACAAAGTCACTCAGCGCATCATCAACAGGATTAAAGCCGGATAGAATATCCGTAATGTTCAAAACATCACCACCAAGGCCTGTCTCGAAATCATGAATCTTATCAGCCAGTGCATCAACCACATTCACAAGGAACGTATCGCTGCCTGTACCGCCGAAAGCTTGGTCAAAACCATCACCAATAACCAGAATGTCATCGCCGCCTTCGCCGTATAGAATATCGTTACCTGCACCGCCGATCAAAGTATCCGCACCCTGTTCACTCGCATCAACGTGAATTTGGTCAATATCCAGATCGAAGAGAACATCTTCGTAATCCGCATCGCCCAAATTCGGCAAATCTTCAAAACCGATACGCAACACATCCTGATTAGCCATATCCAGCAAACCGGAAACTGCATGTGTTTCACCATCCCAGTTAATGTCGGGCGTGTCGCCACGCGGTGTCGTATGATAATGGTAACCATCAAGCACCATCTCGGTCACACCGTCATTGTAAACAATGGAAACCATACCGCCATCGTCAAATATCGTCGCCGCGCGCTCGCCCGCGCCACCATGGTCGTAAACAAAGCTGACAACACCGTCGCCAGTGATATCCAACCCGTCATAACCATTATTGACGCGATCGCCATCAGCAATAATAAAGAAACCGAACTGACCGCCATCTTCACCGACAGGCAGATCAATACTGTGCTCTGAATTAATGCCCGCGTCTTTAACATTCTCCCAAAGCACAGATGCCATGGAAATCGTGCCGTCCTCGCCGATGCTGTAAATACCAAGCGTGTTGTTATAACCCGCAAAGCCTTCGCGGAAAGTCACTGTAGCCGTAGCGCCATAATCAACCGTCAGATTATCGCTGTTAATACCCAGAGCCGGACTGCCCGGTGGAATAAGGTTCTGTATGTCTGTACCTTCGATCAAATCCGGGAACGTAATGTTGTCGATAAAATCCTTATCCAGATTCATCAAGCCCAGATCAGTACCACCATACAAGATATCGTCACCATCACCGCCAACAAGACGATCATCACCCAAACCACCGAAAATCTGGTCGTTACCGGCCTGACCCTGTAAATTATCATCGCCCGGCCCGCCATCAATAATGTCGTTACCTAAGCCGCCCTGAATACTGTCATTGCCGATATTGGCCCAAAGAATATCATCCCCGTCACCACCGACAATCTGCACATCACCATATGTAGCCGTTGCATCGGCCAGATTGATAACATCTCCGCCATCACCGGCAATAAAACTCTCGATATTCTGTACAACGATCGTGCCCGTATTATCTGTAAGCGAAAGATAATCACCGAAATCCGTAAATGTTAGAAAATCAAACCCGCCGAGCCCGTCATACGAGCTGGAGTTCACATTAAACTCGTCATCTATGTCATAGGATTTAGAACTATACGGGTTCACAAGTGTAATTGTGACCGTTTGAAGAGTTCCTACAAAACTAATGAAATCTAGACCGTTAGTGGCCATATCCCCACACCCTGTTTTTTTATTATTGCCCCAAATTTGCGCTTTATACCGCCCTTCTTAAGTCTGGGCATTAGATGTCTAAAGCAACCCTTTAATATTAATCTTATTTAGTTAATTTTTTATGTAAATTTAATGGAGTTCGTTAACCACTAGAATAAATCCATTGATATCAGCTCTTTAAGACGATTTCTCTCGACATCCAATTCTTTCTTAAGCCATAGTTTCTGCTTCCGCGCATCCGCGCCATTAACGCTTTTTAACTTTTTAGGAGCCTGAGAAAACCATATTTTTGGCAATATGTCCTGCCAGTCAAAATTCTGCTTCGGAGCCTGATAGGAAATATCTAAAAACGCGCATAACGCTTGCAGGCTTTGCACATAAGCATCCTGCAACTGTTCGTAACTGACAAAATGAATAGCGTCGAAATGCTCCATCCAATTCTGGATGTGATCGGCATAATGACTGGCATAGAGTATCTGCGGAGCTTGTTCACATGCCTCCTCTATACTTCCCTTCACAATGCCGTAATTCAAATATTGCTGATAAACCGCAAAAGATCGCTCGACAGGGTCACGAAGCAGGCAAAATATCTTGGTATCCTTGCCAAGCAGCTCCGCTGCCCTTTCCGGTGCTTGCGGATGATCAAAAGCCGTCGTCGTCAGCTCCATCACCAATTCCGCTGCCATTACATTGTCAAAGTGACCTTTGTAAAACAAAGGTCCGCGCTGTACGTGTCTGTCGAAATAGAAAATTTCCTGCACATTCGGCAAAGCAACAGCCTCATGCCCTTTAAAAAAGGCCTGCAGCATTTCAGTGCCGCAATTTTGCGGTCCTATACCCAACGCAAACGGTTTGGCAAATAAATTCCCCATAAAGGTTGTCCTTCAAACAAGCCTACTCCAACCAGCTATATTAGCATAAATTCACTCAATACGGATTTAGGCTTGCACCGCCGATAAGAGGACGATAAGCATAGCTCCATGCAAAAAGACAATGACCGTATACCCTATAGCTATCGTCAAAAAGGCGATCTGACCAACGGCCCTATTAAAAACCACCTTATCCGAATGACTATGCCGATGATTTGGGGGCTTTTAGCCGTGATTTCGGTACAACTCGCCGATACATACTTTATCGCATTGCTCGGTGACACGGACATTCTGGCCGGAATCAGCTTCACATTCCCCGTTACAATGCTGATCAGCCACATGATTTTCGGCGTAAATATTGCGCTGTCTTCGGTCACAGCCCGCTTGATCGGTGAGAAAAAGAACGAGGATATGCGCCGCGTTGTGCTGCACGGTCTGATGATGGCATTTTTCGCTGCGGGCACAATCGCCCTGCTCACCTACACATTCTTAAAACCGCTTTTCTATTTAATGGGCGCTGATGATGCGACATTCCCAGTGATCGCAGACTACATGCCTCTATGGCTGGCGGCTTCATTGATCCTCGCTTTACCCGTCAATGCGAACTCCGCTATGCGCGCAAATGGCGATACCACAATGCCCGCAATCGTTATGTGCACAATCGCCGCCATTAACTTCGTCCTCGACCCGCTATTGATCTTCGGCTTATACGGTTTCCCCGAAATGGGCGTAACGGGCGCAGCCCTGGCAACCCTCATCGCTTATTCACTGGGCACGGTGCTGGCCTTATATATTCTGACCAAACGCAAAAACCTAATGGCCACAGACAGCCTGCATCTGGACAAATTCAAAGACTCCATGAAAAGACTGCTCGTTATTGCCATTCCTGCCGGAATAGCCAACATCTTCATGCCGCTGGTTTCGGTTATTATCGTCGCGATACTCGCATCCTATGGCCCCGAAGCAGTTGCGGCTTTCGGCGTAGCCAGCCGTGTAGAAGCCTTCGCGCTACTGGTTGTGATTGCTCTATCCGTCGGTATGGCACCGATTATCGGGCAAAACTGGGGTGCAGGGATGTATGAACGTGTACGGCAAACCATCGACCTTGCAATATTATTCAACCTAATATGGTCAGGCTTCGTAGCCCTACTACTGGCAATAACCGCCGTTCCGCTGGCTTCTCTGTTCTCTGACGATCCGCAAGTCATTCACTATACGGCTCTGTTTTTCTGGATTGTCCCGATATCTTACGGGATTGGGAACCTCATCTTCGGCTGGTCTTCTGCGTTCAACGCCATCGGTCGCCCGCAAAAAGCCTTTGTCATGATTTTCGTAAGGTCCTTTATCATTATGATACCTGCGGCATATATCGGCGGCTGGTTAGCAGGTGCGGCGGGCGTATTCGTTGCTGTCTCGGTAGGTAACTGTGTATCGGGCTTGCTGTTCCATATCTCAAGCCGTCGTTATTGCGATCAGCAAGCACAGCATAGAATGGAAGAAGCGCAGCATAAAAACGCTGAACCCGAAGCCGTATAATATCAATCAAACAGCTTCTTGAACTTATCAACTTCTTCGTTCACTTGCGTCTTGATCTGGTCAAAATCACTCGCGCCCATTTCTTTAAGAACGTCAGCAGACAATCCCTCGTAATACCCTGCATCTCCGGCCTTTTGAGCCAACTCCTTTAACACCGGACGCATAATCTGCGCAACCGCTTCACGAGCAAGAATACCGTTATCGGCCTTACCGATATTGCGCAAAACAATCGGCGATACTTGCACTGATTTTAAATCCCTGCTCGACAACAATGTGATCGATGGGTGCAGCATAGCGCCGTCCAGAGAAAAGCGCTCGATGATCACTTTAATCGCCTCCTCAACAGGACCATCATCCTCAACTTTTTTGAGATTATTTTGTAATGTGCGCAAATTCGTACCCTTGCGTGTCACTTCCAGATACGCATCCGTACCTTTAACCGTCACATCTTCTATGCTCACACTGTTGGTCGCGATAGCAGAAAGCGCCACCGTAACTTCACTGATAGTAATAGCATGCGGTTTCGAATAGCCGGATGGATTAGCCACCTTGACATTGCGCACATCAACACGCTTTTCCTTCAAACGTATATCCATCTCGCCAATGGTCACCGCAACCCCCAACGCATCCGATGCGATCCGTTCGGTGATCGGCTTGGCCAATGTATCAAGCTGGGTGATGATATAAATTCCGCCGCCGAAAATCAGCGCGAAAGCCAGGGTAGAAACAGTAAGAATGGATTTTGATGCGGTCACGTTTTAAACCTCTGATGATAATGCTATTCAATATATCTACGGTTTTAGGCTGTTTTGCAGCAAAAGTCCAAAAAGAAACCCGCTTCGGGCCTATGACACAAACAAGGCATAAACCTCACTGATAGTCTTAGTCATCAACAGATTCTAAAGGATGAATGTTATCCGACGAGCTGCTTTTCCCACTTTTTTTTCCACCTGTTACTTCTTCCACCGTGGGAATATCGGAAAAACGGATAGTCTGTAAATCATCAAGGGCCAACCGCATCACACGTGAAGCGGTTTTCTCCAGCGTCTTATCAAACACATTGCGCACAAAACGCCCGTTACCCATACGCTCGGGATTAAGCTTCATCGCCTGTCTCATCATCTTTTTGAGCGCCTCGGCCGCATCATCATCAAGCTTGTAATGATCATCAGCACAGAACTTCTCGAAAATGCTGCACAACTCGGCCAGATCATAATCTTCGAAATTGATGTGATGACGGATACGCGATTGCAACCCGGGATTCATACGGATCAAATACTC
>CAYGQG010000014.1:22068-23543 GCA_964351955.1 uncultured Micavibrio sp. | reverse complement strand
CTCATTGACCCCGAGCTTTCTTCATCATTAGCAAATGGCCCGACACCGGCAAGCCCCAAAATAAAGAACAGCGTTGTCATTATTCCCGCGAAGGTCAAGCCGACATAAAACGCCTTGAAGGTTAGCATTTTGTCTATTCTGGCCCAGTCTTCGGGTGGCATGGATTTTACCGTTTCCTTGAAGGATGCCAGATCGTAATGGGTCCAGATGAAGCCCAGCGCGCTGAATTGGAATTCTTTTTGCAGTAAGGCGATGGAAAAAGGTTTTTTCTCCAGATGCAGTTCGGCAAAGAGGTAAAAGTCGTTACCCAAAGCGACAAGGGCAGGAATCAGGACAAGAATAATAAATATAACGCGCATAATGATGCCTATGGGAAAGTTAATCTGCCTCAAGAGTTTATCAGGCAACCGATGTTCGGGGAAGAGTCCTATTCAAATTCTGCGTATTTGTCCGTATTGATGAACATTAGCAGGATGAAAGGGATACACAGGCATATAACCCCTAAAACGACCCAGATCATCACTACGGCCTGAAAATCGAGCAGTGGGAGCGTGTTTGCGATCCTGTCGAAGTCGCCGAAGCCGTGTGTGCCTTTTTGTTCATAGTAAACGAGCCTGTAGGCTTCGCTTTTAATCAGGCCGTAAGCATTGATGAAGACTTGAAATATCATGCCAAAGCCAAAGAAGGCGTTGAGAAAGCGTTCGAATATGCCGCGTGGAGCGAGGTCAAATACTGCGCGGAATAGCAAAAACCCTGCGACCAGTGGCTCGAAAGCCGGTCCGCCGAAATTCATGCCTATGGTATGGTAGTGTGTAAAGGCCGTTGACCAGTTCAGGATTAAAAGCAGGCCGAGCAATATTTGCAGGCCCGTATTTTCACGGAAATACCAGATGGCGCAAATGAGCGCCGCCCAGACAAACACCAGAATACCGACTTGTTGATCTGCGAAAGCATAGGCTAGGCCGCCGCCATGTTGAAAATCGAACATCGGAACGGTTGGGTAACCGTAAAACCACATAAAGAGGGTATGCCCGATTTCGTGGAAAAACGTGGCCATATAGACCATGCCTGCGCCCAGCCAGCCAAGCGGAAAACCCGTTACCCATTCCCATTTTTTGTTAAAAATCCACGCGTAGAACGGTAAATTGACCAATACTGCGAGTGCAAGTCCGATCAGCATGACTTTGATGGTGGTGTATGTATCAGATCGCATTGGATATTCCCTTGGTTATCCTATGATCTTACACTTGCGCTTTTGGAATGATAAGGGTAATGTCGCGCGATCAAAATGGTGCGGTGAGGTGGCCGAGTGGCTTAAGGCGCACGCTTGGAAAGCGTGTTAGGGTTCACCCCCTACGCGGGTTCGAATCCCGCTCTCACCGCCATTTGTTTTTTTTCTTATCTCTAAAAAATGTGACTATGTTAAAGTCAATTAAACCCCAGAATAATAAAAAGCTAAACAACAACACGGAGTT
>CAYGQG010000014.1:17410-22058 GCA_964351955.1 uncultured Micavibrio sp. | reverse complement strand
TTTGTTGCTAATCTCTAAACAATGTGACGCTTGGACGGTGAATTTCACCCGCGTTTTTTAAAACGCGCCACACCGCCAAGGCGGTGCTCCGCAGGGTTCGAATCCCGCTCTCACCGCCATTTGTTTTCTGTCTTGCTTGTTGCTTTCGGGGTGTGGCAGATATGCTGCATCATGCGTTTAGGGTCGAACGGTTTGGCGACATAGCCGCTTGCACCGTTTTTGATGGCTCGATCCAGATTGTCAGTGTCGTGGTGCTCACTGAAGACCACGGTGCGTGTATCGGGTTTGTTGTTCATGACCCATTTGAGAATGTTGTGGCCGTTATCATCGGGTAAGTTCAAGTCCAGAAATACAATATCCGGCTCGAATTCTATGATTTTTTCAAGTCCTGTTTGGGCATCGATTGCTTCTTGTAAAGAGCAATAATCGCTAATGGTCATAGAGACCATTCTTCGGATTGTGCGGTCGTCATCGATTAATAAAACTTTTGTTTGTTGCAGTTGAAACAGATCGAAACCGTCCGCGTTTCGTTTATTGGTCTTCATTCTGATCTCCTTGCCCTTAGGATAGGCGCAGGTTAGGTCAGTACAAAGCATAAAACATTTTATTCATTACAATCGTATGTGCGGGGGTGCAAAAGGTTTTGGAGTATGACCCGAACAGGAAAGCGCCAGATTTGGCGAAATTAACGCTGTATATGAAGATTTAGAATGTTTGTTAGGGGGCAGTCTAAAATTCGTGATTAACGCTGAAGAGTACGCGTGCGCCTTGGTCACGTTGTGTTTCCACATTGCGTGTCAAAGGAATAGCCAACAGCAATTCGCCTTCGGTTTGCGGTGTAATGCTTGTACGCATACCCAAACCTGTCGAGGCCAATGAATCGTCGTTATCACCGTTTGTAGAATCGTCGTTATAGACTTTCCCGAAATCGTAGAAGCCGAAAAGCTGTAGATTTTCGAGGTATTCGAACTGGTACGGGTCGTTGACCTGTACTTCGACCTTGGTTGCGAAACCGTCATCGCCGATGATTTCGGATGGGTCATAGCCGCGACCGAATTGGATACCGCCGACACCGAATTCCTCGGATGAGAGTAGGGCGTTATTGGCCAATTGTCCGCGTGCTGCGAATAATACGTTTACCATGCCTGTAACGCGCTGTAGACGTTGGAATTCAGCTGTTGCTTTGAAGAATTTTGGATCTCCGGCAGGGCGTGAAAGGTTCGGGTCGCCGTCGCGGCTGCCACCGAAAATGCTCAGACCTTGTGAGAATTCGAAATCAACAGTGTTGATACCGACGCTTACAATACTGTCGAGAAATTCGTAACGTCCACCGACGCGTAATGCACGGATGCGGTCTTCACGCGCGGCTTCGAGCAAGTTACTGCTGTCTACGTTGCGGGCATCGAATGTCAGGTGGCCGTAAAGGCTTTGTTCACGGGAACGGATAAACGGGTGTTCTGCCTTAAGGCTGGCAAACTCGGATTGACCTTTAACGTCGAAGCGTTGGAGATCAAAACCGGGGTCGGTGTTACTGTGGCTGAAAAGACCCGCGAGTGTCGTTCCGTATGGGCCGACAGGCTGTTCGTATCCGACGGAGTAGAAATACAGCTCGCCATCTTCAGGGGCGCTGGCTACTTGCACTGTGATGCGTTCGTTATTGCCAAAGAATGAATTAAAGGCGGCACCGGCAGTTACTTGGATCGGTCCGAGGTAACGGCTTCCGTGATTGTCGAGACCGAAAAATGCGTCATAAGGGTCACGTTCAATGATAATTTGTAGATCAGACGCGCCGACTTGTGTTTGTGACGGGCGCAAGACGCTGCGTGCGTTAACACCCGGCAGGTCGTTGATCAATAGAAGGAATTTTTCAAGATTTGCCGAGTTCAACGGGCCATCGCCGCGAATTTGATTGGCGTAACTCTCTATAAGTGAACGGGCATTTGCCTGACTTTCACCTTGAACTGAAATTTGGTCAACAAAACCTTCAACAGCGCGTAATGTTACACGACCACCGTCAATTGTTTGTGGCGGTACGATGACCTGCGTCAGAATGTAGCCGTCATTGCGGTATTTATTGGTGAGTTGTGAAGCGATTCCGTATATTTCGGCAAGTGTAACGTTTGTGCCGAGTTTGTGGGCATATACGTCGCTAATCTGGTCTTCGGAGTAAACACCGATGCCTTCAAACTGGATTTGGTTAAGTGTAAGTGTGATTTCATCCGCATTCGGCGGCACGTCTTGGAGCAAAACGTCACGAACTTCAACACGGGGGCTGACACTCGGGATTGCCGTGTCGTCAAGAATACGTTCCTGAACACGACCCGGATCCGCCTGACGGCGCGCGGCATCAATATTTTGAGCTTGCGCTGAAGAGAAGCATACGGTTGTGAGTAAGCCGATGGTCAGCGCGCTTTTAATGTGTCCTACAGGATGCAAATATCGCATATCAAAACCTGTTAGTGTGTTGAAAAATTATCTAATAAGGCAGTAGCTATAACAGAAAAAACGCAAAAGAAAAGGCATAAACTTCAAAACAGTATTGTTTATTTTGTATCGAAAGGCAAGCTAAAGCCTTTGTTTTAAATGCATTTGGTAATTTTTCATATTAGTAAATGCTGCTTTAAGTAGTGTTTCTAGGAGCATCGGAAGGGTGCTAAATTCTTTTTCATAAAATTATTAATTTTTCCTTAATATTTACTTGTAAATCCCTGCGAAAGCTGGTTAATGTCACATTCTATAAGACCATAATTATATGTTTTTTACATAATAGACGCATCAAGACGTCGCGATTCTGAGTCGATATTCTACCTCGTTGGGGGCGGGATTAACGTAGCGAAAATAGGGTGTTAAGTGGTTTTCGGCAAGCTGATGTGAGTTTGTGAAAACCAGAAAAACGTTTCTGATATTGAGGAAGGACGAAACACCATGAGTACCTACAAATCACGCCAAAAAGCATTGAGAACATTTAGCTCTCACACGCACAAGTTTCTTACAACATCTGCCCTGACAGCCGCCGGTTTGGTGAGCATGGGGATTACAGCAGCGAACGCGCAGAACGTAGCGCCGGACGCGCTCCCGCAGGGTGCAGAAGTTATCAAGGGTGCAGCCACCTTTGATTACAGTGTTCCAAACACGCTGACCATTGATCAGCAAGCCAGTCTAACAAGTGCCGAATATCATGGCGGCTTTAATATCGGTAGCAATGCAGCAGTCCTCATGTTGCAAGAAAGCGGCGATATTTTCGTTCACATCGATAAGAGCAGCAACACTTCTTTCCTCGAAGGTTTGTTCTCCGGTAGCGGTAGCAACTATGTCCTGAACAAGAATGGCGTTATTGTCACAGGTACAGCCCGTATTGATATGAACAGCTTCGTAGCTTCTACAGCAGCTTCCCTTGACCTCAGCAAGTTGGAAGACGGTAAAGCAATCTTTACAGATTTCGGTGAAGGTAGAATCATTATTGAAGAAGGTGCGCAAGTGACTGTGGCTGAAGCTGGTCTTGCTGCGTTCGTTTCTCCTTTCGTTTCCAACGCAGGCGTGATCAACGCCAAAATGGGTACAGTAGCCATCGGCGCGGGTGAAACCGTTACGCTTGACCTTTATGGTGATGGTCTGGTTGAGCTGGCTGTTAATGGCGAGCTTGAAGATGCCTTGATCGAAAACACAGGTACTATCTCTGCTGAAGGTGGCACGGTTCAGATTTCTGCACGTGCGGCGAAAAGTGCGGTCGATAATATCATTAATGTTGATGGTGTCGTGACCGCTTCTTCTGCATCTGTTCAGGGCGGCAAGATCGTTCTTAGCGGCGGTAGCAAAGGTACAGTTAAAGTTGGCGGTACAGTTGATGCTTCCGGTGAGGGTGCCGGCTCTATTGATGTTACAGGTGAGAATATCACGATTGCCGATACGGCTGAGTTAACTGCCGATGGTGGTACAAACGGCGACGGCGGCGACATTAAGGTTATTGCGGCGGATAAAGCAATTTTCCGTGGCTCTGTTTCTGCACGTGGCGGCGCGATTTCCGGTAAAGGTGGTTTCGTTGAGACATCAGGTCATGGCTACATCAGTGTTGGTGGCGGAACAGTGGATACACGCGCGGCAGACGGTACGGCTGGCCTTTGGTTGATTGACCCTGCTGATATTACAATCGTAAGCGGCACAACGGGCGGCGACTTTGCACCAGTTGGCGCGACTTCAACAATTGGTTGGGGCGATATTACAGCGGCTCTCGTTGGTAACAATGTCCTTATTACTACGGCCAATGGAGTGGGCGGTAATGGCGACATTACCTTCGATCAAACGGCCGGTGCGTCGATTGACTCGTCATTAGATCGCACACTGGAGTTTGCTGCGGATAGAGATATCGTCGTAAATGAGTTTCTGTCACTGCTAAACTTTGACGTTATCCTCGGAGCAGCTCGTGATGTAGTATTCAATGATCAGTTTGGTCTTAACAATGCTGACCTGACCGTGAATGCGGGTAATGATATTTTTGTTAATTTGGGGTCAACAGTTGGCGCTACTGCGAGTGCAGGAAACGTTACACTCGATGCCGGTAATTCTATTGATGTTGCGGGCACGCTGTCTTCACAGGGCGGTGATATTGCGTTGATGTCTCAAGGCACGGCGTTTAATCAGTCTATCGATA
>CAYGQG010000014.1:0-17310 GCA_964351955.1 uncultured Micavibrio sp. | reverse complement strand
TCGGTGATTTTGCAACAGGTGTTGCGAATTGGAGCGATGGTGGCTTTGAGCTTAACAATACACGTACGGGGCGCTCTTATGTTGCGGGTACGCTGTCTTCACAAGGTGGCGATATCGCGATTGAAACAGTCGGTCGTATTGATGTAGATGGCGCAATTGAATCGAATGACGGTAACGTGGATGTTGCTGTTACGGGTAACAACTTCCTGTATGTGGATGGTGTAATTAATGCCGGTATGGGTGATGTGGCTTTGGCTGCAGGCTCAACGATTGTTATGCGTGATCCGAGTGATGTCACGGCTGGTGTGCTATCTTTTGCTGCTAAGACGGTAAGTCAGACTACAGGCGGTGTAATTACTGCCGATACGATTGAAGGAAGCCTTACAAAGGCTGCTTCATTCCTTGGTACAGCCAACAACATTAATACAATCGGTGATTTCGAGACAGGAACATCTGCTTTCAACGATGGCGGCTTTGAGCTTAATGATGTCGATGGTTTTGATGTTGCGGGTACGCTGTCTTCCCAAGGCGGTGATATTGCGTTGATGTCTCAAGGCACGGCGTTTAATCAGTCTATCGATATTCTTTCTACAGGTAGCGTTGAATCGAATGGCGGTAACATCACGCTGGACTCCAATGGTACAGGCGGCGGTTTCACAACAGTTGCGGGTAACGTGGATGCTGGTGCGGGTGACGTTACAGTCAACGCACGTCAATTCAAGATGACCGGTACAGGTACAGTCAATGCAGATCAGCTGGATGTAACAGCGGGTCTGATTACACAAACAGCGGATGCTGCGGTAACCGCGAACCTTCTGACAGGGTCGCTGTCTGCTACGGCTTCATTGCTGGGTCAGAATAACATCGTGAGCATCGGTGATTTTGCAACAGGTGTTGCGAATTGGAGCGATGGTGGCTTTGAGCTTAATGATATCGATGGCGGTTTGAATATTATAGGTGCTTTGTCCACTCAAGGCGGCGATATTGATGTTGATGTTGTCGGCGATCTGGACATTGCATCCGGTGGTTCGGTTAATGCTAATGGCGGTAATATTGATTTGTTCCAGACGGGCATTTTCTCTTCGGGTGATGACACGGTTCAAACATCCGGTATGGGTACGATCACATTGCAACAAAATGAAGGTGGCCTGATTCAGGACCCGATTGATGCGATTTTGAATTCAGGTACAGGCCAGAGCACGGTGAATGTCGGTGCGGGTACGTATACTGAAGATCTGATTGTCGACAAAGCATTGAAACTGGCAGCTTCAGGCGCAACGCTCCAATCTAACGGCGCAGCGAACCTGATTACAGTTACAGCGGCTAATGTAAATATCGACCCGTTCGCATTTGATGGCTTGGGTACTGCGCTTTACGGTATTTTCGCTGATGGCGCTAATGGCTTAATCGTTGATGGCAACAGCTTTACTGGTTTTGTTGAAGCCGCTGTTGAAATTGCTAATAGCAAGAACGCCAAAGTGTTTGGCAACACAATTACAGGCGGTAAAAAAGGTATTCATGGCGACGCAGTCGAGAACATTCAAGCGTTCGAAAATATAGTGAACGACACGACTGTTGCCGGCATTCATATTGAAAACAGTGATGGCACGGGCTATGGCGGTGGCGGCAAAGACGTTGATCTTTGGAAAAACACGGTCGCGGCTGCATCTGGTATTGGCATTTTGATCCAGAATAGCGCGTTTGTGACTGTAGGCTCACATTCAACCAACCCATTTGCCAGTGGCTTTAGCGGCGGCAATACGGTTTCAGGTGGTGAAGCAGGTATTGTGGTTGAAGATAGCGACAATGCGTATGTTTCGTATAACACCGTAAATTCAGTTAGTGGCAATGGTATTGCCGTTGATGGCAGCGCGAATGTTAGCGTGCTGACAAACCGTGTTGGTACAACAGGTGGTACAGACAATATTGGCGGCGAAGGTATCCTGATTGACGGAAGCGCAAGCGCAACTGTTAAAGGTAACGAAATTTCTGAGACAGATAGCA
Source organism: uncultured Micavibrio sp. (assembly GCA_964351955.1). Classification (GTDB taxonomy): domain Bacteria; phylum Pseudomonadota; class Alphaproteobacteria; order Micavibrionales; family Micavibrionaceae; genus TMED27. Next base: position 15,306 of record CAYGQG010000014.1, on the reverse strand, counting down.
ACGGCATTAAAGTTGTTTCTTCGAATGATGGCTTTATCCAAGGTAACGCTGTGAGCAATGCCGGTCATAACGGTATTGTCGCTATTGGTTCCGATAACGCGACAATCAACATGACGAACATCGTTGATGGTACGCGCGCGGCGGGTATTTCATTGAGTGGCACAACAAACAGCTTGATTGACGGAAACGAAATTTCCAACACAGGCGGTTCAGGTGTCTGGATCAAGGATGCTGACGGTACAACTGTTTCCGGTAACGTAATTGACGGTACATGGAAGAGAGCCGGTGCGGGCACAGGTTCTGGTGTTCATGTTCTGAGCACTGATAATGCGACAGTTTCCGGCAACACGATTGATAATACAAATCGTGGTGGAAATGGCGTTTATGCGGATGCTAGCGATAACCTGAAGGTTAACGGTAACTTCATCGGTACAGTTGGCGGTAATATCTCCGGTAATGGTGTTGCAGTTGAAGGCACGAAGAAAACCGAAATAATTGGTAACCAGATCAAGAACGTTGCCAAGAACGGTATCAAGTTCATCAAAGGTATCGTTGATGCCGATGTTGTTGTTGCAGAGAATGATATTGATGCAACATTGGACGGTGTTCTGTTCGGCGCAGGTAGCCCAAGCGTTTCCAACGGTTCAACAGTTGATGTTATTTACAACACAATCGTAGCCGGGAAAGACGGTGTTCGTTTCGAAGATGAAGTGAATGGCTCTGAGGTTGAAATCAACTCCAACACAATTACAGCCGGTTCCGAAGGTATCGACTTCGAAGGTGCGATCACAGAAGCAAGCATCATCCTTGGCGGATACACAGGCGCATCATTTGTTCAGCAGGTGATCAACGCTGATGACAGCGGTATTGTTTTCCGCGGTGATGTAACAGGCTCTACTGTAATGTCCGGTCGTCAGACAGTGACAGCCCTGGACGGTGAAGCGATCCGTTTCGAGAAAACAATCGATGACTCCCGCGTGACACTTGGTACTGCCGAAGGTGACTACGTTGCTGACTGGAAAACAGCGGTACGTAGCGTACTGACAGGTTCTGATACAGGCGTTCTGTTCGAAGGCGATGTTCAAAACAGCAGCCTTGTTGAAGTGGCCTACACTGATGTGATTGGTCAGGACGGCGAAGGCGTTCACTTCGAAGGTGATGTAAACGCATCCAACGTGTTGATTACATCTTCTGATATTGATGGCCAAAACGGTTCAGGTGTTCTGTTCGAAGGACATGTGACGAATGGCGCAACGGTTAGAATTAACAATGACTGGCCTGCGCCGACTGCTGTCTACGGTAACTTCCCGTTCAACAGCACAGGCAACACAATCTCCGGTACAGAAAGTGGCGTTGAGTTTAGCGGTATCAATGGTGGCTCGACAGTTACTATTGAGAATAACATTTCTATCCACGGTGATGATGACGGCATCTTGTTTGGTGCAGGTAGCCCAAGCATCTCCGGCGGTTCAACAGTCAATGTTGTCGATAACACAATCACATCAGATGGCGACGGCATTAAGGTTGAAGATGACATCAGCGGTTCAGGGACATCGTTGAATATTCGCGATAACAAAATCACAGCCGGTGAAGACGGTATCGATATTGATAATGTGCGTAACCGCGCAGTTGTGAATATCGGCGGTCCTAGCTATTACCGTGATGGTAACTGGATTATCGCAGGCGATGACGGTATTGAATTTGATGCCGGTATCGACTCAACGGTTCTGATCCAGAAAAACCGCATTGATGCGGGTGATGACGGTATCGATATCGCGGATGATGATAAAGGCCATACAACATCTATCGACTCTCGTGCGGTTGTCAGCATTCTGGATAACAAAATCGGTTCTGAAGGTCGCGATACAATCGGTGATGACGGTATCGTTATTGATGAAAACATCACAGGCGGCGCTACACTGACAATTTCCGGTAACTCTATCGGTCGCTCAGGTGCGAAGGTTGGTGATGATGGTATCGATCTGGACAATATTTCCGGCGGCGCGACCGTTAACATCGTCAACAACCCGAATAACTACGCTAGCGATAACGGTATCAATATTTCAGGCAGCATCAACGGTGCTACTTTGAACATTACTGGTAACAACCATGGTATCCATGCGGATGACCACGGTATTTACGTTGGTGGTTCGATCTATGGTGGTTCTACTGTGAACATCCATGACAACATCATCTCCGCTAACGAAGACGATGGTTCAACTGGCGACGGTATCCACTTCGCCGGCAACATCTACACAGCCAATATCAATATCGGTAATGGTGGCGGCGATGGCGTTTATGATGATCCATCCAACTTCATCCGCGGTAAAGACGGCATTCACTTCGCCGGTAAGTTGAACAGCGGTACGAAGGTTAATATTAACGGCAACCGTATCGGTTACGGTAAGAGATCTTACGGTCGTTACCCGATCTATGCTGACGCAGTTACTGATGACGGTATCCAGTTCGCTGAAGATATTCAGGGCAGCGCATCTGTTAGAATCACAGACAACTACATTAAGTCTGATGATGATGGCATTAACTTCAGTGATGACATTCAGGATGATGCCCGCGTATTGATCGGTGGCCGTAGAGACGGCAACACAATTGATGCAGGCGATGAAGGTATTCAGTTTGAAGACGACATCAAAGGTCATTCATTGCTGGAAATCAGCTACAACGACATTGATGCCGATGAAAACGGTATCCAGTTTGATGGTGAAACTTCTAACCATATCCATTCCGGTCATGACGAAGAGATTTTGATCAAGAAAAACTCTATCGTTGGTGGTGAGCACGGTATCGTGTTCAACGGTAAAGCCAGCAACTGGCGCCATGACATTGTTATCCGTGATAACAGCCTGATCAAAGGTGAGGACGAAAACGGTATTACCCATGTTGGTGGTATCGATGATGCCGAGCTTTGGATTTTGAACAATGGTGAAATCGATGGCGAAGAAGATGGTATCCATCTTGAAGGTTACTTCTATAACGGTGCCAAGATCGTGATCGAAGGTAACGGTTGGGACGGCGGCGTACGCGGTCGTGACGACGATGGTATCCACGTTAAGGATACAGGTTACGATTACGGTTCTGACGTTCTGATCAAGAAAAACCACGTTCACCACACCGGTGATGACGGTATCTACGTTAATAACGTCAAAGGCGTTCAAATTATCGAGAACGACATCCATGACACAGGTGAAGAAAGCCGCGATGGCGATGGTATCTACGTTAAAGACAGTGACTATGCGCTGATCAAGAAGAACGACATCACAGGCGCAGGCCGTGACGGTATCAACGTTTACAGCAGCTACCGCGCAGGTATCTGGTTCAACGACATCTATGCCGAAGGCGGTAACCGCCATGACCGTAACTACGGTCAGCAAGGTGCGGGCCGTGACGGTATCCACGTAGAATACAGTGACAAGGTCGACATTATTGGTAACGACATCACAGCTGATCTGGGCTACGACAAATATCGTCGTGGACGTAATCTCGGTGGTGCCGTTGACCAGCTTGGTGCAGGTCGTCACGGTATCTATGTTAAAGACAGTGATTATGCCGATGTGAAGTTCAACGATGTTCTCGGTGATGTGAAAACATATCGTAGACGTGTTGTCGGTTCTGTCGATTCAGTCGGTGAAAACGGTATCTACGTATACAAGAGTGATCATGCTGACGTTTACTTCAACGATGTTGAGCGTACAGGCGAGAACGGTATCAAGCTCAAAAAAGGTAAGTACGGCGATATTGGCTTTAACAAAGTCGACCGTGCCGGTGACGATGGTATCAATGTTGATGATGGCTACAAAGTAGACATCTTCGGTAACAAAGTCAGCAAGTCTGGTGATGATGGTATCGATGTCGATGACAGCAAATATGCTGATATCAAATTCAACAAAGTTACAGAATCACGCCGCGACGGTATCGAGGTAGATGACAGCAAATTTGCAGACATCAAATACAACCTCGTTGTTGGTGCGGGTGATGATGGTATCGATGTTGATGACAGTAAGTTCGTTGATATCGAATACAACCTGATCTCCTTCACAAAAGGCGATGGTATCCAGGTGCATGACAGCTTTGGTGCTGACATCATGCGCAACCTTGTAGCCTTTGCCGGTGACGATGGTATCGATGTTGAAGACAGCAGCTATGTTGATGTTAACGGCAACTTCATCCGCTTCGTTAAGCGTAACGGTATTGAAGTATCTGGTGGCAAGCAGGCTGATATTATCGGCAACAACATTCGTTTCGTCGGTCGTGACGGTATCAATGTTCGCGATGTATACAGCATGTACAACAGAGGCTTTGACGTTGTGATCAACGAGAACACAGTTCGTGACGCTGGTGATGACGGTATTGAAGTCAAATACAGTGGCGACACACAGATTGATTTCAACACTGTGACTGATGTCGAAGATGACGGTATCCGCGTATACAACCCACGTGGCAGCTTCATCATGAGCTATCCTGATATGTATGATGATGGCCCATCCATGAACATCGCTCGTGTAAGTGCGTACCCATACTATGAGTTCGTTCCTGCGAATGTTGAAATCACGAATAACACCGTGACGAATGCAGGTACTGACGGTATCGAGGTTACAGCCTACGATGTTCAGCTTTTGGCGGATACGAACACTGTTATCGATAGTGGCGAAAACGGTATCTTGCTGAACGCTCTTGGTGGTTACAGTCGTTATGAAGACCGTATCGGCGATAACATTCAAACTGTGAGCCTCGTGAGCAACTCACCTTATCCTCCTATGGGTATGGGCTACGGATCAGAAGGTCCGGGCGTATTTAACTCAGTCCTGATCGATAATGGTGTTCAGAACTCAGGTACAAACGGTATCCATGCACAAGGCTACGGTCATGGCGATGTTGTTCTCGAAGGTAACACTTTGGTTGATAACCCTGTCGGTGCCCGTTTCGAAAGCGGTGCGATTGATCTGACGAACCTTACTAACCCGAACGTAATCATTGTTAATCCTGACTATGTATTGCCACCAGGTTATGACTTCGTTACAGGCCTTCAGTTCGAACTGGCGGGTACTGATTCAACCGTTGCCAGTGCGAATTCATTGACGATTGTTGATGAGACATTGGGTGCGACAGCCTTCACGGGCTTCATTTCCCGCGATGTTGATACAGCCTTCTACGTACGTTTTGAAGACGGAGCCATCTTGGATGAATTCGGTAATGTTATCGAGATCAATGGTGAGCAAGCTAACTTCGATGGCTTTATTCCGAACCTGAACCAAGATGCGCTGGGCAATATTCCGGCCATCGCTTTGGAAGGTATTGAAGATCGTTTGTATGATGCGGATGATTCACCATTCGATCAACGTGGTCAGATATTCGTCGGTACACCGGCAGTTGCTGGCCTGGATAATGTTCAGGACTTCTTCAGAGAATTTGCAGAGTTTGCTCCTGGGTTCGGTGGCTTTAGCCTCGCACTTATCGGTATGCCCCCTGTGACACAGCCTACAGCGAGTTTGAATAGTATTCAGACATTTGCCGGTGCTGAAGATTTGAACAATATCAACCCTGAAGCGGGTGGTGATGATTTGAATAATATCGAGCCAGAGGCTGGTAACCAGTCATCATGTTGGTCAGATGTGGTTAATGCTTCAGCCGAAGGCGGCGTGAACTTTAACTTCTCAGGTGACCCAACAGAGAGCCTTGATGCTGCCGCAAGTTGTGGTTCATAATAACAGCTACGATCTCTAGAATAAATCAAAAGCCCCGCAGTTATTTGCGGGGCTTTTTTGTGTTCAGGTGCTTCTGTTTGCGATTGTTATTTGATCAATGAATATAGACCGCCTGTTTCAAGCTGTGCGGGTTGAGCGTTTTGCTGCGGGCCGAAGGCTTCAAAATTTGTCTGTGAGTGTTTGATTGCCGGTTTAACGGCAATGATAGGGGCGATATCGATCGGTTCTTCGATTTCATCACCTGCGGAGGCGTTAATGTCTTCCAAGAACGGTCCATAAGGTTCCGCGGGTGTGGGTTGGAAAGGTCCGTATATATTGTTGTTAAGCGGCTCAGAGCTGACTGCCGGGGCGCTGTTGTTGGATTCCAGATACAGGTCATGCCCGAAGACATAAAGGTCTTCCTGATCCACCTCGGCTTGATTGTTTAATAGATTTGCACCTTGAGAGGCCTCTGCGCGGATGCTGTAAGTGCCCGGAGGGACAAATTCGAAGGCGTAAAAGCCGTCGAAAGCCGATACAACTTCGTTGATAGATTCCCCTTCGGCGTTGACCAGTTGCAATGTCAGGCCACTGACGAATTTATCAGTGTGTTGGCGGTAAACCGTACCTTCTATGGAGCCGGATTCAATAATCGGGAACAGAGCTTCAACCACGCTGCCGCGCGACAATACCGTGCTGAACCCTTCTTGTGTTGGCACGTAATACGGGTCTTGGAGCGAGGCTTTGTCAACTTGTATGTTGCTTAAGCGGTATGGAGCATGGCTTGCCAGCAAAACGCCATTTTCATCCGTTGTTGCGCGTTTTGTACCGTTACCAATAGCGATACGGGCACCTTCGATCGGTTCATCATTCTCACCGAATTCTCCATCCATGTCGTTATCTAAGAATACTCTTGCACGTACAGGCGCTTCATTGCGGCGTTGTTTGCTGCTTAGGCCGTATGACCCGTCAGGGGTATAAGGCGAGATAGATGTGGTTGCGCGCAGCACGAATTCCCACCCTGTGCCGCGTTGATAATTGGCTTCTGCGGAAGCAAGCACGGTATCAAAGTCGTAACCACCCTGAAGTCCGGCGTTATATGTGTCGTTTGTGAAATTATGTCCGGCGTTGATGGCGGCCTGATATTTCACATCCTTTGGCTTGTAGCGGAGTTCGCTATTAATGGTGCTGATGTCGAAAATCGGATGAATTGTGTAGTTCAGATTACCACGTAACTGCCAAGGATCGTCCCTGACGGTGGTTGTGAAGCCCGCGGTTGAGCTTTGATGTTGATAGTCGCTCAGGCGTGTTGTCGTGTTGTGGCTTAGCCTTACAGGGCCTCTGCTGAAGGTTTGTGATGTGTTCAATGTGGTCAGCGGGTCGATTGCGACACGTTCTGTGTGTGTTGATTGAAAAATCAAGCCGATAGGAACGCTGGCGATGTTAACTTTGGTGTTGACCTGCGCGTCGGCTTCAAATGTTTTTCTGTTTGTGCCGAAGCCGGAATCTTCACTTTCGAAGTCGTTGAAGAAAGCCACGCCCAAGTTTGATCTAATACCTTTGAACCCTGTTACCATGCCCAGTGACAGCGCGTTTCCGCCGCCAAGCTCATTATAGGCTTCGGCTTCTACCAGACCTGCCGGTGTATTGAACACACCCCCTACGGTTAAATATTCACGGTTTTTATCCGCATCAGGTGTTTCGGTATAGTTACCGAATACTGTGGCCCATCGGGTTAAACCATATGATGTTTGGATATTCTTTACCAATCCGCGTGGTGTTGTGCGCGGATCATTATCGAGCAAGATAAAGTCCCGTTCGGAATCTAATACGCCTGCTTCATAGGTAAATTGACCGGGGCTGAGCATGTTTCCGCCGGCTGAGAAGTCTTCGATTTGTTCGCGTACCTGACCTTGAGGGCCAAAGAGCAGGATTTTGATCTTGTTGTTGCCGAAATTCAGCACAACGTCTTCAAAGAAAAACTGGCCGTCTTCCGGCACTACACCAATTCTGATGAGTTCTTCGTTATTATAGACTTCGATTTCCCAACCGGGCGGTCCTGTTCCTTCCAGTGTGATTTGATCGAACTGATTGCTGCGCTGTCGGTTGTCGTTAGACACGATAATACCGCGGCCTGTTTCTGTGTTGGAAATGAGCTCTCGCTGGCGCACATTTACATCACCGAATTCTACACGTCTGACATGGGGGACCAGATATTCCGAACCTACCGATTGTCGACTGGCACGAAAACGAATGCTATCCGGGCGTTCAATTTCGCCTTCTGCATTGAGTTTGAAATTGGCAGAAAATTCGGTCAAAAATTTGCCGATATGCTGCACGCCGTTGAAGATGTTGTCGCCTGTTAGCTCATCCGTGTCATCGTCGAACCGATAGGTCGCCTGATAGTCGATCGCGGGTTTGCCCAATATGCTGTAGGGGTTGTCTCTTCTTGGAAGCAGTTTCTTTCTGGCGTTTCGTTCCTCTTGCCTTGCGAGGGCGAGGTCTTTGCGCTGCTGTCGTTCACGTTTTTTGATAAAGGCGAAATCTTCCTCTGACTCTGCTGTGACTTTTATACCCAGCGCGGGTAGATCCAAATTCATGGTGACGGGCCACATTTTATTGAGCACTTCTAAAGACACATATAGGTCATCCGTTGCTAGGTATTCTGAATCCAATATGGCGTTTGCAGGTAAAGTTTCGCGATTGCCCCTGATTGTCAGTTCTCCGCGTTTTCCATCGATGGAGTAGGTGTTTTCTTCCGCGCCGGCAAAGCCAGATATGGCTTGATTGGCGATCTCTCCTTCAGCCAGAAACTCAAAACCTTCGGCCAGTTCGGTTAAGGGTAAATAATACGTACCTTGCTTTTCATAGGCAAAAATTGCCTCGGAAATAAGCCATTTAGGCGGCAAAATTACTCGTAGAATGAATTCGTTCGGGGTGTCGCCATCCTGGGCGTAATCAAAATTTTGCGCTTGTGATGTTTGTATTGCAGGGGGGATGAGCAAGAGCAAGGCGATGCAAGCGCAGCATAACGCAGCGTGAGCGCCGATCTTCGATAGATATATTGATCGTATTAGTGACACAATATGCCCTTACATCTTTTCGTTCAAAAATTGCATTAAACTTTCCGCGAAATGCGGAGAAGCTACCCACTAAATACATTAGCAAGCGCTGTGCCACACTGTGGGTAAGTACAAAATTTACAATGATTTCAATGAATTATAGGGACGCTGTTGCTTGCGCAAGAACTTTGCCGCCATATTGGCTATCGTCAGGATCAGCGCGATAGAGAACGTCAACTTTGCTGCAATTCGCGACTGTGGTGTCTGATAATTCCAGATTAAACGTTAAATCACGATTGGTGGTCTCCGGATATATCGCTATACCGCCGATTTCACGCAAAATCTTGTTCTCTCCGCCATCGTTGCAGACGAAGTCAAAATCTCCGTACAGGCCTCTGTTGCCTGTGCGATTCAAGGTGAGTGTTACTTTCAGGCCTTTTTCAGATTTGAATAATTTGGCATTGGTGATACTGGCTTCTGCAGAGAGTTTGCCGTGGCGAACAAAAATCGGCAATGAGATAGCGGGCTGAACAGTCAGCTGGATGCTGGGTTTTGTCGGATTAGGGTCATTTTCATAGGGTTTGGCTTCTACTTCGGTCACAATTTGCATGTGTCCGCGATATTCGCCTTGTTCCAAGTCCTTAGGTCGTCTGAGCAATAGTCTGACCTGTTGAGAGCCGCCCGGCGGGATGGTTACACGGCGCGGTGCGAAACGGATCATCTTATCAGCCCATTTGATGTCGTCAGTTTCGGCATCAGGGTCTAATTGTGTCAGGGATGAATCCCCATTCTCCATTCTGAACCTCAGCCATTGCAGTCTGTAGGTTTCAGGCTTGGAAGAGTTATTGATAATGGTCAAAATTTCAGATCTTTTTGGCCCTTCAAATATGATGCGTTTGAGACTCACACGAATGGCGTATGCTTCCTGAGATGCCCAAATAACACATAGCCCAAATAAAAGCAGGGCTAATACTGTTTTCAGCAGGGTCTTGTTGTTCATTCTCATAAAGTACATAAGCACCTTTTTCTTGTCTAATGGAAGTCCACGCAGAAGATACACATAATGTTCTTATATTATATTGAAATTCAAGCTTAAATCCAAGTCTACTGAAAATTAGCGAAAACGCGTGTCGTTCCAGTATATGTTCCGGAAGCTTGTCCGGCCTTTGTTATGAGGGTTGCGCCGACGGGAATTGTCATGGTGGTTGCGCCTGCTTCTGGCGTGATTGTGACCTTAGAGCCGCCATCGGCAGACACTAAGTTGAAATTGCTCACCGTTACGTTGGTCGCGCCGTTAGTGAGCTGAATGCTGGTGTTTTCGATGCTGATCGCGATGGGGAGCGTTGCTCCGCGAATGACGAGGCGGCCGACTTTGGGTGTTCCACCTGCTAAGCTTAGGGAATTGTTGTCGTCCAGAACCATGCGGTTCAAAGACGGGTCGATTAAAGCGCGGCCCGCGCGTTCGGGGGCCATAGCCAGTGTACCAAAATCAAGAGATGTTGCGACAGTGACTTCGATCGCTGTGATCAGGCGTGCAATCATCGGCAGGGTTGCCGTGCTTGCCATAACAGTCCGTAAGGCCATGATGCTAAACATAGACAGCGAAACAAGCCCGCCTGCGGCGAGTGCTTTAACCGATTTCGGTAAGGCTGTCTTTGTTACATCCGGCATATTCTATGCTGTCTCTGTTGTCTGTCGCTTTGTTATAAATATATTGTCGCTACGACTACATAAATCAAACGCTAACGCTTTATATTGCTAATGAAAAAGCCGACCTCGTATGCGGCCGACTTTTTCCAAATACTTTAAAGTAAACTTTAAAATTAGCGTCGGTTTACTCGTATGTAGCTGTCAAAGTCAGCGTGCCGTTATAAAGACCTGCTACCTGACCCGCACCTACGACGAGTGTACCACCGACTGTAAATGTCTCTGGTGTACCTGTGGCCGTTGTACTGAAACCACTGACGGCTGCCGCGACGAGGTCGGGAGCTGTTGTTGTACCACCGTCACCACCGGAAACACTGACCGTTGAAATGGTCATGTCTGCACCCGGACCCGTTAGCACGGATGGTGCGGCCAAGAGGTTGAAGGCTGTGTCTTCATCGGCATCGATTGTAAATGTACCAGCTTGACCAGGATCAGATGCAACCAGGAAGCTTGTACCGCCGACTGTTCGTGCACCGGCAGTATCGATCGTGATCGTGTCACCACCTGCATCCGGAACAAATGAACCGAAATCCAGTTCAAGAACGCCTACAACATCAATACCGGCGACTACGACGGCTTCTGTTGTAATTGAATCGTTGTCTGTAGCCTGTGCTAATGCATCTTGGCCCATACCTAGAGCGAGAACCGCAGCACCGCCTAGTAATAGTTTTTTGATAGAATTCTTCATCAGAGATCTCCTTCTCGCTCAACTTGTAAAATTCTTCTATTTAAAGACTTAAATGATACGATAGTATCTAAAGGGCGGTTCGGATGAACCTTGTTTCAGCTACTATAGTATACACTTTCTATGTTATTTCAACTTCTTTAAAATACTGTTAAAAAGCGGCTTATAAGCCAATATCTTTGAGATATATGCTTTAGGATTAAGAATTTACATTATGTCTAAAAATTCGCAGATACCCCTTGAAGACGCGCAGAATTTAGCGATTTCTAATATGAAACAGGGTAATTATCGTATTGCGGAATCGATTCTCAAAGATATAATCAAAATGAGAAAAAATGACGGTCAAAGCCTCTATCTCATGGGTTTAGCGCAGTATTACATGGGTAATCTGCGGGATGCTCTGAAATACTTGCAAAAAGCAGTCCAGAATGATGAAGCACAGGCCGAATGGTACTGTAATTTGGGTATTGTGCTGACGGAAGCGCAGGAATATGAGCGCGGTGTAGAGGCCCATGATCAGGCGATTGCTCTGGATGCGGATGATGCGCGGACCTATTGGAACAAGGCGCATACGCTGTGGTTGATGGGTCGATATGAGGATGCGGAAGCGGCGGCGCGGCTTTCCGTCGAGAAAAACCCCGAAGATGCCGATGCGTGGCTTAATCTGGGTACGGCTTTGGTTAAGCTGGGCCGTAAAGACGAGGCGATAGAGGCGTGGGAACGCGCTTTGGCTGTTAATCCCGATTTTGCGTTTGCGTGGAATAATCTGGGTAATGTGCTGCGGGATATGGGGAAATTGAAGGATTCTGCAGAAAAATGCCGAAAAGCGCTGGAATTGGAGCCGAATTACCCCGAGGCGTTGAATAATCTGGGTAATGCGCTGACCGATATGGGGGAGTTGGTGGAATCGCAGGAATGTTACAAAAAAGCAGTTACGCTTAAGCCCGATTATGTCGAAGCGCATAATAATCTGTCGATTAGCCTGATGAAGCTCAGTCGATTTGAGGATGCGAAGACGCATGCGCGGATTGCGCTGTCTTATAGAGAGGATTATCTGGACGCTTTATTATCGCTCAGTCTGGCGTGTAGGGCGTTGGGCGAGATGGAGGAGGCCGAGAAGGCCATTCAGCGGGCATTGAGCCTGCAGCCTGAATCCGCCGAAGTGCGGGTTGATCTGGCTGATGTGTTGTTTATGCAAGATCGTTATGGCGAGGCGGAGATAGAATTGCGTAAGGCGCAGGAATATTCGCCGTCTACGCCGCGTGTGTATTTGAAGCTCGCTGATGTGTTGGAACGCGGAAACAAGCCTGAGGAAGCTCTGGCGGCGATTGACGAGGCCATTGAGATTAATACGGAGATGCCCGAAGCGTATTTGCGCAAAGGGCAGATTTATTTCCTGACCAACCGGCCTGATCGTGCAGAAGAATGTTTTAACGAGACATTGGTCCTGAAAGATAATGCCGCGGAAGCTCATCTGGCGTTTGTCGATTTGCATCTGGCGCGGGGAGATAAGGACAGGGCGCTTGAATCATTCGAAAAGGCGCGGGCGATGACTCCTGATATGCCGGCGTTGTTTTATATGATGACCAAGCTGAAGACGTTCAGTGAGGATGACAAAGATTTTCAAAACATGGTCAAGATGGCGGAAAATGCGGATGCGTTCGGGTTGGAGCACGCAGGGATTTTGCATTTCGCGCTGTTCTCCGCTTATGAAGATATCGGTGATTACGATAAGGCGTTTGAACATTTGCTGCAGGCTAACGCGCATAAACGGGCGACCGTGCCCTATGATGCCGAGCAGCAGGTTCAAAACTTCAACCTGATTAAAGAAGCGTATTCGCGCGAGTTTTTCGACGAGGTTAACGGTAAGGGATTTGAATCCGATCTGCCCGTATTCATTTTGGGGATGCCGCGATCGGGGACAACGCTGACCGAGCAAATCATTTCCTCGCATGCCGATGTTTATGGCGCGGGTGAGTTGATAGAAATTGGCACGCTGGACAATCATTTCGGGTATTTAACGTCCGATAACGCAGCACAGCAGGGGCAGTATTATATTGATCAGGTTAGACTTTTGGATGTTTCGGGCAAGGCCAAGCGTATTACAGATAAGATGCCGGGGAATTTTGCGCATCTGGGGAAAATTGTCAGTATTCTGCCACAGGCGAAGATTATCCATACGCAACGTAATCCGCTGGATACGTGCTTGTCCTGTTTCAAACAGAGCTTTGCACGCGGGCAGTATTGGTCTTATGACCTTGAGGAGTTAGGGCAGTATTACAATGAGTATCTGGAATTGATGCAGCATTGGCGCGATCTATATCCCGATGCGTTTATTGATGTTGAATACGAAAAGACAGTCGGAGAACTCGAGCCACAAGCGCGTGGATTGGTTGATTATGTCGGCTTGCCGTGGGATGAAGCCTGTTTACAACCTCATAAACAAAAGCGAACGGTTTTGACGGCGAGTAAAACACAGGTTACAAAGCCTATATACAAAACGTCTGTGAAGTCGTGGATGCGATATGAGAAGCAATTAGAACCTCTCATAAAGAGTCTGGAACAGGGTGTTGCCAAGCGTTTTATGTGATTTGTGACATGGCAAAGTTTCCCTTAATTAAGCGAACACGATAAAATAGACTTAGCAAGTTGCCCGTTAATTTGGGTATACTGATGGAACAGCCGAAAGAAAAAGTAATATTCATAAGTATGTATAGACTTCGTAAAAAGACATCACAGAGCATGAAAATTTTACTGCATATGCTCGTCTTGCTTTTTGCGGGATTGTGCACAAATCCGGCTTATGCGCAGAGCGTAGATATTAGTTGCGGTCAGCCGTTGATTTTCGGGGAGCTTATTCCCTGTGGCTCTGCGGGTACTGTGATACTTCGACCGGATGATTCCGGCCCGATCGCTAGCTGTGTGGTTCTGGGGAGTGCGCCGACATCTATCGGTCGGTGTATCGTTACCCAAGAATTTGATGCGGGTTTCAGACCTATGCAAATTGATGTGACATCGTCTTCAATTTCCCTTACTTCGGGCGCAAATAGCATGACCGTGAATGCGTTTAACCTGATCACCAATTCAGGCGGAGATAGCGTTGTTGTTCCGGGCGGACCTGTTGTTGATGTGCCAATCGGCGCGACGCTCAATGTTGGTGCTTCGCAATCACCGGGAACTTACGCCGGTACGTTCACTGTCGAAGTAACGTTGCAATAAAAATCCTGCTTTTATCTGTGAATTTGCACGGTAACGCGAATCTGCGGTATCATTAACTAATCATTAATAAATAAAAAAAATAGAGGGTAGCATGAACAACGATCACGACGATGATCAATCGTCTTCGACATCATCCACAAACAGTGAGACAGCCACGGCTTCCGAGCCGTCTATTGACGAGTCTGATGATTCAACAGATGCGCCTAAAAAAGAGCTGACATTTACCGATCTGGCATTCAAGAAAAACGACAAGGGCGAGCTGATCGTGAATGTTGTGAATGAGGATGATTTTACCGAGGATACACCGTGTAGTGTTTACAACACATCAAGCGGGTTGGATGACGACGTATATTCGGAAACAACCAAGCTCTCGCATTACGGTTTTGATACCTATAGTTCGCGATTAAAGATCCATGAGCCTTGTGAGGGTGACCCCTGGGCGGAGATGGATGCGTTGATCGGTTTGGATGCCGTGAAGCAGCAATTGCGCGAGGTGCAAAACCGTGTGGCGTTTGATGCTAAGCGGATAGCGGCGGGGTTGAATACATCTACGCCTTCTAACCATTTTGTATTTTACGGCAATCCGGGAACGGGTAAGACCGAAGTGACACGTATTTTGGGCGCGTTGTTTAAAGATAGCGGTGTTCTGGAGCGCGGGCATGTGGTCGAAGTTGATCGCAGTGATTTGGTTGGTGAGTATGTCGGTCAGACGGCGATCAGAACCAAAGAGGCAATCAAGACGGCTAAAGGCGGTGTGTTGTTTATCGACGAAGCGTATTCCCTGTATAGCAGTTATGAGAATGATTTTGGTCATGAAGCCATCAGCACGTTGGTTAAGGCGATGGAAGACGAGCGCGACAATACGATTGTTGTTATGGCCGGATACCGCCACGAGATGGAGTATTTGCTCCGTTAGCATCCCGCGATGCAATCG
>CAYGQG010000013.1:6672-23724 GCA_964351955.1 uncultured Micavibrio sp. | reverse complement strand
CGCTTATACCATCTATAGGCGTTATTTCTTTTGCTAATACCTCAGTGATTTTTTCGTTGAGGCTATCGTACAGTGTTTTTACGTCAGCCATTGAAATGGCCAATGATCTCATGGGTTTGTGTACTGCGTTAGCGTATTCAGTCATTTTTGATAAATAACAATAATATTCCAAAAAGTACAGACATTGACAAAATAAGAAAAAATTCCTAAAATTGTCTCGTGAAATATGAGAACGGCGCGTTTATTTACACCACAATTCACGAGTTCAAGAGCAATATCTCGGTTTAAAACCGTATTCCATACTCGCTGAGGTCGGGGAGGTCTTCGGGTTCGGGCATTTTTTGAAAATGTTCGATTTCCAGCATGGCGCAGAGGCCACGTAGGTTGCATTCTCTCTCGGCTACGGGTTTTCCGATGTCATTCACAAATTGCTGGGCTATCGTCTGCGCGAGTTTTGCGCCTTCCAGATTATACATGAAGTGGTGGTCGGTCTTAAGCTCCGGCGTAGAGCTACATTCAAACTCCATGTTACGGACCATACGCGCGGCGGCTTCGGCCATGTGGGTCACTTCCTCGTCGGTTGTGTCCAGTATGGTTCTGAATATCCGTAGCTTTACATCTTGTGTGAACATTCGCGGATACTAATGAAGCTTTGTGAATATGTCAAATTACTGCTGTACAATACAGCGGCAAGTCTTTGCTATGGCTGGCTGTCGATTATTAGGTGTCAAGAATGAGCGCTGACGTGTCTTGCTCTCTGATCGGAAAAACTGCGTTTATGGTTGAGGCATCGGCCTTAGTGGCGGCAGCTACTAAAAATAAGCCTGCGACAGCGCCGACTCCATAGCTTTTTGCGTGCCTTATTGCCACTGTTGATGATGAGTTTATTGTGTTTACGGTGGCAGCTATGCTTGCTGGCGCTAACACAACCCCTGAGAATGCTAACTTCACATAGCTTTGTGTATCGAGTTGTCCCCAAATGCCTGCTAAGGCTGCGACTGTGGGCAAGCTTATAGCGGCAGGTATTACATAGTCATTTATTAGGGCAGGTTCGTCTGACACGCGACTCCCGTGTAAGCTCTCTGTTTCGGCAAAAAGTCTCATAGTGTTTCCCTAAGATATTCTCTTAATAGGCTGTATATGTAGTTGTGTTATGACAATATGTCAAGGGAACTATTAAGTCTCTAAGGGCCGTGTGACCGTACAAAAAAACGGGAAGCGCGAGGCCTCCCGTTTTGAATTCAAATATGAGCGTTAACGCGTGCCTTGCGGCGGCGGCCTAGTGGCTCCAAAGGGCGAGGGTCTTGCGACCGTCGGTATTGGTGTCCTTGGCGGCTTCTTTGTTCGTTTCGGTTTTCGGGGCTGGTTGCCCGTAATCGCCGGCCTGAACAGGTTTGCGCGTTGTTGTGCTCTCGTTCTTCGTGTTAGAAAGCATGTAATTAAGCGGCTTTCTTAAGGTTATGAGCAGAGTCTTTACCGCGCTCAGACTGAATTTCATATTCAATCTTTTCGCCTTCGTTCAATGAACGCATGCCTGCTTTTTCAACTGCAGAAATGTGTACAAACACATCTTTGCCGCCATCTTCAGGTTCGATAAAGCCGAAGCCTTTGTTTGGGTTAAACCATTTTACTGTTCCGGTTGCCATGATGTTTCTCCTTTTAGCAATTCGGTTGAACCTCTTACGCACCGTGCGTTTGAGGTTTGATGTTTGATTGATCCAAACCTAAATGGGAGTGGAGCAAAACGTCGTTCAAACAGATTTTCTAAAAGGGGGAGGGTATCCTTGGCTGCGAGGTTCAAAGAATTGAAAGATGCAGCGTCTCTTATAAAGTCGTGTCGTCGGGTCGTGTATTTCAAACTAAGCACACTAAGCGCAGGTTTTACGGTGGCTGTCAAATTTATTCGCGGGCGGCGATAATGGTATGCAAGACAAGGCTTGGTGTAAGGCGCTTGAATGCTGTGTTTATCGCTAGTAATGCGCTTCTTGCTGGCCGCCTATATATGGTCTGATGGAGTCAAAAGCAGATGCCATTTGCATGAATAGTTTGTGCGAGCTTGCGTCGTTTGTGACCGGTGTTTGCAGGTAGTATATCCATGTTCCTGCGATCATCAGGCCGTAATAATGAAACGTTACGGCAATGCCGCCGTCAGGACCGTTGAAAATGTGCTCGTAATACAGAGCCTTTATATCTTCAATCATGTCGAGGCTGAACCATGTCGATTGATCATCTGTGTCGATGAGTTCGGCTAGAAACTGGAAATTGGTCGGGGCGCGTTGTGCAATTTGTTCTTTGACAAGTTTTCTAAGCGCGAAATCCGAATGAAAGACAACGTAGTCATCGGTGACGATCAGGCGGCGTTCCAATTCAGGATATGCACCGAAATTGCTGAGGGATTGTTCATCATATTGTTCAACGGGCAGGCCGATGAATTGTGCAGGGCATGCGCCCCATATTGTTTGCCCTTCGACGAGGGTTGTACCTGGGCTGTAAGTTTTGATTAGATCTCTGATTGAAGACATTGCGGGTCTCCTTCCGTGTGAAGAGTTATGGCGATACGCTAATCCCGCACCCTTTGTGGGGGCGCGGGATTGATACTGGTTTAGCGTGTTTCTCTTATTTTATCGGCTGTTGCGCGATTGCGCTTGTTTTCATGAGCTTCGAGCCATTCATCTTCACGAACTTCTTTGCGGATATCGCGGACATCTCTGTCAGGGTTGGCTTTTTTGCGGCGAACGACTTCTTCTTGTCGGTCTGCGCCACGTTCTGCGCGTCCTGCTCTTGCTGAGGCAGCGGCGGCTTTTACGCCTTCAATGGCATTGGGTGAAGCTTCCTTGGCCGCGCCTGCTATAGCGCCTTTTGGCCCTTTGGCAGCTCCGCCGGCAATCGCTGATTTGATGACTTTACCTGGTCCGGGTGTGGTTTTTTTACCTGAGTTGGTCATAATTCTCTCCTTGATATGATTTAAAAAAATATGCCTGTTACCTTGCGGCTAGAGGCTTAAAAAAAGTGCAATTTAAAAAGTAATAATGAACCATACGCCCGCATTGGCGTGTTTGCAAGAATCTGGGTTTTTGTACGATGAGGATGCAAAAAAGCGCGCCGTAGGAGCGCGCTTTGGATTGGTTGTAATGTGGCCGTTATTAGCGGGCTTGGCGCTGGCGAAGGCGGATTGCTTCGGCTCTGTCCAGTGTTTTGCGCTCTTCGATTTCACGGGCTTTGCGCAAAATCTCTTCTTCTTCCGCGGTGATTGTATTTGCCGGTGCAGCAACGGGTGCAGCGGCAGGTGCGGCAGACTCACCCGCGGCGGGGGCTGTTTCGTTCAAACGTTCGGCTGTGCCGTTGGCGCGGTTGATCGTGCTTTCGGTTCTGGTGACGGTGTTTTCGATGTCTGTCATTGTTTTGTTGAGGCGGTCAAACAAGTCGGCTTGTGCCGATGATGTTGCCGTGATGAATAGCGTGGCTGTTGCCAAAGCAAGGGTTTTGTATTGCATTCTATCTCTCCTTGGGTTGGGATTTCCCAGAATTTGGCACGGCTTTTGAGAAAACGCAAGCTTTTGGCAGCGAAGCTACGTTTACAATTGGTGTATGCGATCTATACTCGAGGCATGAAAATAGTTCTTATGCTTTTGTTGCTGTTTGTTGTCACGCCTGTGTATGCGCAGGATGCGGCGGAAGACGAGTTGCCGTTAGAGGGTTCGGGCAAGCTTGGGCGGTTTACGCTTGAAGAGGCACAAGGTTATGCGTTGCGCGTCATGAGTGGTGAAGTGATTGGTACGGATGTAGAGCGCGAGCAGGGAGATCAGGTGTATTACGAGTATCTGATCCGTCGTCCTGATGACTCGATTTTCGAAGTCGAGATTGATGCGACGAGTGGGGAGCTATACGAGATCGAGGTCGAGCGTTTGAGTGAAAAGCCGGATATTCCGTTCGAGACTATTTCGCCGATGATGCTTGAGAATATTGCGTTGTCACATATGAAGAAAAAGACGCGCAAGATTTTACCGATTAAGGTGCTGAAAAGTACGATGTCTGTTTACGAGCGCAAGCTTGCTTATGCGTTTGACCTCAAGCAATCGCATAAAAGCTATCGCATATACGTGGACGCGATAAGCGGGCGTATTCTTTCGGATGATCGTCTGGATTGATTATTTATTGAAGTCGTAGTCGCCGCGCTGCGCCGTGGTTGTGATTTCGATCTTCGGTATCGGATCAAAAACCTCGGGGTTTTGCATGGCGTGCTCTAGCGGACCGTTGCAGCCCTTGGCGTTGTAAATTCCCATCATTAAAGTTCGACGTTGCTCGGCGGTGTCCTGAAACACATCGGCGTTGGAACGGGTGCTGTCTACGCCTTGGTCAAGGAGGAAGCCACCAACCGCTAAACCTACGCCGCCAGTAACTGAACCGATAAGAAAAGATCCGATTGCGCCAGCGGCCTTGATGCCTTGTTTTTTCATTTTGGCGTGGTCTTTGATCTCTTGTGTCGCGTAGATAACGTCACGCATGTTTCCAGCTTCGACAGACAGGCTGCCGCAGCTCATTTCTACATCGCCTTCGTAGCTGATTTGCAGGGTTTTGTATGCGTTCAAGTCGTTTTCTGACTGTGTCGCGATAATTGTTTCTTCGGTAATGATTTCGGTTTCCGTGACCTGAGTATCTGCGTATGCGACCACCATGTCGTCGTCGGGTTCTATATCCGAGTTTTTCAGCTCTGTATTAATCTTGCCGAGAATGTTGCGTACTTCCTGTAGCTTTTGCTCGTTCAGAGAAGCGGGGTGGTGCAGACCGTTGTTTTCGGGCGCGATCTGATCGGCCTTAACCAAGTCGTTGGCGAAAGCTGGCGGTGTAATTAGGACGGTAAGAACGACGGCGAGATGCGTCAGAGATGGTTTCATATAATGTTTCCAAAGTAATGTTCTCATTTTCAGCCACTTTCTGCAAGAATTGTTGTGCTTATCTATACACAGCCAAGCTCTCTGAATGTTCCCTATATGCCTTGTAGGCTGGGGGCAAAACGGATTTGAAGCTTGTGAACGCAGAGTGAAAGGATTAGCCTTTTCGAATATGAGCACATACCTTAAATCAGAACGCTTAATTTTTCGTGAATGGAAAGACGAGGACCGTGCGCCGTTTGCGCGCATGAATGCCGACCCGTTGGTGATGGAATATTTGCCGCGGTCTTTGAATGAAAAAGAGAGCAACCATCTTGTCGATAAATTCCAGAAGCACCTTGATGATCATGGTTATGGTCTTTACGCGGTGGAGGTTGAAGATACGGGACAGTTTGCCGGATTTATCGGTTTGAACACCGTTCCGTTTAAAGCGCATTTTACGTCTCCTAAAAACCCCGCAACCGAGATTGCGTGGCGTTTGGATTACGCGATGTGGGGGCAGGGGTATGGTAGTGAAGGTGCGCAGGCTGTTCTTAATCATGGATTGAAAAAGCTCGGCCTTGATGAAGTTGTTGCTTTTACGGTGCATGATAATACGCGCACGATGTATCTGATGGAGAAGATCGGTATGAAGCGCGATGAAGACGGAGGTTTTCATTACCCGACATTGCCGGACGGGCATCCGTTGGGGGATTTTGTACTTTATCGATCCTGAGCGCTGTCATCTGTGAATGAATCTGTGAGTAATATAGATTCTTCGTTTTATTTTAGGTCATTGTAGTTTTCCACAAATGCGGGTATATTAAGGATGTGTTAACGCACGTTTCTTACTGCTTTCCAATTTTAATTTTTGACAAGGATGACCGCGATGAAAACAATCCGCGCCCTTTTATTGGCTTCCCCATTGGTTCTGGCTGCTTGCGGCGAAGGTTACGAAGTCGTACCAACCCAGACTATGTTCCCTTACGGTAATCAAAGAACAGCAGGGACGGGCTATGCTTATGTTCTTGCGAAATTGCTTCCACCAAAAACAGAGCCGATTTTGCAGTCGGTAGCGCCGCGCCCTGCGCCTGCGCCAATTCAGGAAACGAAGCAGATTATCGAAGATATTCCTGAGCCTGTTGCCGAGCCGCCAGAGCCGGTTGCTCAGGATGCAGAAGAGATATTCCACGAAAAGCAGATGAAGTAAGTTTACTTCGCGCAGTTGATGCAGGTTGATACCGCCGGATCATTGTTGATGCGGGCGGTTGATATTTCTTCGTCACAGATAGCGCAATAGCCGAAATCTTCCGTGTCTATTCGCTCTAGTGCTGCTTTTAAGCGCATCAATTCCACTTCACGTTTACGCTCTGTGGCTTCGGCCATGGATTGTTGCATCAAAGCATCTTGCCGTGACAGGCGACCCATGCGGGTTTGATCCAGCTCTACCGGTGCGCGGGTTTCCTTGCTTTTAAGGCTATGATCTTGCAGCTCTTTTTGGCGTTGCAGGAGTTTGTTTTTTAATTCTTCAGTATTCATTTGCGTAAAAGTTTAAGCGATTTTGATTTTGATTGTCTGCAAAAATAACCAAGCTTTAAACCAAGTTATTTAACATAATACTATAAGGCATGGATTCACGGTCATGTCATATGTGTGCTCGCACATTACAAAAAAACGTTGATGCCCTGAATAACAATAACATCAACAACAACAATCCTAGATAAAGAAAGGGTGGACTCTCATGACAATGTCAGTCGAAACAATCGTGGCTGTCTCTTTAATGATGGCTGTGTTCTCTGCCGTAGCAGCGGTGGGAACGTCTCTGGTCCTTGGGGCCGGATTTGAGCGCTTACGTAACGGGTTTGAAGTCGTTCGAAAGCAAACCGGATTTTTCAGTGACGCAATTCACAAGCTCGAGCAAAAGGTCGAGATCGTTGATGAGCAGACACAGAATTTCACACAATCTATCGGTCAATTAGAAGCCAAGGTCAGCAATGTCGGTGATCAGGCGAACATCTTTAGCGATACTGTTTCCAAGCTCGAGAAGAAGGTGAATGTTGTCGATAAGCAAACAGGCTTCTTTAGCGATGCTCTGCACAAGCTTGAGAAGAAGATTGATGTAACGGATCAGCATGAAGAGATCGTAGCCGAGAAGTTAGAGAAATCTGCCGAGAATGATTTGATCAGTACAGGGAAAGCCGAAGCGCTTGTTGCGCATGCGGAAGACCTTCTGTCACAGGTCAGCACTTTGGCAACGACTATTCAAACAAAGCAGGAAGCTGCCCCTATGACAGGGCAGGAGTTGCATTTGAATATGCCGAAAAACTTGCAGCACTTTGCATATCAAGCTGCGCAAGATGAAGAAATTCGTTTTCACTAAGTTTTGATTTTAAAACCTGACCCAACCGGTCAGATTGAGACGGGCCCTCAGAGCTTCAGGGGCCCGTTTTTTATGCGCTTTTTTGCATGTCTTCTTGGTTGTATCGCCCGTCGGAGCTGTGGGCTTGTGCCCAGAGGGTTTCAAACCTTTTGGTTTCCGCTGCTACGGCTTCCGGGCTGTCTATGACTATCAGCATGGCTTCATCCCAAAGCTGCATTGCGACTTTTGTGCCATATATAAAGGTTAGCATGGCTTGATTTTGATACGGTGTGTCGAGCCATCTGCAATCATCGTCCGGGCTCAGTACGTTTTTGGTGTTCTTGGCGCATAAGACGCGCTGGCGGATATCGTTCTGTTTTAAGAACTGGATATGGTCGAAGAGTTTTTGTGACGTTACTTTTGTCGCCAGAGACGTGTCTGCGTTCATGATCAGGATGTCGCTGTTCTGGTTAGTCATCGTGTTACGAATATCTTCCAAGAGGCCGCTTAGAGCTTGTCGCCCTTTGATCATGCGTGTTTGTTCCGAACGTTTGCGTAGGCCGTTGTCCTGTTGGAATTCAATTTCCGAGCTTTCAAATGCTTCGCGAATGGCGCGTAAAGAATCGGCTTTGATGTCCGAGTGGCCTTTTTCGAAATTGTTTATAGCTGTCTTTGAGAGGCCCGAGGCATCAGCCAGGTCTTGCTGGGTCCAGCCTAAAAGTCCGCGAGCAGCTCTGCATTGTTCAATCGTCAACATAGGATATACGCCTTTATGAAGTTTAGGGGAGTATGCTTGCATACCGACAATAAAGTCAAATAAAATTGTAAAAAATCACTCACCTATGATCTGTGGTTGATTATAGTTCATTTATAGCGATATTTTTTCTTTGTTATATTTGATTCAGGCCTTTGTAAAAGGCGTGTACTTTTTGTGACATATACTGGTCAAAGACGCTCCATACCTTTAAACTATTGAGAGTAAACTCTATTTACGGAGAATTTTCTTGTCAGTTTGGCTTGTCTTGTGGGTGATTGTATCGGTTGTGCTGCTGGGGTTTTTGGCGTGGTCACTTATTGTGCTGCAAGGTCAGAAGTCTACGTGGAAAAAATTCGCCTCCAAACATAAATTGCGATACCGCGCGCGGGCTACAATGGATAGTCCGGAAGTCGACGGTAGTATAGATGGCTACAAGATTGATGTTTTCACCAGTGAACATACAGCCGAGAACGCGCGCTCCAGCCGTAAGCTTACGGCGATTGAAATCAACCTACATAGTGTTATGCCTGTTGATGGTGCCGTTGCTAGCGGCGGCATGGTTCCGCTGGTTAAAGAATTGAGCTTTAAGGCAGAGGTCAAGCCGGAACATGAATTGTGGGATCGTTCTTATGTGGCTGCCGGTGATAATGCGCGGGCGGTTAAGGCCTATCTTACGTCGGAGAGGTTGGATGCTCTGGTTCGGTTGATGCGTATTAAGCATAGCTGGATTATTTTGATTTTCAGGGCAGACCGTATGCTGCTCAGAATTGATACGCCTGACCCTTTAACGTCCGAAGACTATCTGGATCGTCTCATTAAGTTGTTGATCAAGTCTGCTAAAACATTCGAGCTTAAATCCGGTGAAAGCGGTGTGATCGAGCGTGAAGAGGCGAAAGGCTTGGCTGAGGATTCCAATCTCACGCTGGATGATGGCGATGTAGATGGCGATAGTGGCTTAGCGCTGGAAGAGGATGAGTATACAGACGTTCTGGCGGATGATAGCGGTGATGAAGAGGCCGTTGAAGAGGTGGCTGAAGAGCCAAAAGCCGAACCGGAGGCTGAGGAAAAGCCGAAGAAAAAGAAGGCTGCGCCCGCTAAAAAGAAATCTCCTAAAAAGTCCTAATGGATTTCCATGATTGCAAAGCCGAAGGGCTGCAATGTTCTATCTTCAAAATTGTTAGAGAATAATACTGTCACATTTCCGAGAAGGAATGTTTGTATGTGTTGTGTTTGATCTGTCAGGTTGAAGCAACATAACAAGTGCTGCCCGTTGTCACTTCGTTCGAATTGCAGCACCGTCTGATCATCGTCTGTAAAACAAATAGTGCCTGTTTTGAGTGCAGTATGATTGCGACGAAATTTTAGAAAGTCGCGTGTGAAATTCAACACAGAGTGTTCGTCTTGTTCCTGTTTTTCGATGCAGAGTTCTGTGTGTTGTTCGGGCATTGGTAGCCATGATGTTTGCGGCGCTGTGTCTGTCCATGGCATGGGCGTTCTGCATCCATCGCGGCCTTGCCATTCCGGCCAGAGGTGCTTGCCCCATGGGTCTTGTAGGTCTTCGAACGCGAGCTTGGCTTCGGGTAGGCCGAGTTCTTCGCCTTGGTACAGGAAGGCTGTGCCGCGTAAGCAGCCGAGCAGAGCGATGAGCATTTTCGAGCAATCAGCATTGTATGAGAAGCCGTCACTGTCTGGCAACCAGCGCGAAGCCGTGCGTACGACATCGTGGTTGGAGAATGCCCAGCTTGGCCAGTTGTCTTGTGAGAGGCTTTGGAATTGCTTGATTGGTTCACGGATGAAGTCTGCGGTTAGCTCTTTATGCTTTCCACTCATCAATTGTGTGTTGTAGCAGGTGTTGAGCAGGCCTTCGCCAGTATATTCGACTGTGCGTTCATACGGGTGGTCGTCGCCGATTTCGCCGAGTGTGAATGTGCCCGGGTATTGGTCCATTACTACACGGAGTTTGCGCAGGAAGTCGAGATTTTCAGGACGTGATTTATCGTAGATATGGTTTTGTTGTGAATAGGGATCGTCTCCTTCGAATTGCACGGCGGGGCCGAGGTCTTCGTCACGTGGCGGGTTGTCACGTAATTCGCGGTCATGGAAATAGAAATTTACGACATCGAGGCGGAAGCCATCCACCCCCATATCGAGCCAGAACTTTGCGATGTCGAGCGCTTCGGTTTGTACATCGGGATTATGAAAGTCGAGATCTGGTTGTTCTTTTAAGAAATTATGCAGGTAATATTGCTCGCGTTCCTCATGCCATGTCCATGCGGGGCCGCCAAAGACGGAAACCCAGTTATTCGGCGGGACGCGGTCGCCGAACATATCGGGTTTCGGGTCTGCCCAGATATAGTATTCGGGTTTCTCAGCGAACCATTTGTGTTGGTCGGAAGTGTGTGAGAGGACGAGGTCGATGATGATTTTAAGATTTAAATTATGCGCTTTTGCGAGCAGGGTTTTGAATTCATCGAGTGTGCCGAACATCGGGTCAACATCGCGATAATCAGAAACATCGTAGCCGAAATCTTTCATCGGTGAGGTGAAGAACGGGGAAATCCATATGCCGTCAACGCCGAGGTCGGAGACGTAGTCGAGATGTTTTGTAATGCCGTTAAGGTCGCCGATGCCGTCGCTGTTGCTGTCGTAAAAAGACCTTGGGTAAATCTGGTAAATAGCGGCTCCGCGCCACCAGTCATCAGACATAAATTTCGCCCTTCATATACATGGCGGCTTGGCCCGTGATTTCAACGCGGTCGCCGATAAGCTCGCATAGAAGGTCGCCGCCACGTGCGGAAGCTTGGTGCGCCAGCAGTTTGTTTTTACCCAGACGATCCGCCCAGTATGGTGTGAGGATGCAGTGAGCCGAACCTGTTACGGGATCTTCGTCGATGTTCAGCAGAGGGAAGAAAGCGCGGGAGACAAAATCATAGTCATGATCGCCCGGTGCGGTGGCGATAACGCCGCGTGTGTTGTATTTTTTTAATATGCCGAAATCGGGTTTCAGGTCGCGGATGAAAATAGGGTCATCATAAACGGCCATAGCGTCATAGCCTTCGAAAAACACATCGGGTTCGCGCCCGAAAGCCTGAATAATCAGGTCGGGTGTTTTGATTTCTTCGCGTTCCCATACGGGGAAATCCATCTTTAGTCCCGTATCTGTTTTTTCAACGAACAGATCGCCTGAAAGGGTAGTGAAAGTGATGGTGTTCCCTTCGAAGCCCAGTTCTTCGAACATAATGTAGGAGGTGGCGAGCGTGGCATGACCACAGAGTTTTACCTCACCGCCAGGCGTGAACCAGCGCAGGTGGTATTTCTCACCTTCGGGGACGATGAAGGCGGTTTCTGAGAGGTTGTTTTCAATGGCGATGTTGAGCAGAGTTTCGTTCGGCAGCCATTCGGTTAACGGCACCAGCGCGGCGGGGTTGCCGCCGAATACTTTAGATGTAAATGCGTCGGCTTGGTATATATCGAGCTTCATACTTTAATCCTCGCATGCGAATTTGAACGCCTCTTCTACGTGGATCATTGTAGTATCGAAAACGGGTTTATCAAAGTGGCTTTGATCAATCAACGTGACGATTTCGGTGCAGCCGAGAATGACCCCTTGCGCGCCTTTGTCGAATAGATCGTTGGTGATGCGGATATATTCCTGACGTGAGTTGTCGTTCACGACGTTGCAGCACAGCTCTTCGAAAATGATTTTATTGACCAGTTCCAGATCGTCGCCTTCGGGGACGTGGATTTCTATACCTTGGTCTTGCAAACGACCTTTGTAGAAATCATGTTCCATTGTGTATTTGGAGCCGAGCAGGGCGATCGAGTTTAGCCCCTGTTCTTTAATGCGGTTGGCAGTGGCATCGGCGATATGGATGAGGGGGATATCAATTGCATCCTGTACCTGATCTGCGACTTTATGCATGGTGTTCGTGCCGATCAGCATTAATCCTGCGCCAGCAGTTTCCAGCTTTTTGGCTTCATCGGCGAGGTATTGTGCGGCTTTGTCCCAGTCGGTTTTTTGATATTCCTGAATGCGTTTCCAGTCAACGGAACTCATCAGCAGGGTGAGGGAATGTTGCGGGCCGAATTTTGCCTGCGCCATTTCGTAAAGCCATTGATAATAAGAAAGGGATGAGACCCAGCTCATCCCTCCCAGAAGTCCAATCGTTTTCATAGGATCAAACGATTATTCAGCAGCCGCTTCGCTGTCTTCCGCAGCTGGTTCTTCACCGGCAGCAGGTTCAGCGTCATTCGCAGCAGCGTCAGCCGCGATGTAGGCTTTGATAATTTTGTCAGGGTTCGCAGGTGGCTCACCTTGTTCGATGGCATCTACATGCTCCATACCGCTTGTGACCTGACCCCATACTGTGTATTGGCCAGTCAGGAAGCTACAACCGTCATCTGTGAAGCAGATGAAGAATTGTGAGTTGGCAGTGTTAGGAGCTGCTGTACGGGCCATGCCCACAGTGCCACGCTTATATTCGTAGTCTGTGAATTCGGCTGTCAGGTCTTCCATATCGCTACCACCTGTACCTGTACCTGTAGGGTCGCCGGTTTGCGCCATGAAGCCGTCGATTACACGGTGGAATACGATACCATCGTAGAAGCCATCGCGTGTCAGCTTTTTGATGCGGTCAACGTGGCCAGGGGCACGGTTAGGCAACATTTCGATTTCAACATTTCCGCCTGAGGAAAGTTCTAGAACAAGAGTGTTCGCCGGTTCTGCGGCTTCTGCATTGGCAGTCATAAGTACAAAGCTCCCGATTACGGTCAGAATGAATGATTTAAGCATGTGTGTTTCTCTCCACATAGTGATTTGAATACAATAGACGTGCCACACGATGGCACGTATTGCAAGAGTTTGCACATATTCGGGCTAAATGCTACGGTGCGCAGAGTTTTATTTACATATTTTGAGTATTTACGGTTTAGACATGCAAAAACAGCCACTTTTAAAAGCCTGGGGCGAAAGCGAAGTTAATTTTTGGCGCTCCATACAATTTTCACAAAGATCATATCAAGATGATGTGGTTTCCAAGCTTGCGGGTATGCGCGGTGATTTTGAAGTGATGCAATATGGCGCGCTTTCAATCAACCCTGAACGCTACCCTCTCTACGCACTGAAAAGTAAAAACTGGCACGATGATAAGCCTACGGTCATTGTTGATGGCGGTGTGCACGGTTATGAGACAAGCGGGGTTAAGGGTGCGGTTCGTTTTATGCAGGCGCGCGCAGCGAATTACACGGGGTCATTTAATGTGTTGGCCGCACCGTGTATTAGCCCATGGTCGTATGAGACGCTTAATCGCTGGAACCCGAATGCGCTGGATCCTAATCGCGGATTTGTTGACGGTAGCGGCGTTGAAGAAGCGGAAAAGTTTTTAGCCTTTGTACGTGAAAACTTCGGCGAGGCGCTCGATAACGGCGTTCTGGCGCATTTCTCCCTGCATGAAGCTACGAATTCGGATATGACCACGTTCCAGAAGCTTACCGCTATGCGCGATGGTGTTGAATTTGATGGCGGAACACCGATCCCTGATGGCTTTTTTGTGATCAGTGCTGTTCAAAAACAAGCGCCCGATCTGGAAAAGGCGATAGTGGACGCGGTTAGGGATGTTACGCATATCGCACCAACGGATGAAAACGGGGAAATATATGGCGTGAAAGCGTTGCAGCCCGGTGTGATATACACAAATGTGCCCGGTGTTTCACCGATGGCGACTAACCCGCGCTATGCTGTTACGACCGAAGTTTACCCTGATAGTGAGCAGATACCGCTACAACAACGCGAAGCACAGACAATTGCTGCGCAAGTTGCCGCAGTAACAGCCGGTATGGATCATTTAATTCGTGATTTATAAAAAGTAGGGGGAGGCTAAACCGCAACGGTGTCGTTGTGGGATTTAACGATGTCCTTCAGTGTTTCAAGACATTGGCAGCAATTCGGTGTTTCTCCGCCAGAGCAGGCACGATATGTATCGCCCACTTTTGCACGCTTTCCGTGCTTTTGCAGGTGGTCTTTAACTTTTTTGTCGTTAAAAGGGTTACAAAGGCAAACGAACATAATCAGTCTTTCATCAATCAGTAAGGTTTTGCGAGTGATTCTTACTTACTTTTCGAATATGGCCCGTTTTAAAGGTGAATGCAAGTCATTCTCATTATAAGTCCACAAAAAAAGCCCGGTTGATTACCGCGCTTCTTTTAATGTTTATATATCAGTCTCTTAAGCGCCTTCAGCGTCGAGGGGGCTTTGGGAGTTGATCTGGATGTAATTTTGGAGGCCCATATCCTCGATCATCTGTAATTGTGTTTCAAGATAATCGACATGGCCTTCTTCGTCAGCCAAGATCTTTGCGAACAGGTCGCGGGATACGAAATCTTTGATGCTTTCGGCGTAGGCTACGGCTTCTTTGTAGTTTTTAACGCCATCCAATTCGATTTTGAGATCGCATTCGAGAATTTCCTTAACATTTTCACCGATATGGAGCTTGCCGACTTCTTGCAGGTTAGGCAGGCCTTCGAGAAAGAGGATACGGTCGATCAGTTCTTCGGCGTGTTTCATTTCCTCGATGGATTCGTTGTATTCATGCTTGCCAAGTTTTGTTACGCCCCAGTCATCCAGCATGCGGGCATGCAGGAAATATTGGTTGATTGCGCCCAGCTCTTTTTTCAAAGCAGAGTTTAAGTATTCAATGACTTTTTTATCGCCCTTCATGGGTGGTCTCCTTAGTTAAGTGCGCGGTCTAAAATGGCCGGAATGTTCTTGGTGTAAGCGTCGTAACTAAAGATAGTGTCCAACGCATCTTTGTCAAGTTTTTCAGTAACTTGAGGGTCATTCTCAATTGCATCGCGTAGGGTGAGCGAGCCTTTTCCGCCGCTGCGGTCTTCCCAAACCTGCATCGCGTTACGCTGGACAATGCGGTATGCATCCTCGCGGCTGATGCCTGCTTGTGTTAGTGCGAGCATGGTGCGTTGAGAGAAGACGAGACCGCCTGTCATCTCCAGATTGTGGATCATGCGGTCGGGGTAGACGAGAAGTTTATCGACCAAGCCAGCAAGACGGTTCAGCGCGTAATCACAAGCGATGCAGGCATCGGGCAGGATGGTGCGTTCAACGGCAGAGTGGGAGATGTCCCGTTCATGCCATAGGGCGACGTTTTCCAGCGCAGGGATAACGGCGGCGCGGATGATACGGGCTTGGCCTGTTAAGTTTTCGCTGCCGATCGGGTTGCGCTTATGCGGCATTGCCGATGAGCCTTTTTGTTTCGGGTCGAAATATTCTTCGGCTTCGCGGACTTCGGTTCTTTGCAGGTGGCGAATTTCTACGGCGAGGCTTTCGATTGAAGATGCGATGATGCCGAGCGTGGTGAAGAACATTGCGTGACGATCGCGGGGGATAACCTGTGTTGCGACTGTTTCGGGTTTAAGGCCGAGCTTGTCCGCGACATGTGCTTCGATCGCTGGGTCTGCTGTGGCATATGTGCCGACTGCGCCGGAGATTGTGATGGTAGAGACTTCTTCTTTTGCGGCGATCATGCGGTCTTTCGCGCGTTTGAAGGCGGCGTAGTGCCCCGCAAGTTTGAGGCCGAATGTTGTCGGCTCCCCGTGGATACCGTGTGATCGACCGATGCAGAGTGTGTCTTTGTGCTCGAGGCTGCGTTTTTTGAGCGCTTTGAGCACTTTATCCAGATCGGCGATGATGATGTCTGCAGCTTGGGTCAGCATGACGGCGAATGATGTGTCGATCACATCGGACGAGGTCATGCCCTGGTGGACATAGCGGCTGTCTTCGCCAACGAATTCCGCGACGGATGTCAGGAAGGCAATAACGTCGTGTTTAACTTCAGCTTCGATTTCGTTGATGCGCTTAACATCGAAATTTCCGTCCTCCCGCAAAGCTATAGCCGCACTTTTCGGGACTGTGCCCATCTCCGCCATTTTCTCCAGCGCGAGGGTTTCAACCTCCAGCCAGATGCGGAATTTGTTTTCTTGTTCGAATATGTTGGCCATTTCAGGCCGTGAGTAACGTGGGATCATGTTTTTTTAGTTTCTGTGAAGATTGCTGATAGCTGTTCTATGCCATTTAACATGGAAACAAACCCTATAACGCAAAAGATAGCTGCTGCAAAGGCTAATAACAAACTGCCTAGGCCCGTGATGACAACTATGCTTTCTGCTATGCGTTTGCTGTTGGTGGCCTGTTGTATAGCCATTGCCAGATAAGATGCAAATGTCGTAATTATTGCGATTATAGAACATATTGCGGCTCTTAAAAAGTCATCAAATGCGCCGTCAATAAGGACTATAGCTTTGAGGGCAAGTTCTGGGTTTTGGGGATAGATTGAGGCAAATACTGCGCCAATAGATGTGAGTGTAAAGGCACATGCTCCCATACTGACAGTTGTTATTGTTTTTAGAGCAAGCTGGCCGTAGGAGTCCAAATCGTCTTTGAGTATATCCAAGTTTCTTTTAGGTTCTGTGTTCATATCATTAGAATAAAACAGGGCCTTTTGCAGGCGTTTCAAATACATATTTTCCGTCCGCGTGTCTAGCGCGTGGAGGGATTCTATACAACTCGAATGCATCATAACCGTCTTTGAGGTTTGTCCAAAACGGAAACCATTCGCTGCCCATTGCGTGTGACATATTACGCCCCGTCATGCGAAAGGGGAAGAGGTGGACAGGGACATCTGCGCCGTTTGCGATGCTGGCCTCAACCAATAAATATATTTCTTCGATCACGGGGTCGGTCATGGCGTAGCAGCCGATAGAGGTGCAGCCGCCGTGGATCATCAGGAACGTTCCCGTGCGGTTGTGTGCTTCGTCATATTCATTCGGGAAGCCGATATTGAACGAGAGTTGGTGGCGGCTCCACGGGTTCATGTGTTCGGCGCTTACGGTGTAGAAACCTTCGGGCGATTGTTTGTCGCCTTCGATCAATTTAGGCCCAAGCCCGCCCGAAAATTTGCAGATCGGGTAGGTTGCGAACAGGCTATAGCGTTCCAGTTCCTCGTCTTTGATCCAGACTTCGAGTTCGGATTCGTGTTTGAAGGCGCGGATATATG
>CAYGQG010000013.1:0-6662 GCA_964351955.1 uncultured Micavibrio sp. | reverse complement strand
ATATATGCGGGAGCGCCATATTTGAGGCCGACATCGGACACGGCTTGTTTCAGCGGCGCTTCGCGGGCGGCCTTTACGAGTTGAAGTTGCTCGGAGTCAGGTAGCGTTGCAGAGCAAGCTGAGATCAAGAATAAGCATATAAAGATTCCAAAGCGCATGGGCTTATTAAAGCGCGTCTATGCAAAGCTGTATAGAGGTGAGGTGGTTGAAACTAAATGTTAGCCACGTTTTCGATTGCGTTTTTAACCAGAGAGTCAAAACTTTCCTTTGTCAGACTTTCTTTACCGACGATCCCGTCTGCACCGTAAATTTTCGCAGCCGTCTGTGTTTCGTCGTTATAGCTACCCGTTAGTACGAATATAGGGGTTTGCGGCGCGAGCCTGCGAAAATCCTTGATGTCCTCAAGACTTACGGAGTCGGGTAAAAACAGATCCAGCAACACGACATCGTATTGTTCGCATTTAATCAGGCGCAGGCCGTCTATGCGGGTGGAGGCGTGATCGATTAATGTAAGCGGGAAATATTCTTCGAGCATGGCCTTTATCAAGATCATGTCGAATTGAGAGTCTTCAACCATCAGAACCTTGGGTTGCTCTAGGTTTTCTTTGTTGAGAAGGTTGCGAATTTGTTGAGCGTTTTCCGTGCTTATGAATATTCCTTATTCCAGCCTGTTTTGTTGTATGGCTTATCTTACATTAAGGTAGTGCTAATATACAAGTTTTTATAAAGAGTTATTGGGCGTCCTTGCAGCAGCGGAAGCCTAAACCCTTGTTAAAACGTTCTGCCGGATACTGCCCGCCGCCGGCGACAATGCGTTCACAACCATTGCGCATAGCGGTGGGTTTATCCCGCATCTTTCCATCGTAATATGTCAGGCCGACAATCATAACGCGTCCGCTTTGGTCTTCGACGAATTCACTGACATTGCCGAGCATATGGTGGATGGGAGCGCCGTGAGGGGTGCAGTTCGGGTGCGAGTCGGTTTTGTTGACGTAGTCATTTTTGTCGTAGGTGTTGGATCTGGCGAAATCGCAGGTTTTCATGAGTGTTGTTGCGTTTGTGAACGGCTTTTTTTGAATTTCTCCGCCTCTGCATGCGGTCTGCCATTCGTAGTATTTACACAGGCGTTTTCCGGCGGCCTGACATGCAACTTGTGCATCGACGGGGCGGAGCTTGTCGGTAGGCATCTGACCGGGGACTGACCATGCGCGGTAATTTGATATGACCGCTTCGTAAGCGTCGATATAGAAAGGCTTCAATTTGGATGTTTTGGGTTGGATCAAGACCATGACATCTTTGTCGTTGGTCCATTTTTCGCTGATGGCGACGGGGTTCGGGTTTTGGTCAAAACGGCGCGGGTCGATTTTATAGACAAAGTCTTTGGTGGCTTGTTCTTTTTGTGCCGCTTCCTCCGCGCGCTTTTGTGCTTGCGGGGAGTAGTAGAGATACACCCCTGCAAACCCAAGGGCTATGATGAGAGCGATAGCAAGGCGCATAATTCAATTAACCTCTCTCTTAAATTAGACCGAGCGATTTAAAGCTACTGTAGCCGCCGCGACTGACGATTATGTGGTCGTGGATGACAATGGTGAACGGTTCGCCTGCGCGGATGATTTGGTTGGTCGTGTCGACATCGGCCTGACTTGGCTTCGGGTCGCCACTGGGGTGGTTGTGCACGAGGATAAGCGCAGTGGCGCTTAATTCCAATGCGCGTTTCATGATTTCGCGAGGGTAGGCGGGTGTGTGGTCGACCGTGCCGGAGTTCTGGATTTCATCCGCGATCATTTCGTTCTTTTTGTTCAGAAACAGGATGCGGAAATGTTCTTTTTGCTCATGCGCCATGGTGGACATGCAGTAATCCATCAGGCGCGTCCATGAATTGAGAACGGGTTTGTTCATCAGCGCGGTTTTGGTTGCGCGGTGGGATAGAGCCGTGATGGATTTTAGCGCGAGTGCGGTTTTTTCCTTGATGCCTTCGACTTTGACCAGTTCTTCGATCGGTGCGTTCATGATTTCGGTCAGCCCGCCAAAGCGTGTGATCAAATCTTTTGCCAGTGGCTTTACATCTTTTTGCGGAATGGCGAGGAACAACACCAGTTCCAGCAGCTCGTAATCTTGTAACGCATCAGGGCCGTTGTCCAAAAAACGTCCCCGCAGGCGGTCACGATGGCCTTTGTAATGCGGTTCTTTGATTTGGCGTTCGGTGGTCATAGGCGTTTTTAAGCGTAAGGCGGTTTGGTGAACCCCTTGTGCGAATGGGTGAATATTTCGAACCCGTCATCGGTGACGGCCAGTGTGTGTTCGAACTGCGCGGACAGGCTTTTGTCACGGGTAACGGCGGTCCAGCCATCCTGTAACAGTTTTGTGCGGTAATCGCCCGCGTTGATCATGGGTTCGATGGTGAAGAACATGCCCGGTTCGAATACTGTCCCTGTGCCTGGTGTGCCGATATGCATCACGGAAGGCGGAGCGTGGAAGACCTTGCCCAAGCCATGACCGCAGAAATCACGGACGACCGAAAAGCGCTGGCTTTCGGCATAGGTTTGAATGGCGTGACCGACATCGCCGAGTGTAGCGCCGGGTTTAACAACTTCGATGCCCTTCATCATGGCATCATACGTCACATCAACAAGGCGTTTGGCCTTGATCGGAATTTTGTTGCCGACGAGATACATGCGGCTGGTGTCGCCGTGCCAACCATCAACGATGACGGTAACGTCGATATTCACAATGTCGCCTTCGACCAGTTTTTTAGGGCCGGGGATACCGTGGCAGACAACATGGTTGATGGAGGTGCAGGTCGCTTTGGGGAAAGGCGGGCGGCCATTGCCAGCGCCATAACCAAGTGGTGCGGGGATTGCGTTGCGCGCGCTTGCGTATTCATGGCACAGGCGGTCGAGTTCTTCGGTTGTTACGCCGGGTACGACATGATCGGTAATCATGTCCAGAATTTCAGCAGCTAGGGCTCCCGCTTTGCGCATGCCTTCGAAGTCGCTTTCGGTGTGGAGCTGGATGCCTTCCGCCGTGTATATTGTGTCGGTGTTTTCTTTGGCGATCGTCATATAAGTCTTTATCTTCTGTCGTTTCGTATTATCTTTGAAGCATCATAGTGCTCAGACACCAAAAACCAAGGATTTTATAAAGATGGCGCAAAAATCATCGCTCGTGATTATCGGAAACGAAATTCTGTCGGGGCGGACGCAGGATAAGAACACAGCGTGGATTGGTGAGAAGATGGCGGCGCATGGCGTACCGCTGGCGGAGGTGCGTGTTGTGCCCGATATCGAGGAAAAGGTGGTTGAGGCAGTTAACGCGATGCGGGCCGAATATGACTTCGTTTTTACAACGGGGGGGATCGGACCGACGCATGATGATATTACAGCTGTCTGTATTGCCAAGGCCTTCGGGCTTGAATTTGGACGGCATGAGGAAGCTTATGCTGCGCTGCTTGAATATTACGGGCCGGAGGAGTTGACCGATGCGCGAGCGACTATGGCAGATATGCCCGCGGGGGCGAGTTTGATCCCTAACCCCGTTTCGGGTGCGCCGGGGTTTCGGGTCGAGAATGTATTCGTTATGGCGGGGGTTCCACGCATTATGCAGGCGATGCTGGAATTTGTGGTTACGCAGATTGCGGGCGGTAAGGCTGTGTTGTCGAATTCTGTGAGCTGTAATCTGCAAGAAAGCATCATCGCTGAAGGGCTTGGTGTTATTCAGGCGCGGTATGAGACTGTAGATATCGGGAGTTACCCAAGTTTCCGTGGCGGTAAGCTGACCGTTAGTGTGGTGCTTCGTTCTGTTGAGGAAGAGCAGTTAAAAGCCGCCACAGCCGAGGTGCTGGCGCTAATTGATGAACGCGGCGGCGAGGTGCAATCTGAAGTTTTTCAAGTCCCGTTAGGCTAGTTTGATCAAAACCGTAATGTGGGAAAAGATCAGATACGCCCACATGAGGGTGACGCAAATTACGCCTATAAAAAAGATATGCGCGCGTTTTCGTACATGGTTGCTGTTGATATGGATCAGAGCGTGGGCATAACGCGTGATGACAAAAGCAATGGCGAGGATAGCGACGAATAGGTCAGGGCGTGAGAAGCCGATAAACAGCAAACATACAGCGTAAAAGAGAACAGGGATTTCGAACTGGTTTCTATACGCGTTGGCGGCTTTTAAGCAGTCGTCCGGCCATGCGCTCGCGTTAAGCGCGATTTTGTCCATTGTTGTGTGGCCTTCTTTGAGTGCACGGATACGGCGACGGCCCATAACGAAGAGCAAGCCAATGGTCAAAGCAACCTGACCGTAAATAGCGAGCATGATGAGGGTGGGGGCTAATGGCATGGTGTATCCTGTTGTTTGTCTGGGTATATACGCACGGCAGAGGCGATTGGTTCAGATAAATGGTGGGCCTGGCGAGACTTGAACTCGCACGTCCTTACGGACAACAGATTTTAAGTCTGTTTCCATAATAATATACCATTGATTTAATTAACTAATTTCATTTTTTATGAAAAATTGTGCAAGTTTCTGTGCAAGTGTGTAAGACTTGTGTAAGTCAAAATCTGATGCACCTGTGTTCTTTCACAAAGCATTTCACAGTCTAAGTATTAAAGATTTTGCTCTTCGGATATAGATTTAAATTATGTTTGTGCTACATTGTTGTGGATGAAGCAGTTCTTATTACTATTCACATTATGCGCTTTCTTTGCAGCTGGCTGGGCTGACGTTGCCCATGCGGTCGCAGAGGGTTCAGCTTGTGCGCATCACGAAACTGAAATGGTTGATGTGAAGCAGGACTGTGATAAGACGGCAAACCAAGATCAAATTGATGTTGAGCCATGTCAGGATTGTCACTGTTGTCATACACATGTGGTGACAAAAGCTATCCCTCACGTTTTTGCAGCTTTCGAATACAAGACTGCTGTAACGCTTCAGCCAAGCCAAATTCTATATTCTCGAATACCTTCTCCTCTATATCGGCCACCAATAGCTTAAGTTTGCAGGCGTAGTGCGTCTGCCTTTTTATGCGCTCTTTTTGGAGCGTAAAGTTTTATTTGTCCGAAATTAGAGGAAATGAATGATGATTAAAGGAAAATGCGCAGTTATTGCGTTTATAGGTGTGTTGCTGCTCTCTTCGCAAGCACAGTCTCAAAATATCCTGACATTGGATCAGGCTTACACAAATGTTCTCAATCAAAATCCAGAAGTGCGCAGCTACGAAGCGCGCGTTATGGCGGCTGAAGGGCGCAGGGTGCAGGAATCGCTTATGCCTAATCCCCAAGCGGTTTTTGAAGCCGAAAATATTGCAGGAGAAAGTCCGCGCAACGGACTGGACGCGGCAGAGTATACGCTGGGTTTTGAACAGCAAATTGAAGTCGCAGGTAAACGGTCCAAACGCGAACACGTAGCCTCTGTAGAAAAGATGCAGGCTACACAGCAAGCGTTAGCGGGTATTCAAACTAAGTTGGCACAAACCAAGGCTGCTTATATGCGGGTCGCAATTGCGCAGGAGCGTCTTGCTCTGGCCAATAAACGCGTGGTCTTGGCAGATAAGACGCACACTACTGTAAAAAGGCGGATTAACGCGGCCAAGGCGGCTGAAATTCAGCATACTAAGGCTGATATTGAGGTATCTGCAGCGGAAGTAGAACAACGCAAAGCTACAAAAGAGTTGGATATTGCGCGAACGGAACTCGCCAACCTGATGGGCATGAGCACACTGGAAAGTGATGTCTCCGCAGATTTAACTGATTTACCCAAAGTGCCTGAGCGGGAGGTTCTGCTGGGAGCATTGACGGACACGCCCTTGATCCAGTTAAGCCAACTCGCAGTCATGCGGGAGAGCTCTGCTCTAGGTTTGGCCAAAGCAAATGCAGTAGCCGACCCGACATTTGGTTTAGGGGTGCGCCGTTATAACGAAGATGACGGTACGGCGTTTCTTGCCAGTGTCTCTATGCCAATTACGCTCTTTGACCGCAATCAGGGGCGGATTGCTGAAGCGAAAGCCAATCTCTTAGCTGCTGAATCCGATCAGCAAGCCCAGCGGCTTAATCTTGAGCGAGAAGCTGAAGGTCTTCTGCAGACTCTTATCAGCTCACAAGAGGAAGTCATGGCGTATCAAGAAGGATTATTGCCTTCGGCTCAAAAAGCATACCGCCAAGCAGGCGAGGGCTTTGATCGTGGAGCGTTTTCGTTTCTCGATCTTTTGGATGCACAACGTACCTTGTTTGAGGTGCAGGAAAGCCATTTGGAAGCGCTAGCCGTCTTTTATGACACCAAAGCTCACATAGACATTTTGACTGGAGAATACGCACCGATTGCTGCTTCGGCTTTTAATACATCATCAAATGAAGGAAAAAAATAATGAGACGTAACGTATTTATATTAACAATGGCGTTTGTGGTTCTGTCATGGCCAATTCAGGTGATTTTTGCACAAGGTCATGAGGGGCATGCGCATGAAGAAAATCATGAGAGACATGACAAGAGTGAAGGTCATGAGCATGATGACGGGGATGAGCATAACGATCATGGTGAAGAAGCGGAAGATCATGACGGACACGGACATGATGAGCAAGAGGCTGAGGATGCTCATGAAGACCATGGGCACGGAGGACATGAAGCAGGGGATGCACATAATGATCAAGGTGAAGAAGAGGACGATCATGA
>CAYGQG010000012.1:5232-23866 GCA_964351955.1 uncultured Micavibrio sp. | reverse complement strand
CAGTTGGTACAATCGTGCCTTACGAAGGCGGCCCGATTGTACCAACTGATGACGGCAGCCGTGCAATCGTGATTTCACAATCAGGTGACAACTTACCAGCCCTCATCGAAGGCGAAATCCCAACACGCACAAGCATTCCTTGGGGCAAAACAGTTTCCGGTGGCGCTGCCGTATTCAGTACAGCACTCGCATTCAGTGATACTGATGAAGCACATAAAGTTACAACGCGTCTTGGCGCAGCTGCAATCGACATCGGTCTTGCTGCTGACGACATCGCATACAACTCCAGATTCTTCGGTGGCAACGCCAAATTCATGGGTATGACGGGCGGTAAAGTTCTGGCATCCGGTGGTGTCGCTATCGTTGTTACAACAGGCGCAGAAGTCGGAATTGCCCTACACAACAAAGACGGTCAAGCAGCTGGAGCAGCTTCTGTTGTAGGTGGCGCTGCTCTAACAGGTATGGCAACCGGCGCAGCCCTGACAGCGTGGCTTGGCCCTGGTGCTGTAATTGGTGGCGCTGTAGGTGCCGTTGTCGGTACAGTTGGTGGCGTGGCCCTCGTAGCATACACAGAAATCGAAGACCCTCTGGGCCGTTTCTACAATGACATCGTATACAACGGTAGCTGGTTCAACGAAGGCATGGTCACAAAGACGGAAAACCTTCTGACAACAGTAGCCGAGTACAAAGCAAAAATTGCACAAGGCAATGTTTCACAAGCCGAACTCGTTGAATACAGAGAAGTATTAGAAGAGCTTGAAGACCACTTAATGGACTTGCGTAAAGCAGAGATCACTCTGGCCAATTTAGCCGCCCCAAGCTTCACAGCCGTTGATGCCGACGGTGACAAAAACATCACTGAAGAAGAAATGAACTCTGACGACAGTGCAGACCATAAAAACATTCAGCTCTGGGTAACAAATCGCCGCCTCCAAGCTCAGCTGGCAGCCGCACGCACAGATCTGGAAACAGCTTATGACGCAACACGCCACGGACAGCTTGATGCTATCCTTGAGGGCGCGACAAGCGCACGTGATATTGAAAACCGCTTGCAAGGTGAATTCGCATACGTTGCCAGAGACATCGACAACACATGGCAAATCGGTGGCTGGTGGAATAATCAGGACGACTGGGAGCGTCGTTTGGCTGATGTTCGTGAAAAGATCACATTCAACACCGATTCCGGCACCACAATGCAAACATCACACCTCACGCACGAAGAGCTTGAGGAAACACAAAGA
Organism: uncultured Micavibrio sp.; assembly: GCA_964351955.1. Taxonomy (GTDB): domain Bacteria; phylum Pseudomonadota; class Alphaproteobacteria; order Micavibrionales; family Micavibrionaceae; genus TMED27. The sequence goes on along the minus strand of CAYGQG010000012.1, from coordinate 22,625 downwards.
GAAATTTACAACGTCCGCGAAGAAATAGAAGAGCGTATTCAAAACCTGCTTTACGACGCAAGCAAAGGAAAATTGAGTGCAGATGAATTCCGCGAGTTGAAAAAACTACGTGATGACCTCAGAACAGTAGACGAGCTTGAAGCAGTACTATGGTCAGAAAGCGGTCCTCTTGGTGGACGGGCACTGGAAAGACAAGAAGTTACACAAATGGATCGCGCACGCGCCGCTTTGGACGCTTGCCGCACATCCGATGGCCGCGTCAATCGCGATGCGCTAGAGACATACCTCAACCGTGCCGAAAACGCAGACATTGTTAAAGGCCGCGACGAATATAACTGGCTATGGCTAACAACTGCGGGTGTTGAAAAACTCGCGCGTCGCGTCAACGAACACGACATGACAGAAGGCCAGCTCGACGGCATGTCACACGAAAGACTAACCGAGAAATTTGAAAGCCTGCAAGAAGTCGAAGAAGACTTGGATGCGCGCATCTACAACCTGATGATTCAAGCGGCAGAAGGAAATCTATCTCGCAGTGAAGCAGAAGAATTAGACACGGCATTACAAGCACAGAAAAAACTACAAGAAGTAAAAGCGGAATATGCTGCGCAGTTCGATGAAAACAGAAACGATGTTACCGGCCAAGACAACAGAGGTGTCACACCCGGCGCTGGCCCTACACCAACAATGGTTACAAACCGCTAATCCAGTTTTAAGCCCGACCATACCCTCGGGCTAAATACCAAACTAACAAGATCACATTCATATAGAGGGTGTGGTCTTTTTTTTCGAATTTATTTAATCGAATGAATTTAAAATCTGGCAAGGCACGAGGAATGAAGCGTAGAAACACAAATACGTGAATGACGAGCAACGATGCCAGGTTTTAAGGGCAGAAGATTATACGTTGAAACGGAACAAGATCACGTCACCGTCTTTGACAACGTATTCCTTACCTTCTTGGCGCATCTTTCCGGCATCTTTCGCGCCCTGCTCTCCACTCAAACCGGTATAATCGGCAAAGTCGATCACTTCGGCCTTGATAAAGCCTTTTTGAAAATCGGTATGAATAACGCCCGCAGCTTCAGGAGCCTTAGCACCAACGCGCACTGTCCATGCACGGGACTCTTTCGGCCCTGCCGTAAAATATGTTTGCAAACCTAACAGCTTGAAACCCGCCTTAATGATGCGATCCAAACCCGGCTCGCTCAACCCCAAAGTCTCGAGAAACTCTTTCTTCTCTTCTTCGGTATCAAGCTGTGCGATCTCTGATTCAATCGAGGCACAGATTACAACGACTTCTGCGTTTTGATCTTTGGCCATTGCCTCAACCTTGGCTGTCCAATCATTGCCGGATGCGGCCTCTTCCTCATTCACATTACAAACATACAAAATCGGCTTCGCGGTCAGTAATTGCAGGATTTTAAACTGATGAGCTTCATCTTCATTCGCGGGCTCAACCGTTCTTGCCGGCTGCCCTTCGGATAATGCTGCCTTTACACGCTCGGCAATATCGAGCTGGATTTTTAAATCTTTATCACCGCTTCGCGCCTTCTTGCTGATATTTGTGATTTGCTTCTCAAGGCTCTCCAGATCGGCCAGCATTAATTCCGTTTCGATCACTTCCGCATCACGAATAGGATCAATAGAACCTTCAACATGCGTAATATCACCGTCCTCAAAACACCGTAAAACATGGATAATCGCATGTGTCTCCCGAATATTCGCCAAGAACTGGTTACCAAGCCCTTCGCCTTTCGACGCGCCCTTAACAAGCCCCGCAATATCAACAAACTCAAGCTGTGCAGGAACAATCTTTTCTGACCCCGCTATCGCCGCAATGCTATTCAAACGGACATCCGGCACAGCCACCTTGCCGACATTCGGCTCGATCGTACAAAACGGGAAATTCGCCGCCTGTGCCGCCGCTGTTGCTGTCAAAGCATTAAACAACGTTGATTTACCAACATTCGGCAAGCCTACAATTCCGCAATTAAAACTCATATTTCGTTTTCCTATCTCATTCCTTCGGCAACGCGGGTCATATAATCATCGCCATCGCCTGTAATCAATAGCTGAATGTGACGGCTGACTTCATCAACACATCGCTCCAACAAATCCTGTTCCGCCTTTGCAAAATCACTCAACACATATGGGCTAACCTTTGCCTTATCACCCGGATGCCCGATACCCATGCGCACACGGATAAAATCAGGTGTTCCCAAATGTGCCTTAATAGACTTCAAACCATTATGCCCTGCAGCTCCACCGCCTTTTTTAACCCGAACCTTAAACGGGTCTAAGTCCAGCTCATCATGGAAAACAACGACCTTCTCGGGCGGGATTTTATAGAATTTCGCCGCTTTTCCGACACTCTGCCCTGACTCATTCATATATGTCAGCGGTTTGAGCAGCATGACTTTCTGATCGCCAATGCGCCCCTCGGTATACTCACCCTGAAATTTCGACTTAAAGCCCGTAAACCCATTATCATCGGCAATGCGGTCAATCGCCATAAAGCCGATATTATGACGGTTACCCGCATATTTATCGCCCGGATTGCCAAGCCCCACCAATAACCACATATCGTCGCTCTTTTTCGGTTTTAAGAATGAAAACATAAATACAGTATACGGATTCAAAAAGAAAAAGCGCGGGTGAAAACTTATCCATCCCGCGCTTGTTCAAATTATTAAAAGAGTAAAGCTTACTCGTCGCCGCCTTCGGCTTTTTCAGCGTCGCCGCCTTCAGCAGCACCTTCAGCGCCCTCAGCACCTTCGACAGCTTCGCCTTCAGCACCTTCTTCACCTTCAGCGCCTTCTTCAACGACAAGCTCTTCAATCTTACGTGGAGCCATAATCGTCGCGATTGTGAAGTCACGGTCATCAATAACCGGAGTAACACCATCAGGCAACGCAGCGTCACTGACGTTTACAGAGTCGCCTTGCTCCTTACCTTCCAGATCAACTTCAATGAAGTCCGGAATGTGTGTAGCAGAACAACGAAGCTCAACTGTATAACGCACAATGTTCAAAATACCCTTCTCGTCCAAGCCGGGAGATTTCTCTTCATTGATGAACTGTACAGGCACATCCACAGTAATCTTCGTCTTCGCAGTAACGCGAAGGAAGTCTACGTGAAGCACGTTATCTGTAACGGGATGCAATTGTACATCACGTGCCAGCACAAGGTGCTTTTCACCATCCACTTCCAGATCACACAAAGTCGTGTACATCTGACCGCGGTTATATTCAACGTTAGTGTCATTAGAGATCAAAGAGATATTCAAGGGCTCTTTACTGTCTCCATAAATTACGGCCGGAATACGACCCTCACGGCGAAGTGCACGAGCGATCCCCTTACCGGCTCCGTCTCTTTTTGCCGCTGCTAAAGCATAGTTCTTAGACATAGCAATTTCCTTTAAGTTTTGGCCCGCCTCCAGGGGTGCTTGTCGATGGGCCAGTTTCAGTTAGCGCCTAAAAAGCAGATTTAGGCGGCATTTTCAAGAAAAATGTGGGATTTAAGCCCTATTTGAACAAGGCAGAGATGGAGCGCTCTTCATTAATGCGGCGTAATGCTTCACCCATAAGGGACGCAACAGAGATTTGCTCGATCTTTCGAGCATTAGCAACTTCGTCGGTAGCAACGATAGAATCGGTAATCACAAGCTTCTTCAACGGTGATTTCTCGACCTTTTCAACGGCGGTACCCGATAAAACACCGTGAACCACATAGGCATGCACTTCTTTGGCCTTGTTTTCCATCAGCGCACCCGCCGCATTACAAAGCGTACCGCCGGAATCGACAATATCATCAACCAGAATACAAACCTTGCCTTCAACTTCACCAATCACGTTCATGACTTCGGATTCACCGGCCTTTTCGCGGCGTTTATCAATAATGGCCAGATCGGCGTTCAGACGTTTAGCCAGTGCCCGCGCACGAACAACGCCGCCAACATCGGGCGATACGATACAAAGATCTTCACCGTTAAATTTTTCCTGAATTTGCGGCACAAACACGGGCGCAACGACCATATTGTCCACCGGAATATCGAAAAAGCCCTGAATTTGCCCTGCGTGCAGCTCCATCGTCAAAACACGGTCCGCACCTGCGGCTTCGATCAAATTAGCAACCAACTTGGCTGAAATCGGCGTACGACCGCCTGTCTTACGATCTTGGCGCGCATATCCGAAATACGGGATAACCGCGGTAATACGGCGCGCAGATCCACGCTTCAACGCATCAATCGCGATCAACAGCTCCATAAGATGGTCATTAGCGGGATAAGATGTGGATTGAACGAAGAATGCATCCTGACCACGGACATTCTCCATGATCTCGACAAATATCTCCATATCGGAAAAGCGCTTGAGGCTGGCTTGGGTCAAGGGGACGTTCAAATACGCTGAAATCGCTTCGGATAACGCTTTGTTTGAATTTCCGGCGATCAGCTTCATCGGCATCGTCTTAACTCTAAACTTCTGTTTTTATTTATGAATTACACAAATCAAATATACACTCGCTGGCACTATAGAAAATAAGCACCTGCAAAATCAAGCATAGTTTTGCACTGCGGGAACTTATCCCCCCTACGAACGAATAACAATGGCAGAAAGTTGCCTACCATAATCGTTTTCTTCGCGATGCGTTGTCCGTCGATAACTGAAATACGATTCTTCCATCGCATATGTATCATGATCCAGTATATCGACCTGCTTAATCCCTGCCTGAGCCAGTCGAAACGCGCAATACCCTGCTATATCGAATTGCAGATGCCCTTCGCGCTTCCCACTCATAAAGAACTTCTCGGATTCATCATCACGTTCCAGAAACGGTTCGGCAAACTGTTCCTGTACCTCATACGATGCTTGCCCGATACACGGCCCGATCATCGCTTCGATCTCTGAACCACCCAGCTTGGTAATCGCCTCAACTGTGCTGTCCAGAACACCGCCGAGCGCTCCTTTCCAACCCGCATGCGCCGCACCGATAATCGGCGCACCGTCACCTTTTGTGCTTTTAAACAAAACAGGGGTGCAATCTGCGGTCAAAACCCCGACAGCCAATTCATGCTTATCCGTAACAATCGCGTCAGCTTGTGGGCGCTCATTATTCGTCCACGGCTCGTGCACGACCAAACATGTCGGGCTATGAACCTGATGCAACAAGATCAAACGGCTCTCAAGCACACCCAACTCTCCGCTAGCACGGCGTAAATTCTCCTCAACCGCTTGCGGATTATCATTCGACCCCGGGCCGCAGTTCAGGCTTTGATATATGCCCTTACTAACGCCGCCTTGCCGCGTAAAAAACTTCCATTCAACATTCATATCTTTAGCCGCTTATCAGGAGCACCTTAAACAACTCCCCCATCTGGTTATAATCGATCAATCTCTGCAATCCCTGCTCAAGGTCTTTCGCCTGCTCTCGGCTGGCTTTCTTTTTTAACACCTGCGCACGGATAACAATACCCAGTGTCCGTAAAAAATCGCCCTGTGTGGTGAGCTGCACCTTCGCATTACCAACACGCTTACTCAGCGCCGCAAAATCAACATGGCTGGTTAAATCCGCGTCACCGACCGTACTTAACACATCAACAAACTCATGCCCTCGCACGGCCTGAAACGTATCACCAAAGCCGCCCGTGATCGAACCATAGTCGATCAGCACCGCCGCGCCCTTTTGCGCACTCAAACGATCGGAGAGGTTTTTAACAAAGCTCTCGCGTGTCGGCGAAATCTCGTAAACATCATCCAAATCTGCTTTAGGAAAATTTTTGGCATATGGCCCCGCCGCACGTAACCCGATAACCAAAGCATCGTCCTCGACCCCAACCACGCGTTCTTTCCAAACACCGCCATCAAACACAAACTGACGAAATGGCAGCGCGTCCAGAAACTCATTCCCGATCACAATCAACGGCATATCATCAGGGACGCTCTCCAAAGTCTTGTGCCATACAGGTGAATAATCACTAAGGTTTTGCGTCTGTTTTTCCTTAAGCACATCACTCATTTCCACCAAATGCACTTCCGCAGCATCCAGAAAGCCTTCAACCTTTCTCACTGCCCGCAAAAGATCCTTTAACAACGTACCGCGCCCCGGCCCGCATTCAACCAATGCAAATTTCTTCGGCGCTCGAAGAGCAAGCCACGCATCCGCGGCCCATACTGCCAATATCTCCCCGAACATTTGAGATATTTCAGGCGCAGTCGTAAAATCACCCTCCCAGCCTAACGGGTCCCGCTTCATGTAATACCCATGTTCAGGATGACCGAGCGCAATGCCCATATATTGCCCCACATCCAGTGGTCCTGAATGCTCGATTTGTTGCTTTATGAATTGCTCAAGCGGTGTACTCATCGTCTTCCGCCAGTTTTTTCTGATATTTCACATGCCGAACCTGAGCAAATATGATCAACCCAACACCTGCCAAAACCATTGGCGTGCTGAGCAACTGCCCCATAGTAAAACTGCCGTTGATAAAGCCAATATGCGCATCCGGTTCACGGAACAGCTCGACAAAACTCCGCGCCAATCCATAACCGACAAGAAATACGCCCGAGACTATCCCCGGCTTGTTCCGCACGCTATCAATCCGCATAAGGAAAAACAGAATAAGAAAGAGCACCAACCCCTCCAGCCCCGCTTCATAAAGCTGGCTTGGGTGACGTGGCTCCGGCCCGCCCGTTGGAAACACCATCCCGATAGGCGCATCGGTCACACGACCATACAACTCGCCATTAATGAAATTCGCAATCCGCCCGAAGAACAGCCCGATCGGCACACTGGCGCACAAACAATCCGCCAACCTTAAATGTGGAATACGGTGAATATACGGCCAGATTAACAGCATCAAAATGACACCGAGCGCCCCGCCATGAAACGACATCCCTCCATGCCATAGCTTGAGAATATCGACAGGATTTTCGAAATAATATTCAAAGTTATAGAACAGCACATAACCAAGCCGCCCGCCGAGTATCACACCGCCAATAACCCAAGGCAGAAAATCATCAATATCTTTGGCTGTCGGGCGCGTATCATCATCAAACCCCGCCAGCTTCATCGCATAGCGCCAACCGATCAAAAATCCAGCCAGATACGCAAGCGCGTACCACCGAATCGCAAACGGGCCCAACCAAAAAGCAACAGGATCAATGTGAGGAAATTCAAACATACCTGAATTTTATAAGCCATTGGCTTTAAATGGAAACCCTTTATCTACTTTCCGGGCTCTTTTGTCTGTCCACAAACTGAAAGCCTGAAAAACGGGAAAGTTATTGCGAAGCGAAAAAGCTCATGGTACTCACTTCGACTTATTACTTGGGAACGAGATGTTGAAAAACAAAGACAAAGTGCTGGATGACATTGCACGCGTTGCGGGCGGAACAGTCAGCGTCTTTTCAGGAATAGGCCAGAACATCCGTGAGGATATTAAATCCTACATCGACGATATGGCCGACCGTCTCGACCTTGTACCGCGCGAAGATTTTGAGCGCTTGGAGATGCAGGTAAACGATTTGCAAAAACGCCTTGAAGAACTTGAAGGCTCTCCGAAAAAGACCACAAAGACTAAAAAGTAGCCACCGAGGACACGACACTATGCAATCGCAACTGGACATCATTGAAGACGAAACCGACGTAAGCCCGATCGACACGGTCGAAGATGTCTTGAGTGCAAATAACTGGCGTTTCAACCGCTTGAACGACGATGAACTCCTCGTCGACATCACGGGAAAAACAGGCAGCTACAAATTATTTTTCATCTGGCAAGAAGACATGAACGCGCTGCAGTTTTGTGCACAACTCGATCAAGAAGTCGAACCGAACAATCTGCCGACCGCACAAAAAGCAATCCTCAAACTCAACGAAGACCTCTGGATGGGCCACTTCGATATACCATTAGCAACAAACAAACCGAGCTTCCGTCACACCGCGCTTCTGCCCCGCGCATCACGTGCACAAACCATGGAAGTTATCGAGAGCCTTGTTGATGTTTCCTTGGCACAATGTGAACGTCACTACCCCCTATTCGCCTTACTTTCCAGCGCTAACGACCTCGATGACCAAGTCTTGTCACTAGCCGTTATGGATACAGTCGGCGAGTCATAACATTCATGGGCGGCGATGATCATATAGTCCTCATCGGCTGCGGAAAAATGGGAAGAGCCATGCTGCAAGGCTGGCTAAAATCTTCACCACAAAATCAATACACCGTTATCGATCCGGGCCTCGAAAACCCACCGCACGATGATGTTGCACTTTTCCCATCCCTGACCGATGCCGCCGAGCACATAAACGCCGCAAACATCTTCATTCTGGCTGTCAAACCGCAAATGATGATGGGCGTATGCAACAATCTCGCAAAAACACTTCCCGCCTCCGCTTTAATCCTATCCATCGCGGCTGGCTGTAAAATTGAATCCTTTGAGGATTATTTCGGGCCGGAACAACCGATCATCCGTGCGATGCCAAACACCCCCGCCGCCATCGGCAAAGGAATAACCGTCGCCGTCGCCAACGCGAATGTTAGCCTTGAAAACAGCAACAAAGCCAAAGAGCTGCTGAAAGCTACCGGAAAATTCGAATGGATCGACGAAGAAGAAATGATGGATACCGTGACCGCCATGTCAGGCAGCGGCCCTGCCTATGTGTTCCACCTGATCGAAATGTTGGCGAAAGCTGGGGTAGAAAACGGTCTTCCCGAAAATCTGTCTATGACACTTGCCCGTCAAACCGTAATTGGTTCCGGCGCTTTAGCAGATTCCGAACCACAAACAAGCGCCGAAACTCTACGTGAAAACGTCACCAGCCCGAACGGGACAACTGCCGCCGCGCTACGTATCCTCATGGATGGGCGTGCACAAAACCTGCTCAACGAAACAGTCGCTGCAGCCAAACACCGCAGCGAAGAACTCAGCGAATAATTTCTAAAAAATTAAGATCGGCCTCTGGTACCCAAACCAATATCCTTGGCCAACTGACTACGCTGCTCGGCGTAATTCGGCGCAACCATCGGATAATCGGCCGGCAAGCCCCAACGCTCACGGTAATCATCCGGTGACATACCGTATGCGGTCTTCAAATGACGCTTAAGCATCTTGAGCTTTTTACCGTCTTCCAGACAAATCAGATAATCAGGAGTAACAGATTTTTTGATCGGTACAGCAGGTTGCGGACGATCAACCGTCATATTCACGTCAGTATTCACATTGGCGAGCGTCTTGAATACTTGCTCGATAACACCGGGAATATCGCCGCTTGGCATCGTGTTATGCGCCAGATACGACGAAACAATCTCTGTCGTGAACGCTAGCAAGTCTTCGCGGCTGGTTTGTGATGACATGAATTAGACCTTTCAAATTGTACTAATATAAGGTGTTAGCATACTTTAAAACTATTAACAGTCAATAAATATACAATATTCGTGAAGTAAAAAGCAAAATCTATACTTCATTCGCCAATATACGTTGTTTTTTCTTAGACTGGCTTACATCCGCCCCGCGCAGATAAACCGGCTGCGGATCTTTAATGAAAAACGGGTGCTGGCCGTCACTTTGAACAAAAGCCCGCGTAACAACCTCCATATCAGGAAGAACATAGCCCTCTTTATGCGCAAAACCACCCTCTCCCATATTCAAAAAACACCCTACTCCGTCCCCAATCAACGTCGTGCCTTGCTCTAAACTGGCTACAACATCCCCGTATTCCTGCGCCACAGGCTCCGATACAGGCTCCCCATCATTGAAATGCTGAACGTAAAAATCACTGCGCTTAGTCTCCAAAATCACAGAAAATTCTCCGGCATCAGCATATTTGAGAGCTAAAGCATGCATCGTCGTGATCCCATAAACGGGCGTATCATGCGATAAACCAAACGCCCGCGCCGCCGACATGCCTATACGAAGCCCCGTAAACGCCCCAGGGCCAATCGTGCATAAAATGGCATCAAGCTGCTCATAAGCCAGTTCAACACCCTGCATGACCTCCTGCGCGAACGGCACAAGGTGCTCCGCCTGCCCTCTAGGCATTTGCTCGCTTCTGGATACAACACGATCTCCTGCCGCTGCACATGCCGTGCAACCACCCATCGCCGTATCAAGCGCCAATATATTGGTAAAATCAGCCATAAGGCGTTTTAGAGGATGCTGTTCGCCTCATCAAATGAAAAACGTGGCGAACGCGGGAATAAATCTTCCGCATCGCCATAACCCAGATTACAGATGAAATTCGGCTTCACGGCAGTGTCGGCAAAAAACTCGTTCTTCACGCCTTCTTTGTCAAAACCCGACATCGGTCCGCAATCCAGCCCCAAGGAGCGAGCAGCAAGCATAAGATACGCCCCCTGCAGAGAGCTATTCCTAAACGCCGTTTCCTCGATCAAATCATCATTGCCCGCAAACCAGCTTTTCGCATCCGTATGTGGAAATAACTTGGGCAACTTCTCGTAAAACTCCATATCCATACCGATAATCGCAGTCACAGGGGCCGCCATAGTTTTCTCGACATTCCCCTCCGCCATATGCGGTTTCAGGCGCGCCTTGGCATCCTCGGATTTTACAAAAACCACACGCATAGGAGAACAATTCGCGCTTGTCGGACCGAACTTCATCAAATCGTGCAAATCATGCAGAAGGCTGTCTGGCACGTCTTTGTCCTGCCATTGGTTGTATGTACGAGCATCCCGGAACAAAATATCCAATGCGTCGTCGTTCAATTGTTTAGTCATGAAGCTGTCCTTTCGTATTATGCGCTACAAATTAACACGCCCTATCGACATAGAGCACTACGAAACAAAAAAAAGCGTTTCTTTTCAAGAATTTCTACCCTACATAATTGTTTATGCAATGTTTTCGCCTTTTACCGACGCTCGCCGCTTTTGCTTTGCTCAATATATGGCCAACGCAAACTCAGGCTGAACCGTTCCTCGACGAAGACCAGAGTAAATTTTCCATACTGGCCTATAGCCGCATCGGCGAAGACCACCTGCCCGACCAAAGCCTCACGCGACAGCAATTTGACGAACACCTGACCGAAATACAAGACGGCGACTACAACGTCCTACCGTTAGATAACGCTCTCGCCGCAATACAGGAAAACAAACCTCTTCCGAATAACAGCATCGTTCTGACCTTCGATGGTGCATATAAATCTGCCACAGAATACGCATTCCCGAAATTAGTGGCGGCACAAATCCCCTTCACCGTGTTCTACGCCAGCAGCACACTGGACCGCAAAGACCCCGAATACACAGACTGGAAAACACTCAAAAAACTCGGTCAGAATGAAACAGTCACAATAGGAACCTTGCCCGCCGTCTATGACCACATCACTTACGGCGCAAACACCGATATTCTAAAATCGATCAACACCGCACGACAAAGATATAGAGAAGAATTTGAAACCGAAGCTGACTTCCTCTCATACCCATACGGTGAATATTCAACAGAAATTCAGCAAACCGCACAAACACAAGGCTACAAGGCAGCGCTAGGCCTACATTCCGGTGTGGCCCATAGCGGCAGCAACCTTTTCGCCCTGCCCCGTTACACCATGACAGAGCTATTCGGCGGCATAGATCGTTTTCGCATGGCGGCACGTGCTATGCCATTACCGATTAAGGATCTTGTCCCGACTGACATGAAACTTAATGATGCTGCTTTTAAAGTCGGGTTCACCCAGCCGGAAAAACTCGACGGGCCAATCAGCTGCTTCGTTGATGGAGAGCAACAGCAAAACCTTGAACGTCTGGGACAACGGGTAGAAATCAGGCCTGAAGACAGCCTGCTGGATGAAACACGTATTCGCCTGAATTGTACAATGCAAGGTCCAAAGACCGAGGATGATGAACAGACATGGCGTTGGGTTGGGCTTTTATATCACCGCCCGCACCACACAGAGGAAATCAGTATTCCTCAACAGGACGAACCTCTTCCACTTCAGGAATAAAGTGTTTCAGCATATTCTCGATACCACTCTTAAGTGTCATCGTTGAGCTCGGGCATCCCGCACACGCACCGCGCATACGCAACATCACAACACCATCCTCAAAACTGTCGAATTCAATATCCCCACCATCCATCGCCACCATCGGGCGGACACGTGTATCAATCAACTCGCGGATTTGTGCGGAAATTTCATCTTCTTCCTCCGCATCGTCGCTTTTCGGATCATAAAAGCTTTCAAGCACAACGGGCTGCTGCGTTGAGAAATGCTCCATCAATGCCGCTAAAATCATCGGCTTAAGCATCTCCCAGCTCGTATCCTCCTCTTTGGACACAGATACGAAATCAACCGCCAGAAACACCTGATTAACACCCTGCAAAGCAAACAAACGTTGCGCCAATGGTGAAACAGCCGCTTCGTCAGAAGCCTTAAACTCGGCCGTGCCGGACTTCAAGACTTCTTGGCCGGGTAAAAACTTGATTGTCGCCGGGTTCGGCGTTGCTTCGGTCTGGATAAACATAAGGGTGAAGTAAGCTCTTAGGGTGTGGAAGTCAAGACAGGCGGCTATAGGCGATCAGGCACAATAACCAACGGCACCCTCAACTCGCTCAACCCCTTACCGGTAAAATAAGAAATCAGCGGGTTAGAATTTGTCGACGACGCGCCCAGCACTAAAGCGCGAATTGTTTCATCTTGCCCGATGATCTCGACAACTTCCTGACGGGTCTTCCCCTCTTTGATGTAGAAAGACGCACGCTGACCGCAACTCTCATAAATGCGCTGCGCGATGCCCCACAAAAGACTTTCCGCTTCTTGGCGTTTATCTTTCTGGATACGCTTTTCGATGAATTTCCAGTGCAAATATCCCTCGTCTTCGATCACGTATAACAACGCAATCTTGCCTTTATTTTTTTCAGCCAGATATTGCACGCGCCTCAAAGCCGCCTCGAATTCAAGGCTGTCATCCACCACAAGCAAGTAAACGCCGCCGTCATTGCTTTCCGCAAACGGTGATACGCTCATATTACTCTTCGTTTCTGACTCTGACTTAGGCATATATAAATGCTATCCCAATTTCTCTTTCAAACCTAGCTGCGGCGCACAAGGGCGTTTGACAACCACCCTGCAACGACAGCCAATAAAACACAGGCTAACCCATAGAAAAACGCATAATCTTTAGAGAAAACATACAAACGTGAGCTAAAGCCCTCCAGCCCTATATGCACCTCTTGCGAATGCTCGCGCAAAACTTTCCCGTTACGAACAAGAAAACCTTTAACCTCATAATGTCCCGATGGCACATTCGCAGGCACCTCGAATTTCGCCCTAAAAAACCCATCCGCCAAAAATTCAACGTCTTTGGGTTCCTTCGGGTACAAACCTTGCTGCTGTTTATTACGTATCAAAGCTTTTTGAAACTCTTCGATCGTCTTTTCATCATACCGTTTTTTGCGCGGCTCGTGCTTTAACGCATCCAGACCGATCAATAATTCTTTGCGCATCTCAGCATTCGGCATAGCTTTAACAGTATCTCCCGAGCCGGCAAAATCGTAATAAACCGGCAAATCATCAAAATACAGCCATTCTCTGTTCATCCATGCCCCCAGCACGGACTCTTTACGACGGACGATTGCCGCTTCACGCGGCCCTTGCAGCAAAAGAATAACAGTGCCCTCTTGCGCGGCCGTACCGAAAACAACCAACTGTGTGCCTGTAAATCCGGTGGTAATCCGCACAGCATCATCCGCCAACGCAAAGGTGAAGGGCGTTTCCGCTTGCGCATTAGAACCGCCAATCGTCAGCGCCAGCGCTATCACAGCTAAAAATCGATAGAAGGACCGCACTCTCATCATCGCGACCCCATCACTGTTGAAAAGATATCAGCGGGCGGCACAAACAGATCAACAGACAGCATCAAGCAAGTCCCCAAAATGATCATCGCCAAAATAATCCGCGCCTGCTGCCCTCTTACAAAACGCGCAAAAAGAACCCCTATCTGCGTACCGATTACGCTTCCCAAAACAAGCATAAACGCCAACACGATATCGACCGTGTTGTTAAAGGTGGCATGCATCAACGTCGCCGAAGCCGTCGTGAAAATAATCTGGAATAACGCAGTCCCCGCCACAAGAATAGGCGGCATCCCGAGAATATAAATCATCGCCGGAACGATCAAAAACCCGCCACCAATGCCCAAAACAGACGCTAAAACCCCTCCGATAAAACCGATACCAGCCGGAACCAGCGCACTGATAAACAATTTCGAACGTGGAAATCTCATTTTATAGGGAAGAGAATGCAAAAGCGGAGACATCTGGGACGTATTAAACGTCTTTTTGATGTTGTTACCTTTATTGAAAAAGTACGAAACACCACTCTCCATCAACATTAAACCGCCGATACCGCCCAACAGCACGATATACAGCAACGAAATCGCGATATCGATCTGCCCCATATACTGTAAAAATTTGAAGATAAAGATACCGACGAAGGACCCGACAAGACCACCCCCCATCATCACCATACCCATTTTCAGATCAACATTACCGCGACGCAAATGCCCCATCGATCCGGCAACACTAGACGCAACAAGCTGTGTCGCCTGCGTACCAACAGCAATCGCAGGTGGAATACCTAAAAATATAAGAAAAGGCGTAGTCAGAAAGCCCCCGCCGAGGCCAAAAATACCCGAAAGCATACCGACAAAACCACTTAAGAAAAAAATGGTTTCTGCTGAAACAGCTAACTCGGCAATAGGCAAGTAAATCTGCATGTATTAAATCTGCATATTAGAAAATTCTGCTATATGTTTGCGCAGTGCAATATGGCATAAATCATGCCAAAGCTTCAAGTTTTTATGTCATATGGATGGATTATGGGTTGTGAACGCCCAGATAACTGTCCTCACGGAAAGATGGACCACGTACCTTCAGCGTCTTGTCTCCAATAAAGCCACGATAATGCCCGGACAGAGCAAAGTTCGTCGGATTGTTGAAATCAACAGACTTAATGAAGCTCAAAAACGATTTGTGATAGTTGTGATATTCACTCTCCAGAGCAGAACACTCAACATTATACAAAACATTGCGATACAATGACGCAAAACCGATTGAACGTTTACGCATCTTGCCGCCGCCCGCTGTCGTGTACGAAACCTGCGCCATTGATGCAAAGCCATCACCTAGACCATTATTGCTCGTACCTTTGTGAACAACCACATCATCGTAACGTGCGTGATATGACTTCCAATAATCTTCGGCAATAAAAGCCCGCTGGATCGGCGCGCTATACTGAACCGGATAAATTTTGAAACGACCGTCATTCTGCGTATTGACCTTGCATTCAGCAAAATCGTTATGCCCTGCTCTACTTGGTGCGCGCACAGTCAGAACATCGCCTGGCTTTTGGTTACTAATATCGTACCAGCGATCAGGATAAGACACTGTCATCTTCGTGATCGGATCACGAAACACATTAACCTCGGCCATTGCAGCCGTAGATATACCTGCGCTCAAGACAACAGCACAAACAGACGCTTTGATAGCTTTTGAAAAAGAAACATTCATAGAAAAATTCATGGCAGACCCGCCCTTTTGGAAATTTAAGTATGCCTTATCCACAGGCATTTTACTAGTAACAATTTACCCTAATTCGATTCTAACGGGGAAACCCCTAACAAGAGGTGAAGACTATTTCCAGAATCCCATGATATCCCGAACCTCTTTCAAGGTCTCTTGGGTAATTTCATTGGCTTTCTCGCTCCCCGCTTTGAGGATATTGTCTATCTCCAACGGGTCAGCCATCAATTGGTTCATGCGTTCCGTCATCGGCGCGAGCTTTTCCACCGCCAATTCCGCCAGCGCTGGCTTGAACTCGCCCCACATCTTACCCGCATACTGATTAAGCACATCATCCTTGCTGATTTCCGCCAACGCAGCATAGATCGTCACAAGATTCAACGCACCCGCACGCCCTTCTAATTCCTTCACGGTTTCGGGCAAAGCTTCGGGGTCGGTCTGCGCCTTCTTGATCTTTTTGGCAATCGTATCCGCATCATCCGTCATATTGATACGGCTCTTCTCGCTCGGGTCGGACTTGCTCATCTTCTTCGTTCCGTCCTGCAAGCTCATCACGCGTGTGGCATCACCTACAATATAAGGCTCCGGCTGGATCAACGCCTCGCATTTGTATTTTGTGTTGAACGTCGCGGCGATATCACGGGAAAGCTCCAAATGCTGTTTCTGGTCTTCCCCAACGGGAACATGCGTCGCCTTATAAATGAGAATATCTGCCGCCATCAAAACGGGGTAAGCAAACAAACCAAGTCCGGCACGCTCGGCATTCTTGCCCGCCTTATCCTTGAACTGCGTCATACGCTCCAGCTTGCCCATCTGCGTCATGGTAGACAGCAACCACATCAGCTCGCTATGCGCCGCTACCGACGACTGCACGAAAATCGAGGACTTAGCAGGATCAACACCGCCAGCAATAAACGCCGCCGCAATCTCCCGCGTCGCACCCAACAAGCCAGCCGCATCATAGTCCTGCGTAATCGCATGCAAATCCGCCACCATATAATAGCACTCGCTATTTGGCTCATCTTGAAGCTTCACCCAGTTTCGTAACGCACCGAGATAATTACCTAAATGCAAATGACTGGTCGGCTGCATGCCGGATAAGATGCGCATTAAACTTGTCCCTTTTTCAAATACTTCTTAAAGTCCGCAGGCTTCACAACACCCAGCGCGACAATCGATAATCCATAAACCAGCATACCGCCAACAATCAAGACACCGAGCTTATAAATCTGCGTCAAACTATCCGCATCGCTCCAATATCCTGTGTAATACGCGTTAAAATACAATCCACCACCCATCAACAATGTAGCAATAATTATACGCGGATATACGGCT
The DNA here is from genome assembly GCA_964351955.1 of uncultured Micavibrio sp. GTDB lineage: Bacteria > Pseudomonadota > Alphaproteobacteria > Micavibrionales > Micavibrionaceae > TMED27. The sequence goes on along the minus strand of CAYGQG010000012.1, from coordinate 5,760 downwards.
TTAAACCGATCATCAAACAACGCAGCCTCATTGCCTTTCAACGCCATAATATGCATCACAAACTGCATCCACGCGGTGATACCCGTCGCCAGCGCAATCCCGACTACGCCGATATACTGGATCAAAATCAAACTCAGACCGATATTCACCACCGTCGCCGCCACAGATATTTTCACGGGCGTTACCGTATCTTGATTGGCCCAATGCACTGTTGAAAATACTTTGATACAAATATATGCAGGCAACCCCAGCGCATACGCCATCAACACGCTGGAAGTCTGCAAGCTATCCACCGCCTCAAACGCCCCGCGCTCGAACAACACGGTGATGATCGGCATAGGAATAACAGCTAACGCCATCGCCGCAGGAAGCGCCAGCATCAAACACATCTCCATCGCACGGTTAAATAAGTTCTGCGCCTCTTTAATATCCGTCTTGGCCAACGCCTTTGACAACATCGGCAACCGCCCGCAGATCTTCGATCCGCCCATTCGTACATGAGCCGATAAACACTTTATCGATCGGCAC
>CAYGQG010000012.1:0-5222 GCA_964351955.1 uncultured Micavibrio sp. | reverse complement strand
TTGACAACATCTGCAACAACGCCGTACCAACAGCTATCCCGACCACGCCCAGCGGCAACTGGTTCAAACGATCGGCATAATAAAGATACGAAATCGAGCCTGCCGCCAAAAACGACGCAATCACCATATCGGCGAACAGATTGATATGCATAACCCCCGCGCCGATAACACCTGGCCCCATCAGCTTGAAGACCTTCTTGATCTTCACATCCACCTTCGGCAATCCGAGCCTGATCTTAACCCCTGCGCGCTTCGCCGCCACCCACAGCCAGATCAGCTGTACAAGACCCGCTGCCGCCACACCATACGCCATCGCATGTCCAGCAGTTTCAAACATATCCGAACACAACAATGCGACAATCAGACAGACATTGAACAACACCGGCGCAAACGCAAACGGCGCAAAACGGTCAATCGCATTCAGCACCCCGCCAAGCAACGCGGTTAACGACATCAGCAACAGATAAGGAAAGGTAATTCGCGACAGCTCAACCGCCAGATCATAACGGATCGGATCATCAATGAATCCCGGTGCAACGGCATATAAAACATACGGCATAGCCATAACCGCCAGCACAACCACCACCGACAAAATCGACATCATCATCATGAAGGCGTTGCTGGCAAACTGATCCGCCGCCGCCTGCCCGTCTTTTTCTATGCTCTCGCTATACAACGGTACAAACGCAACGCTGAACGCGCCTTCCGCCGTCACACGACGAAAGAAGTTCGGCAATTTCAGCGCGACAAAAAACGCATCACCAATCGGCCCCGCGCCCAAAACCGCCGCAGTCAGAATGTCACGGATAAACCCCGCGATACGCGAAAGCCCCGTAAGCCCCGCTACTGTTGCCATTGCTTTTGCCAGTTTCATAAACTCAAAACATCACATATTTAAAATTTCACACCCTCCTTTCATGTGCTATTTTTTGCAAAACATCAAACGAGAGTTGCCCCGATGCTCAAAAATAAAATCGTTCTTATCGTCTTTTTTGCCCTGTTAATGGCGCTAAACCCCTTTGTCTCGCACCCAGCATCCGCGCAATGGAACCCCTTTAATCTCTTTGCCAAACCGGATATGAGCGATTATTACGCTGCTGATAAACTTTTCAAAAGCGGCATGTATGATCGGGCGCTCGCACGCGTAGATAAATTCATCAAAAACAATCCCGATGATGTTGGCGGTCATATGCTTAGGGCTTGGTGCCTTTTAAAGCTCGACCGCATGCAGGAAGCCAAAGACATTATCGATAACGTTCTTGCCAAAAACCCCGAACACTCGGATGCATTGGTCGCTTCAGGTGTGTATTACCGCAAACTCGGCGAAAACAACAAAGCCCTAGAATTCTATGAAAAAGCACTCATCGTTGACCCGAATGATCCCTACGCACAATCGAGCATCGTGACTGTCGCACTCTTAAACTGCCAGATCAAAAAAGCTGTCGATTACGGAGAACGCGCTGCCAAAAGCGCGAAAGATGACGCAGTCATCAACGCCAATCTCGCCGTTGCATATCACTATGATAAACAATTTGAAAAACGTGATGAATACACAGCAAAAGCCAAAGAACTAAATTACCCCAGCATCGACGCTCTGCCTGATATATATAGTGGTGAATTATTGATATTGCCAGATGATTGTGACCCGGACGCAGCACAAACTGAACAACCTTAGTTCAAGCCTACGCTTTGTGTTTGTATAACAAACGACTTGTCGGACAACCCAGAGCGCAATCTATCCATGCGGATATTTACAGGAACAAGGGCAACATCCAGAGAACCGTTAAACTGCTTCCAAAAAGCATCATTGCCCTCCAATTTCTCTCCGAACACACCCTTAAGGTAATCAACGCTCCACGGCTCTTCCTGACGCATCATCTCGTCTTGAGGAAGATTGCCAAGCTCGACCACGAAACGTGTAATAAAATCACCCTGCGACATTTGCACCGTATCCACGATATGCGCCGTCTGGTTATTGTGAATATCAAAATTAATGATCGGGTCTGCCCCGTGCCCGCTTACATGAATCTTCATAGTATGAGAGCCGCCGGACAAATGCGGAAGCGATGCCTGTTCCTGCTCTGAAAACCTCACGACGAACTCGTTAAACTGATCCTGTAGCAGCGATTGCCCTACAATAACAATGCTATCCGCTTGCTCATAAGCAACATATTCGACGACATGCGGAGACAAGGGAAAATCTTCCCTATTAAACACTACCGCGCTCAGCTCAGCTTTCGACATAATTGCTCCTTTTGAATTACACGGTTTCCATAAGGCAAAAACCAGTGATATGTCAATAAAACTTTGCTTCCCTTTCAAAAAAAACTATGGTGTATGGCATCATGAATGCGAACCCTGAAAGCACACAATTTGGCGAAAAAGACGTAACGCCCGAGGAAAAAACAGGCCTCGTCCGTAGTGTCTTTGACTCCGTTGCTGACAACTACGACCTTATGAACGATCTCATGTCTGGCGGCCTACACCGTATCTGGAAAGATCGTCTGGTTCGCATGATCCGCCCGAAATCAAGCATGCGCTTCCTTGATGTCGCTGGCGGTACCGGCGACATTGCCTTCCGTATACGCCGGAGAGCGCCCAACTCGCAGATCACCGTATACGACCTGAACCAGAACATGCTGGATGTTGGTCGCGACCGTGCAGTGGATAAAGGCTGGATCGAAGGGTTTTCCTGGGAATGCGGTAATGCCGAAAGCCTACCGCACCCTGACAACACCTTTGATGTCTATACAATCGCATTCGGATTACGCAACGTCACACATATAGACACCGCCCTCAAAGAGGCCGCACGTGTCTTGAAACCCGGCGGAAGGTTCTTTTGCCTTGAGTTTAGCCATGTACGTGAACCCGTTCTCGCCAAGGCCTATGATTTTTACTCCTATAACGTGATCCCTAAAATAGGCGCGACAGTCGCCAAAGACCGCGACAGCTACCAATATCTGGTCGAAAGTATCCGTAAATTCCCCCGACAGGAGGTTTTAAAGGAGAGAATGGAAGCCGCAGGATTGAAAAACTGTTCATTTTCAAACCTTTCTGCGGGAATCGTCGCGATTCACAAGGGTTACAAGAATTAAGCACCCTATAATTTGCCATAATATCAATTAATTATAGTTTTTTATTGACACCACCCCCCTATAAGCGCAAATGTATGCGTCATTGACCATAATATTATTGTAACTTGCGTCTAACAGCGCATAAGCATGAACTTTTAAGGAGAGGACTGCTTCAAATGAATAACTTTACTAAATCAATCGTCTACTCAGGTGTGGTTTTGGCCGCTGGCCTGGTTGCCATCTTTGCAATCTACAACAACATGGGTACAGACGGTTCAAACGTTTCTTACATCGAGCCAGCTGCTGGTGAAGAAATCGCTGCCGACATCACTGCGACATATGATGCTACAGCAGAAGCTGCCTCTGATGCCCTCACTGCAACAGGCGAAGCCATCGAAGGTGCTGCCGAAGCTACTTCAGAAGCCGCTACTGATGCTGCCACAGCAACAACAGAAGCTGCTACAGAAACATTCGAAGCTGCTAAAGACGCTGTAACAACAAGCCCGTCTGAAGAAGCTGCTAACTCAGCTGAAGAAGCTATTGAAGAAGCAACTGAAGCTGCTGAAAGCACAGGCGAAGCTATCGAAGACGCTATCGAGACAGAACCTGCTTCTGGCGAAGAAATTATCGAGAACGCTAAAGAGCTTCTTGAAAACAAGTAAGCTTTCAAAACCATAAAGATTTAAAAAGCCCTGCCTTTACCGGCGGGGCTTTTTCTTTATATTGAGAGAATGACTAAAATGCTTAAAGACAAATCGATTTTATTGGTGATCAGCGGCGGCATAGCCGCTTACAAATCACTGGAACTTATCCGCTTGATCAAAAAGGCTGGAGGATCCGTTCGTTGTATCCTCACAAAAGGCGGTGAGCAATTCGTTACACCTCTAAGTGTTTCTGCTCTTTGCGAAGAAGAAGTCTATACCGATCTTTGGTCTTTAAAAGACGAAACGGAGATGGGCCATATCCGCCTATCCCGCGAAGCTGACATAATCGTGATTGCCCCCGCAACCGCGAACTTAATCGCGCAAATGGCACACGGGCGCGCCGATGATCTAGCCTCCACCGCCCTACTAGCCTCGGATAAACCTGCCCTCATTGCCCCTGCGATGAATGTGCGCATGTGGGAAAACCCGGCGACGCAAGAGAACATAGCCAAGCTAACTGAATACGGCCACACCATTATCGGCCCGAACGAAGGCGATATGGCCTGCGGTGAATACGGCATGGGGCGTATGCTCGAACCTGATGAAATTTTCGATGCGATAGTGGGCACCCTTGGAAAAAAGCCGCTAGCGGGTAAAACCGCCATCGTCACCAGCGGCCCGACATTCGAAGCCATCGACCCTGTGCGGTTCATCGGCAACCGTTCATCGGGTAAGCAAGGCCACGCCATTGCCGCCGCACTCAAACTGGCCGGCGCAGATGTGACTCTTGTCGCTGGCCCAGTAAGCATCTCTGCCCCCGCGGGTGTAAAAACCATCAACATCGAAACCGCGCAACAAATGCTCGAAGCGTGCGAAAACGCCCTCCCCGCTGACATCGCCGTATGCGCCGCCGCCGTGAGTGATTGGGCACCAAAACAACATGACCAGAAAATCAAAAAACGCGACGATACTTCCCCGCCGAGCATCGAGCTGAATGAAAACCCCGATATTCTCAAAACTATCGCGAACCATAAAAACCGTCCCGAGATCGTAGTCGGCTTCGCTGCCGAAACCGAAAACCTCGAAGACAACGCGAAAGCAAAACTATCCCGCAAAAACTGCGACATCATCCTCGCGAATTTAGTGGCACAAGAAGGCGCGGAAGTTTTCGGCAAAGACCAAGGCCATGTCTATTGCATTACTCCTTCATCGGTTGATAACTGGCAACCGATGTCCAAATCCGCTATTGCCAAAAAACTCACGGACACTATCATTAACTCTCTCAACAATACTGAAACATTAAAGAGCGCAGCAGAATGAACCCGGACGTAACCATCAAACTTATGCCGCTTGAGCACGCTGTCGGCTTACAACTCCCGACTTACGCTACAGAACAATCCGCGGGCATGGATCTTTCCGCCGCAATCGAAGAAGCGATTGAAATCGGTCCCGGTGAACGGGCACTCATCCCGACGGGCCTCGCCATTGCCTTACCAAGAAACCA
>CAYGQG010000011.1:0-24375 GCA_964351955.1 uncultured Micavibrio sp. | reverse complement strand
AAAGAAAAAAGAAGCAGCGGTTAAGGACGAAAAAGCCAAAGCGGCTAAGAAAAATCAGTCCGGGCCTGTTTCTTCCAAGAAGGAGACGCAAGCGGCTAAATCAGCGCCTAAGCAAAACGCCGGTAAATCCGGTAAGCGCGGCGGCTAATAAGCTTCAAGCGAATAAGAATTATAAGAAAGCGGGCTTTTCAGTCCGCTTTTTTTATGCCTACGTTATCGATCAAGCGCGTCTTGCCGACCCAACCCGCGGCGAGAACGCGACCCCAGTTTTCGCGATAAGCAACATAATCAACCTTATCAAATCCCGCACTCAGTAGCATTTTACCTGCTTCATCACCCAGCGCGCTGATCTGGGCCTCTGTCTGCACGGTATCGCTACTTTGCTGTATCAACGCAACGCGATGCGCAACGTTATAAATCACCTGATTAAGCATCCGCGCAGTGACCATCTCTCCTTCGTTCAGATAAGCATTGCGGGAGGAAAGGGCCAGTCCGTGCTCATCCCGCGCAATCGGCCCGCCTATGATCTCGATCGGCAGCTTATATTGCGCCACCATCTCCTTGATCACCTGTAACTGCTGGAAGTCCTTCTCGCCGAATACGGCAATATCCGGTGTTACGAGCTGGAACAGGCGGTGCACGACCGTCGCTACACCATGAAAGAAATGTGCCCTGAATTCTGTCTCCAGCCCTTCTGCCGCTTTTCCTGCCTGTACTGTGACTTGCGGCCCGTTCGGGTACATATCGGCTTCCAGCGGTAAATACAGCAAATCTACGCCCACCGTATCCAAAAGCTGGACATCGCTGTCCACATCGCGCGGGTAGGAGTCAAAATCCTCATGCGGGGCAAATTGAGTAGGGTTCACATAGACGCTGACGACGACCTTATCCGCACGTTCCTTGGCGAGCCGCATCAGGCTTAAATGTCCCTCATGCAACGCGCCCATAGTCGGTACAAAACCAACCTTCAGCCCTGCATCCTTCCATGCCTGAATCTGGCCGTGTAACTCGCCGTAAGTCTTGCAGGTGATCATGAAGCTTTTTTATAGAGGTTTTCTTCGCCCGGAAATTTGCGTGAACGCACATCGGCGACAAATGTTTTAATCGCCCAGTCAATATCGCCTTTCATATTCGCATATTGCTGTACGAATTTTGGCGGGCGGGAATGAAGCAAACCCAGAAGGTCTTCAGTTACTAGGATCTGCCCGTCACATGCGGCGGATGCGCCGATGCCGATGCTTGGAATATTGACGGCTTTGGTCACTATCTCTGCGGCCTCGTCGATCGTGCCTTCAAGCACGAAGGCAAAAGCACCGGCCTGTTCGATGCTCTGCGCATCCTGTATTAAACCTTCAACCTGAGTTTCCGTCTTGCCTTTAATCTTGTATCCGCCTTCTTTTTCAACAGATTGCGGTTGCAGGCCGATATGGCCGAGCACGGGAATACCGGCTTTCACGATTGTCGAGATTTGCACATGCATGGATACACCGCCCTCGAGCTTAACCGCATCCGCACCTGTCTCCTCCATAATGCGCTGGGCGTTCTTTAATGCCAACTGCGCGTCCTCTTCGTATGTGCCATAAGGCATATCTATAATGACGGGAACATCCGGCTCGGCGCGCATGACGGCCTTGCCATGCTCGATCATCATATCAATCGTAACGCCCGTTGTTGTAGGCATACCGTAAAGCACAGTGCCAACGCTATCCCCGACCAACAGAAAATCAACATGCGGGTTCAGGCTTTTGGCCATCGGTGTTGTATAAGCGGTCAGGCTGACAAGCGGTCTGCTCTGGTTTTTATGCACACGGATAAAATCGATAGATTTCATGATGAGACCCCTTGCCCTTGGCGTTCGGCTGTCCTAATTTTTCAGTATGTTTAACAGAGTTTTTTTGACACTGCTAGTATTATGCTTACACCTGACGGCGTTCTCTGCGCAAGCCCAAACGCGTCAGTTGCCGAATTCTCAAGAACAAGTTCAGCTCTCCTTTGCCCCGCTGGTAAAGAAGACAGCACCCGCAGTTGTTAATATATATACAAAACGAACCGTATCAAAAAAAGCGTTTAATCCCTTTGCTACCGATCCGTTCTTCGCACCGTTTTTCCGTGATGACTTTATGGGTGGGCGCATGAAGCAACAGATTGAAAGTGCGCTGGGCTCTGGCGTGATTGTCGAGCCTGACGGGTTGATCGTTACAAATGAGCATGTGGTAAACGGCGCTGATGAGATTACGGTTGTCTTGAGTGACGGGCGGGAATTCGAAGCGAAGCTGGTTCTTGAAGATGATGCTTCTGACCTCGCACTATTGCGCGTCGATGCGAAGGACCTGCCGCATGTGGAGTTAAAACCTTCTGAAACGCTGGAGGTTGGTGACCTCGTTCTGGCAATCGGTAACCCCTTCGGCGTTGGCCAAACCGTAACCAGCGGTATCGTCAGTGCGCAAGGACGCTCATCCCTCAATATCAATGACTTCAACTTCTTTATTCAAACCGATGCGGCGATTAACCCCGGCAATTCCGGTGGGGCCCTGGTCGCGCTCGATGGTGGTGTAGTAGGGATCAATACGGCGATTTACTCCCGCGATGGTGGCTCACTGGGCATCGGCTTTGCTATTCCGTCCGAAATGGTGGCGTCCGTGATCGCGGCCGAAAAAGCAGGCGCGAGCGGCAGAAAAGGCGTTGTCAGACCTTGGCTTGGGGTGACCTCTCAAAACATAACGGCGGACATAGCTGCTTCTCTTGGTCTCGAAAAACCGCAAGGGGCATTGATCAACGAATTACACCCCGCCAGTCCGTTGAAAAAAGGCGGCGCGAAGGTAGGGGACGTCATCCTGTCTTTGAATGACCGCATCATCCGCGATGGATCGGAGATGAAATTCCGTATGGCGACCGTAGCATTAGGCGATAGCGCCGAGGTGACAATTATCCGTAATGGCAAAAAGAGCGTGATTCCTGTAATTGCTATGGGCCCGCCGAATGACCCTCCGCGTAACGATACAATACTTAAAGATAAACATGCGCTGAGCGGCGCGACGATCGGGAATCTAAATCCTGCCGTTGCGCTTGAGCTTGGTGTGGATGATCAGACACTGGGTGTTATAGTGATCGCTGCACCGCGCGGGACGATTGCTGGGCGCATCGTACGGGAAGGCGATATATTGTTGGAGATTAACGGTGTCAAAATCGAAGCTGTGGCAGATGTTGAACCCGCACTGCAGAAATCACAAAACAGCATCGATATGACGCTTAACCGCCAAGGTCGCGTGCAGCGCATCGTCTATCGTTAGCGCAATAAAAAAGGCGCCGTAAAGCGCCTTCGTACTGTTTTTTTTATAAAGCCTGAGCCTTATGCGGCTTCGTCTAATTCCAAAGTCGCATTGTGATCATTATCAGCATAAGGGTCTTCAAAGTCGGTGTAGTAATGGAAACGCTCCATAAGAGCACCCCAACCTAATTTGTCACGAGCACCTTTTGAACGGTCCGCAATCTCACGAACAATTTCGCGAATTACATTCGGATCTTTTTCTCCGGCGCCGACATTCGACATATTGCTGTAATTATGAGACATACTCAGTTCCTTTAAATGTTAGTGGTATGCAACATCCCACGTGGCGTTTGCTTCTGCGAATGAATTCCAACCGGCTAAATCAACCTTGAGATTGTCGGTGGCCATTCTGGCAAACTCTGCTGAATAATTACCTTCAGCATTTTTTGGAGCTATACCACCACTGTATCCTGCTATAGATGACATCGGTTACCTCCTTCTGGTATTTAAGGACATGGTATAGAAAAACGTCCAAAATTGCAAGTTTTTCGCGGGTTCTGAGCGTAAAATGCTGTAAAAGTTAACGTTTTAGGTAAAAAGATAAGAAAGCGGTTGCACTGCAACGCTAAATCTTTGAAAACAGTAGTCAGTTTAAACAAAAGAGGTTTTTAACGTGTCCATCGATATGAAAGACATTGTCGCGCTCTGTAAGCGCAGAGGTTTTATCTTTCCCGCCAGCGATATATATGGCGGCCTGAACGGGTTTTGGGACTATGGCCCGTTGGGAACAGAGTTGAAAAACAACCTGCGCGATGCCTGGTGGAAGCAGATGGTGATTACACCGCCGCTTGGCCCTGATGGTACGCCTGTTGAAATCGTCGGTATCGATTCGTCGATTATCCAGAATCCCAAAACATGGGAAGCTTCGGGCCATGTCGGCGGCTTCTCCGATCCTATGGTCGATTGTAAGGAAACCAAGAAACGCTATCGCCAAGACCACTTGGTTGTACTGACATCGGATAAGGCCGATCGCTGGCCCGCATTCCACGAGGAAAGCGAAGACGACGAGATCGAAAAGAAACTCAAAAAACTCGGCATGCCGTCTGATGTCTCGTTGTTCGAGAAAATAAACCTGACCAAGCTGCCGGTTGAAGATTACGAAAAGGTTGTCGGCCCCGATGTGAAAGAGCCGGGCACGTTGACCGAACCCAAAGAATTCAACCTGATGTTCCACACCTATGTCGGCGCAACGGCGAGTGAGGATAACAAAGCTTACTTACGCCCCGAAACGGCACAAGGCATCTTCCTCAACTTCAAGAACGTGCTGGATTCATCTCGCGTCAAAGTGCCGTTCGGTATCGCGCAAATCGGTAAGGCCTATCGTAACGAGGTCACGCCGCGTAACTTTATCTTCCGTTCCCGTGAGTTCGAGCAGATGGAAATGGAATGGTTCTGCGCACCTGACGAAGCCAAGCAATGGCAGGATTTCTGGTTCGATGAACGTGTAAAATTTTGGCGCTCCGTCGGTTTGGGTAGCGACAATATGGTCATGCGTAAACATGACAGCGACGAGCTGGCCCACTATGCCAAAGAAGGTTTGGGTACATCGGACATCGAATATAAATTCCCGTTCACTGCTCCTGGTTATGGTGAGCTGGAAGGGATCGCCCATAGATGCGATTTCGACTTGAAACAGCATCAGGAGCATTCAGGCACGAAGCTGGAATATATGGACCCGCAAGATCCGAAAAACCGCTTTATCCCGCATGTAATCGAACCCGCCGCTGGCCTGACCCGCGGTGTACTCGCCTTGATCTGTGAAGCCTATACGATTGACGAAAGCCGTCCGTCAGGTGTGTATCTGAACTTCACACCGGCAATGGCACCGAAAAAGGCTGCGATCCTGCCGCTGACTGCGAAGGAAGAGCACGTACCGCTGGCGCAAAAGCTATATCTGGAGCTGCGTGAGGAATTCCCTGTCGATCTCGATATCAAGCAGAACATCGGTAAGCGCTATGCCCGTCAGGATGAAATCGGTACGCCGTATTGCTTCACCATTGATAACGACACGGTTGCCGATGGCACAATCACCGTGCGCGAACGCAACACAATGTCGCAGGAACGCATCTCCATGGACAAGGCGCTGGATTACCTTCGTGAAAAAATGAAGCTGTCAGGCGAAGAGGCTCGCAAGAAAGCGGCTTAAAGTCCGTAACGACCCCAGATTGATTTGGCTTCGATTGTATCAATCGCGTCTTCGGCCAATGAAGCGGTGGTGGAAAGTTTACTTTCTGTGCCGAGTAGGGACGGGATCAGCTTTTTCTCAGGTCCGAATTCGGAGAACTTAATCTCTTCTCCGAATTTTTTCTTCGCAAAAGACTTCGCCTCTGCCATACCGTCAATAATACCGAGCTCTAACGCTTCTGGCGCGAGCCAGAACTGTCCTTCGAACATCTCGCTGTCCTTGCCGTTCAGCTTGTCTCCACGGCGGTCCTTCACCCAGTTGATGAAAATCTCGTGCATGTCGGCCTGTAGCGCTTTCAGGCGTTTAACATCAGCGGGGCTTTCATCCATAAACGGGTCGAGAAAGCTTTTCTGCTTACCCGAAGTATAGACGCGGCGCTCGACACCGTATTTCTCGATCAACTCTTTAAACCCGAAACTGGCGGAAATAACACCGATAGAGCCCACGATTGACGCATCCGTGGCATAAATCTCTTCCGCCGCGCAGGCGAGCCAGTAACCACCGCTAGCGGCAACATCTTCGATAAACGCATAGACGGGAACTTCTTTTTCCTCGGCTAAACGGCGGATTTGATCGCCGATAAGCGCGCATTGTGCGGGCGACCCGCCGGGGCAGTTGATGATCAGCAAAACAGCCTTTGCATCAAAAACATCAAACGCTTCTTCAAAAATTTTCTCGAAACTTTTGTGGTTGATCGTGGCTTTGCGCGTATTGCCTTCGGTAATAATGCCCGACAGCCGAACGATCGCCACACGGGGCTTCGGCTTCAGGATCGCACCGATCAACGGTACGCCGGATAACGCATCACACGCTTTGCAAAGTGCTTTTTTAATAGCCATGTTGAATTCCTTGTAAGGTCGCCACCTTACGCAATGGGCTGCATGTCACGCAAGACCTTTTGCGCGGCCTCTGTATACTCGCCATCATTCTTATGCATGACTACGCCGTTATGCATGCGTGTGGGGCTGCGTCGATGCTTACGGGCGCGTATAATGACGCGTTTTGCATCGAGCGTTGTTTTCGGCCATAGCGGGATAATCTCGACCGCGCCAAAGCGCTTACCCATAACGCGGATAATCTCGGCAACATTTTCCGCACGGTTGATAATGGTCAGGCTACCTTTGCCGCGAATACTGCGAAACGCACAATCGATCCAGTCTTTGAGGTCCATATCGTCCTCGCCCATGCCAATCGAATGCGCGATGGCGATTTGTTTTTCGGGGACGGGGGATTCAATATGCGCACCTGCTTCCAGATAGGGCGGGTTACAAATTACATGGTCGAATGTCTCAAGCTCGAAATCTCGAATGTCGATACAACGAAAATCCGTGCGGTCTTCCATTTGGTTCATCTCGGCGTTGCTCTGCGCCAGTTCGATAACGTCAGGCAGAATGTCTATGCCCGTTAGCGTCGTATCCGCAACGCGGCGCAATACGCAAAACGCGGCGCTGCCCATGCCGCAACCAAGGTCAAGCACGGTCTCCCCCTCCTGCGCGGGGCAGGCCGCAGCCAGCATGACCGCATCGGTTGAGGTGCGAAAACCATTCGCAGGTTGTTCGAGCCGTAAACGGTTACCTAGAATTTTGATGACATCGCCCATAACATCGCGGTGTTTAGTAGATTTTTGGGCTTAAAACAACAGGCAATTTAGATTTTGCTGTCTCGGTCGTTCTGTTCTGATAGGGGGGAATCCAGTTCAGCCAGGAGCATGATCTCAATCGGCGTTCTGATCAAAGACGGGTAAGGATTGATGCTGCCATAGGCTGTGCGCGTCGTATCCGCCATTGGCTGACCGTAAATGTTGTCGAGCTGCTTATATCCGTTTTGGAACACGCTACTGGCGATAAAGTTTTGCTGGGCAATCTGCGCTTCAGCCAGATACTCAAACCCTGAATCCTGTACACCGTAAGCCAGAAGAGACTCGCTGGAAACTTGGTTCGCGGCCATCTGCGTTGCCGGAGCTTGTTCTGTTTGCGGTTCGATCGGGCTTTCACCCTTGATCTGGAATTTTTTGTCAAAGAACCCATAAACCTCATCAAAGCTGCGGGCACGGCCCGTGGCTTGGTCATAGAAAACATTCTTATTGGCCTTTGCCGCTTCGGGGAAAATGACGGCTGCGCTTTGTAGCGGGTTATCATCACGTGCGTTCAAAAACGCTGAAGCACCTCCTGCGCCGAGGAAATGCGCCAGATATAGCTCGGTTGAACCCACTTCACCGCCCCAATGGGCATTCAGGAAACGCTCGTTCTCGCCGGCGAATTCCGCCGCCAGATTAGCCGCCAGCTCGGGGTCTTTGCGTAAATCTAAAATCTCTCTGCGTGATTGCCCTTGCGTGTCGATACCGTATTTGTCGCCGTGCTTTTCAACCATGCGCAACCATGTGCTCTCGATGAATTGATAAAGGCCTGTTGCGCTGGATGTGCGGGCCTTGGCATTCGGGTTAAAGCTGCTCTCCGCGTTGGCTTGCTGTACCAGATAGGCAAAATCGACCCCTGTTTTGGCACTTGCCTGTTTAATCGCGTTCATCACGCCTTTTGGCGCTTTATGCCCAAAAGCTGCTAAAACGTTGTTATCTATGGTGTTTCCCAGTCCTTGCATCGAATCTATGATCTTCTAAATGATTGTTCTATAGTGTTTCTGAAATAGATATTTGCAACGCGCGTGCCAAAATGAGGTTCTTATGAGCGATTACCATCCCCCCATCGAAGATATGCAAACTCTGCTCCATGATGTGCTGGGGTTCGAGCATGAAGAACTGGACCGCGAAACCACCGAAGCCATTCTGGGTGAGGCCGCTAAGTTGGCAAGCGGCGTATTGGCACCGATTAACCGTGATGGTGACATCAATGGCGCGAAGCTGAATGACGACCATAGCGTCAATACCGCCCCGGGCTGGAAAGAAGCCTATAATGAATACCGCGATGGCGGATGGAATGCAGTTGTATTCCCCGATGAATATGGCGGGCAGGAACTGCCATGGGCGCTGGCTTTCCCCATTCAGGAAATGTGGCAGGGGGCAAATCTGTCCTTCGGTCTGTGCCCGCTGCTGAACCAAGGGGCGGTTGAGGCGATCCTCGCGCATGGGTCGGATGAACAGAAACAGCAATATTTGCCCAAGATGATCAGCGGCGAATGGACAGGCACGATGAACCTGACCGAACCGCATGCGGGTTCCGATCTCGGCTTGCTCCGCACCAAAGCGGATAAACAGGATGACGGTACATATAAAATTTCGGGACAGAAAATCTGGATCACGTATGGTGAGCATGATCTGGCTGACAATATCATCCATCTCGTTATTGCCAGAACGCCGGATGCTGGCGAAGACGTTAAAGGCATCTCCTTATTCATCGTTCCTAAATTCCTCGAAGACGGCAGCCGCAATGATGTGAAATGCGTTGGCTTGGATCATAAGCTCGGCATTCATGCCTCCCCGACATGCGTCATGCAGTATGGCGACGATGGCGGCGCAACGGGCTATCTGGTTGGTAAGGAAGGCGAAGGCCTGAAATACATGTTCACTATGATGAACAATGCCCGCTTGTCTGTTGGTTTGCAGGGCGTGGCTCTGGCTGAGCGCTCATATCAACACGCGCTGGCCTATGCGCAAGAACGCGTGCAGGGTAAATCGCTGACCACAGGTGAGCGTGTAACCATTGACCAACATGCGGACGTAAAGCGCATGCTTTTATCCATGAAGGCGCAGATCGAAGCAGGGCGAGCACTGACGTATGATGCGGCAGTAGCGCTAGATGCAGCGCATAGCGGCGATGCCAATGCCAGAGCAAAGGTCGATATTCTTACGCCATTGGTTAAAGCATGGTG
Source organism: uncultured Micavibrio sp. (assembly GCA_964351955.1). GTDB lineage: Bacteria > Pseudomonadota > Alphaproteobacteria > Micavibrionales > Micavibrionaceae > TMED27. Next base: position 15,037 of record CAYGQG010000011.1, on the reverse strand, counting down.
TACCGATATGGCGGTTGAGGTTACATCCTTGGGCGTACAAATACATGGCGGTTCGGGTTTTGTCGAAGAGACAGGCGCGGCCCAGTATTTCCGTGATTCCCGCATTCTGCCTATCTATGAGGGTACAAACGGCATTCAGGCGCTCGACCTGACTTTCCGCAAAACTATCCGCGATGGCGGCCAAACGGTTAAGAAATATATCGCGCAGATGAAAGGCGAAGCCCCGGCATCGTACCGCGAAAACCTCGCGAAGCTGGAAGAGATTACGAATGCGCTTATCGAAGCGTCGGGCGATAAGAACCTCGACCTCGCGCAAGCCATGGCAACGCCATATCTAAAAGGTTTTGCAACTCTGGCTGCGGGCATCATGCTCCATAAATCGGCACAAGCCGTAGCCAAGCAAGACAGCGATTACGCCACAGCCAAGCAGAAACATTCACAGTTCTTTGACAACAACATCATGCCGCATGCCGCTGCATATTTAGAAGCCGCGCTCAATGGTTCGGAAGTGATTATCTCTTAGCCGGGGGGCAGGGGTGTAGTGGGGTTCATGCATCGCGTATTTGCGAAAACTTCGTATCGCACCATTGTCTCGGATTTGATAGACGGTTTCTGCAAATTCATGGCCTCAACATAGGTGTTGGCGACACATTCACAATATTTTTCAGGATCAGTACCGGGTTTGAAATGGCTTACCCGTCTCAAGCATTTATCATATATGGGACCGGCAGTATTGATTGCGTCGAAACATTCACCCAGAACCCTGCCCATAATCGTTGTTTGGGGGACCGTAGGGCCCAGCAGGATGCGTTCTCTCAAAAGAACCGAAGAGGCGCATGCGCAATTGTAGTATTGCTTTGTGACGTAATCAGTCGAGCATTTACCGAAATAAGCATCAGCTTCTTGCAGGTATTCATCAGGGACTTCATCCATTTCATCCGCATATACGGGAGAGAGGGCAAAAGCACCGATGCACAGGAATAGACAAATATACTTAAAGAATGAAATGCTCATTCTCTAAGTATACCATTGTCTGAATATGAATCGGAAGTTTTTTTGACAGGCTTTGGTTAACGCTGTCCTTTTACGCGCTTGATAATGTTACCAAAAACAGTGTCGTCCTGTTCTTGCTCTTCGCTGTTTTCATTACCGGCTTTGAACTTTTTCATTTTGTCTTCAAGCTTTTGCTGTTCCATGCGCTCACGGCGTTCGCGGGCTTTGCGTTCGCGCTCTTTAAGCTGCTCGGCCAGTTCTTCAGCCTGCTTTTGTGAATACTGACTGGTGATCAGAACTTGTGAAGCTTGTTTTTGCCATTGGTCACGCTGGGCTTTCAAATCGTCTACTTGTGTTTCGGCAGTTTGAAGCTGGGCTTCCAGCATCTGGATGCGCATTTTCATGCGTTCCATTTCGATAAGACCTGCGGCCTTTTCGAGTTCTTGCTCAACAGAACCGCCGGAGGATGCGCCATTAGAGGAGTTTTCCAACCCGAAAGCACGTTCGAGTTCAGATACGTCAATGATACGACGACCGTTTGCATCCAGCTCGTAGGAAAGCTTGCCGCTGTTCATTGCGCGTTGAATGGTTGATTTTGATTTGCCGGTTAAATCGGCAGCTCGCTGTGCTCCAACTTTGGCCATGTGTCACCTCGTTAAAAATGTGTTCTTGAATACAAGAAGCGTTAGCACGGGTAGATAATGAAAAGCAAGATTCTTATTCCATAAAAGTCCACAGGCCGGTCGAGGAAAATTCCCGAACGGCCTGTAATATAATAATAACTCTTTATTTAGGCTGCTTCTTTTTCCAAACGTGTGTTCAGAAGATATGTCAGGCGTTGCCATTGCGCACCGGAGAATAGATGCGCGTACAAGAACGGCAACCAGCCTTTTTGTCGCCACTCAATGAAGATCTTGTCATCAAGAGCAGCCAGTTTTTGTTCATCAATAATCTTAAAGCCGGAGAAATTGATGCGGCGATTACCGGCAACGTTAATCTGTGCTTCACGATCAACAAGCAACCCGCTATCGGATAAGGCTTTGCTGAACTCAACGGTCTGCTGGGCAGCAGCGTGATAGGATTTGCAGAATTCCAAAGCATTGTTGGCCAATTCGCTTGCGTTGCCGTCGGCATCAAAGAATGCTTGCTCTCCGCCGTCTTCAACCACGTTGTCGTCCATATCGGCGCAAAGCGTCAATTGATCGCCTTCAGGCAGTTCAGAGAAGATGAAAGGATAACGACGAATGTACGCAGGGATGTATGTGTTGGCTTCCCATTTGTTGTCAGGCTGTAAAAACAGGTTTTCATTATCGCGCAAACCCAGAATAGCAACAGGCGTTGCATTACCATCCGGTGAAAAAGCAATCGGGTAGAAATGGCAGACCTGGGGCATTTCTATCAAATTCACAGGTACGGCGTTCACACCGTCTGTAAATTGAAATCCGAAATTCTTTTTCAGACCAAGTTTAGCGTGCTCCTTGGCATCTAAAGGTACAGGATTAGAATAGAACAGGGGCATATTCGCGGCCTCTTTCGGCGCGGCTGCCGGTGCGTCCTTCGTCGTATCCTTTTTGGCGGTTTTAGTGTCCTTTTTAGCCATGTGTATATCCTTTGATTTAATCGTATAAAGGCCCGATTTCGGGCTGTATGTAAGGGAGTTTAAGCAGAATTGGGCTGGGTATGCAATGCTTTGATGTGTTGGTTGGGTTATAGAATTGGTAAACAGAACTTATATTTTACAGAATATCGCAAAAAACCTTAACAAGCCGTTAGTTTTACGGTTTTCTATTTAGCCCTTGTCAAAGGCTGAGCAGGACGTGCAGTATAGGCGCGATTAAACTCAAAGTGAGAAAAAAGGCTTTGTTATGCGCATTGGTATGATTGGGACGGGATACGTAGGTTTGGTGTCCGGAACGTGTTTTGCGGAATTCGGTATTGATGTTGTCTGTCTCGACAAGGATGAAAAGAAAATCCAGCGTTTGAAAGACGGTGAAGTTCCGATTTACGAGCCGGGACTTGATGATTTGATCGCCAAGCAGGTTAAGGCCGGTCGCTTGTCATTTACCACGGATTTAAAAGAAGCTGTTCTCGATGCGAAAGCGGTTTTCATTGCGGTGGGAACACCATCACGGCGCGATGACGGGCATGCTGACATGTCGTATGTCTACCAAGCCGCACGTGAGGTCGCGGGTGTTATGGAGGGGTATACCCTCATCGTCACCAAATCGACCGTTCCTGTAGGAACGGCACGTGAAATTCAAAAGATCATTAGCGATGAATTGGAAAAACTTGGCAAAACGGATGTTGAATTCGATATTTGCTCAAACCCTGAATTCTTGCGCGAAGGTGCGGCGATCAATGACTTCATCCGCCCTGATCGCGTCGTCATCGGTACGGAAAGCGAACGCGCAGTAGAAATCATGCGCGACCTATATCGTCCGCTTTACATCAACGAAACGCCGATGGTGATCACCACACCCGAAACCGCAGAGACTATTAAATATGCGGCGAACGCATTTTTGGCGATGAAGATTACGTTTATAAACGAGATTGCCAATCTGTGTGAAAAGACCGGCGCGAATGTACAGGAAGTTGCTCGTGGTATTGGTCTGGACGGACGTATTGGCAGCAAGTTTCTCCACGCGGGTCCGGGCTATGGCGGTTCATGTTTCCCTAAAGACACGCTGGCTCTGACGCAAATCGGACAAAAATATGATGCCCCGCAAAACATCATCGAAACAGTTGTGTGGGTTAACACCGAACGCCAGAGATCAATGGCGCAACGCGTTATCGATGCGTGCGGTGGTGATGTTAAAGGCAAACGCATCGCGGTACTGGGCTTGTCATTCAAACCGAATACGGACGACATGCGGGATTCTCCGTCATTGCAGATTGTTCCCTACCTTCAGGATGAGGGCGCTCACATCGCGGCGTTCGATCCCGTCGCAATGGAAGAAGCGAAAAAGCACCTTGAAGATGTCGAATGGGCCGCAAACGCCTATGAGGCCGCACAGGATGCGGACGCTTTGGTCATCATTACCGAATGGAATGAATTCCGTGCATTGTCCATCTCCCGTTTGGCGGAAATAATGAAAACGAAACGCATGATTGATATGCGCAACATATATAAGCCGGAAGTCCTGCGCGAAAAAGGTTTCCATTACGTATCCATTGGTCGACCACAGGTCACCTCTGAGCAAAACGTTGAACTAAAGCAAGTCTCATCCGCATAATGCCTATGCAAGATAATCCAAACTTAACGCCGGTTGACCATCTCATATCCCAAAAAGAGCGTGTCGCAAATAAAGGACATCGCGGGGGTGTCTTCTGGCTCACGGGCTTATCTGCATCGGGAAAATCAACCCTCGCCATGCACGCCGAAGCAGTCCTGCAGAAAAAGGGCATGCATACCTATGTTCTGGATGGCGATAATGTGCGCCGTGGTTTATGTGGGGATTTAGGGTTCTCGGATCAGGATAGGGTGGAAAATATACGGCGTGTAAGTGAGACAGCAGCATTAATGGCCGATGCGGGCTTGATTGTCATTGCGGCGTTTATCTCCCCGTTTAAACAAGACCGCGAAAAGGCTCGCGCGCGATGCAGTGATGTGTTCCATGAGGTGTTTATAAAGGCCGACCTGGAAACCTGCGAAAAGCGAGATCCCAAAGGCTTGTACGAAAAGGCCCGTGCCGGAAATATCCCGCATTTTACAGGTGTCGGCTCCCCTTACGAAGAGCCAACTGCCCCTGATCTTGTTTTGGACACGCAGGCTGAAGACATTGATACATGCGTAAAAACTCTAGCCGATTATATCGAGCAGAAAGTCCGGCTATAACCCATGTCATCAGATGCAGGTAAATCGCGCGAAACAAAACTTCTTGAAAGCCCTGAGGCTCTGAGCAATATCGTACGAAGAATTGCCATCGATGCCGGAGAGGTCATCCTCGATCACTATAACGGTTTGGAGCCGTTGCAGGTTGAAACCAAACAAGACGAGTCTCCTGTTACGGCTGCGGATCGTGACGCAGAAGTTTTTATTAAAGCCGCTTTAAAAAATGTTTGCCCGAATGTGCCCATGATTGGTGAGGAAACCGTTGCGCTAAACAATGCAGACAGCATTGATGACCGCGCTGGTTACTTCTGGCTGGTTGATCCTCTGGACGGTACAAAAAATTTCATTGAGGGCGGCGAAGAATTTACGGTCAATATAGCGTTGATCAAAAATAATGAACCGTGTTTGGGCGTTGTCTACGCACCTGTGAAGGAAGAACTTTACGCCGCTTGCGGGCCAAACACCGCGATAAGATGGTCTGCGGAAACCAAAAAAGATAAACCGATTTCAGTAAGAGGTTTACCGTCAGGGGGGCTGACAGTGATCACGAGCCGTTCTTACGGCGATAAAAGCCAACTCGATAATTTTCTCGAACAATTCAAAGTGAACAAGCTTGTTAAAAAAGCCAGTTCGCTAAAAATCTGTGCAATTGCATCCGGCAAGGCTGATATTTATCCGCGCTTCGGTCCTACATGTGAATGGGATACAGCAGCTGGTGATGCCATCCTTAGAGCCGCCGGCGGCTATATAACCGATACCAATGGGCAGGCCTTGAAATACGGAGTCGGAGATGAAAAATGGTTAAACCCTGATTTTGTCGCCGCTTCGTTTCAATGGGCTATGACCGAAGAGTAATCATGACTGCTTTGCGGTAGAGCTTATAGCTGCAAATCTGCGTAAATTCTGTAATACGGATTTGGTCCGGGCGGTAGCCCTTGCGATTTCAAAAGTATCGTCGACTTTTTAAGCGTCATTACAACACGTGTCCCTTGACCATTATTTATGCTCTCTGTCGTGTAGGAGCTAAGTAACGGCGATTTAGCGAAGCTCTTTTGTGCACTTGCTGACCATTGGGCGCTGGGCAGCTCGATAATCATGATGTGTTCCTGATTATCCAGATCGATGTTGAAATCGGTCTTTTGTGTCACATCCATCACCAACCGTAACTTCCCGCTATGTTGGCCTACGCGTAGGGCTGATACACGTGTTGGCCCTGAAACATCCGCTTTGGGCTGCAGCGCGGGTGTAGGTGTTGCTGCAGGTTCCGGTCTTGGGCTGTCCTGAACCTGTACTTGTGGGGTGGGGGTGAGGGCCATAGGCGCTTGGGCAACGGGCGCAGGCTCGGTTTTCAACAACACATCAAGCTGTTCAATGAGATCTTGTATGTCGGCCTCAACGGCAACCAGTCGAACAATCGCCGGTTTAAACGACTCGAACTCTCGACGTAAATCAAGTACGGCCGTTTCGAGACGGTCAAATCGTTGATCGGTATTTGCTACATCCTGTGCAAATAGGGCATCAACATTCACGCCTTTGGCTTGTAGGGCAGGCAATCCATTCGGCAGGGTAAGTGGTTGTCCGGTTTCTGCGGAAGCCCCGTTAGGGCGGTCACCGTAGCTGGGCGGCAGGGCGACGGGGGGAGGGATTGCTACAGCGTTTCCAGTGGGCGTGCTGGCTTGGGCGTTGGGCTGAGCTTGGGATTGGCTGTTGTTTTGAAGGGTGTTTTGGTTTTGGCTGTTTTGGGAAAAACCGGGCACAAGACCGCAGCTTGCGGTGAATCCCGAAAGCAGCATTAAAGTCATGCAAAATACAAATTTTCTATTCATATGGCCCAGAAATGTGCCCTGATGGAACCAGAGCGCGTGCCCAAATTGAAAAACAGCCCAGAAAACGCAGATACTCTTAGTAGTGCAGTATTAAGCGTACGGGAGGGCTTATGTAACGTCAAGCAAGGATTCAGGCATTATGCACAGTTTTATGCACACTGTTTCCAAGGGTTTGGCACGAAATTTGAAAGCTTGAGAAAGTATGACATGTGCTCTACCTTATTTAAAATACTTCACGAGGTGCTCGTTGCATAAGTTTCTGATTGCATTGTTGTTTGTTATTTGTGTGCTGGTTGTCGGGCATGCCCGCGCAGGCATTACCACGATACAGGCGCTGAGTTTCGGTAATTATCTGGTGGCGAACAATAATTCAGTGCAGACAATTACGATATCAACAAGCGGCAATGTTACTGACTCGGCGGGCTTGATTGAGATAACCCCGACTGCGCAGCAAGGCATTTATGACTTAGATGGCCTTACACCGAGCGCTGTCATTGCCAGTGTGACTGTTACCGCGCTGACAACTATGCGCGGAGTGAATATTACAAACGAATTTATTCTTAGTGGTTTTACAGTCAATCATACGAATGTTGATGGCGCGGGCGTTGCAAGAGTTACTCTGGGTGGTACGGCATCGACAACAGGAAACGGGCTTGGTTATCCGGATCAGACATATACAGCCACTGTGCAGTTGGATGTAAATTATTTGTAAGAAAGGCAGGTTTTGCGTGAGAAGGTTTTTAAGAAATATCGCTTTGGTTCTGGTTTTCGGAGCTTCCGGATTAGGGGGGGCAGCGACGGCATATGCCGAGCTAAGCATCATTCCGACGCGTGTTTTGTTTGAAGGTCGCGAGCGTTTTGAAGAAGTTATTTTGCTGAATACGGGCAAAGAGACACGAACATACGACATGTCGTGGGAGTTTTTTAAAATGATTGAGGGAAGCTCCAAAAGCATGCAGGAAAGGGTTGATCAATCTATTACCGATTTCGACCTGTCTGAGCATGTGGTGTTTACTCCAAGGCGTGTGACATTACCCCCTCGCGGTAGACAGAAAATACGTTTGGCATTGCGCCGGCCTGCCGAGGTCCCCGTGGGGGATTATCGTGCTTACCTGAGGTTTAGCCCGACATTCGATGATGAGGCAGGGGAGGCTGACCCGATTCAAGGGCAGTCTGCCGCGGTGAGTTTCAGATACCGTTTTGCAATTCCTATTATATTCCAATCCGGTGATCTTGATGTGGCCGCCAAAATTGAAAGCATGAACTTTGAAAGAAACGAGAAGAACGGCAAGTTGATTGCAAAAATAAACATAAGCAGAAGTGGGATACATAGCGCGCTTGGGCATCTGTTTATCTACGATAACAAGGGTGAGGTTATCGGCGAAATATCGAATGCCCATGTTTACTCGGAGGTAGGCAGTCGTGAAATGAAGGTACTTTTAAGTACAGACAATCTTTCGGGTCAGACGATCACTGTTGAATATCGACACTATGATAAAGACAAGAACATCGTATTCGACAGGCGGGAATTCCCGATACAGTAATAATTAAGATATTCGTGAACATGAAAAAAGGCGCTCAAGAGAGCGCCTTTTTGAATACTTAATATGTTTCTCGAACAACCTATGGATAAGTGAAGTCCAGAACAACGTCAGCAGAGTGCGCAGCATCTGCTGGTGTGGCTGTAAAGGTAATAACTCCACCGAACGCAATCGGTTCAGGTGTCGCACCCGCGGCAACTGTAATGGTCTCCGTGGCATCTGCACCAGTAGCGAAGTTACCACTTTCCGTGGCTGTTTCGTAATCAACACGAGTCAGGCTCATGCCGGCATCTGCAAAGTCTGTAAAGCCAGTTAAGGTGACAAAATCCATGTCCAGAAGGGATGGCGCTGGCGTTTCAACTGTCATTGCACCTTCGTCAGGTGTGCCGGAAACGAATACAAGCTGTGAACCACCGCCGGTACCTGCCGGTGTGATGGTGTTTGAGCCATCAGTAGACATTGTAAGCGTTGGGTTATCACCACCCGTAACAATCACCAGGTACGTACCATACGTCGTTCCGTTAACCACGGCAGTTGTGATCGCGCTGGAAGTTGTTATCGATGTTGTAAGGGGTTCGGTTTGGGCATAAGCAGGTCCTGCTGCTGCAAGTCCGATTACTGTCGCACTTGTCAGAGCAAGCGCTTTCAAAGTTTTGAGTTCCATTAGGTTTCTCCTTCTAGGTCTCGGTTTAAGTCAGTTTTGAAAAACGCAGTGCTTTATTTATTTTAGTAAAATTAAGACTACTTTATTAGTATCACATCAAAACCGTTAAATCATTATTAAATTTTGACGGTAAAAGAGCATATTAAGCGGTTTTCTTCATTTAATGACGAATTGTATCCACAGGTGTTGTGTGGTTAAATAGTTGTGGATATTTCTGCGTTTCTTTCATGTAATTACAGTTGAAAAAAAGACCTTATTTTTTATGAAAATAAGAACTCGTTATGTTTGCGCTATGACAATGATTGTCCTGTATGGGACTCTCAGCAACGCCGCGCGGGTGTACGCTTCTGATCTCACGCAAGGGGAAAGACGTAATTTAGCGCAAAGTTTTTTGCAAAAAATGAAATCCGGTTTTTCCAAGGCAGATCGCTTTATGAACGACCAGACGATAGAATTAACGGCAGAAAAGGAAAATATTCTTACCGAGGGCGAGGGTTTATTATTGCAGGTGCGGTTGGGGAATTCCCTCACGCTTGATGATGTAATCCTCGGTAAAGTACAAAATCAGAAGGTTTTGCTGTCCTTTCGCGATATTCTGCGGGTTTTGAATTTACCCATAAATATTGACGAAAACCTGAATGCGCAGGGATGGTATGTACGCGAGGAGAATGATTTTAGCTTGAGCGCCTCAAATCAGACGGTCAAGAGCGCTGAGGGCACGTTTTCGTTTCCGGAAAACATGATTTCTGATGAAGGGGATCTGTATTTTCCCATCGAAAATTATGGTGAGTGGTTTGGTTTTGATATTGATTTGAACGTGCCTGATCAGTCTTTTGCTTTGGAATCCGATCCTCCTTTGCCTCAGCTAGCGGAACTAGAACGCGCTAAAAAAAGTCCATCTTCCATTAAACGTAAAGAGGCAGAGTTACCGCTAGGTTCGCGTGAAGCGGGTTTGATAGACTTTCCTCTAATAGATGTGAATACGAACTCGACTTTCAGACGGGACGGACAATCGAACTTGCCGTCCAGAACACAGCATTCAGCAAATATTCGAACTTCTGGGGATTTCTTGCATGGAACACTGTTTACGCAGACATTGCTCACAGATGAAAATCAGCTTGATAACATTCGCGCAACGTATAAACAGGAATCTCTGGAGCCGGAATTGCTAGGCCCACTGAAGGCCAGAAAATACCAATTAGGTGATGTTATTCAGCCGGCGCTGCCCATTGAGGATAGCCGCCGTCAGGAGCTGGGTATAAGTATTACGAACGAAGACCCGCTTCGCGTATCCAACAAACCCGTAACAAGCATTAGCGGTAATGTTCCTGCCGGATGGGATGTGGAGCTGTACAGGGGCGAGCAGTTTCTTGATATTATTCAGGTCAGCGATGACGGCTTCTATAGTTTTAATGATGTATTGCTTTTTGATGATGAAAACGTTTTCTTGCTCAGGTTCTACGGACCGCAAGGTGAAGAACGCGAAGAATACGTATCCATTCCTGTAGATAGAACTTTGGCCGAGGGAGAAATGACATACGATGTCTCTCTAACCTTTGATCGTATGCAGACTTATCGCAAAGATAAAATTAGTGACGACGATAGAGGCTCTCCGACATTACGGGCGTTTGTTCAAAAGCCGTTGACCCCGGGTACTTTTGGTTCACTGGGCATCATGAGCCATCAGGAGGACAACGAGCGTAACAATGTGGCATATGCTGGTCTTTCTAGCCGCGTGGGAGAGGCGCTGGTAGACGGAAGTCTCGGCGTAGATGACGAGGCTGATATGGCAGCCGAACTGGATGCAAGGATCAATCTTGGCGAACATGACTTTATTGCCAGAAACGAATGGCGCGGTGATAATTTCGATACGTTCTCTAACGGCGATGATACAACCGGCTTATTCAGAGCGCAGCTCAATGCAAACGGACCGCTGGGTTTGAATTTGGGAAAGCGTGCTACATATACAGGCTCTGCTTCTTACCTCAAGGCTTCGGGCGGCTTTGAAAGCTTTACCGGAAGTGCTGGTATAGGCTCGTATTTTGGTAGGTTTGGGGTTAGCGAGTCATTAAGTTATACAACAAACAATACTAGCGCCGATGACACTGTGAATTGGACAAATGTCGTGAATGGTCGCTACGGCAAAAACAACATCCGTTTTATTAGCAATTATGAGATAGCGCCGGATGCGGGCGTTGAAAGTTTAACTGCAACGCTTAGAAGGCGGGTCCTTGAAAACTCTACCTTTGATCTGGATTTAAGGCATCAGGTGGACCCTGATTTAACAGAGGTGTCTTCCAGATTGAATTGGCAGGCTGGATTCGCACGCATTTCGCCGAGCATTACTTATAACTCCGACAATGATGTTTTCGCAGGCCTCTCCACCAGCTTCGGTATCGCCAAAGACCCGATCAATAATAATATCTATTCTTTCGACCGGAACGTAACCAGCAATGGCGCAATGAGTGTCGAGGTGTTTTTGGATGAAAACGGTGACGGTATTCTCAACGATAATGAACAGCCTCTCGAAGGCATCGTTGTAAAAGGTTTACAGAACGGCGGACAAGCTAAGACGGATGATAAAGGGATCGCATTCTTTAATAATATGGCTGAGTTGCGCCGCACTGATGTGATCATTGATGAAGACAGCTTGAAAGACCCGTATTGGATTTCAGGTTTTGAGGGCGTATCTGTTCTGCCGCGTGAAGGGTATGTCGCCGAGCTTAGCTACCCCATCCACATGTCCGGCGAGATCGACGGCACTGTTTATGCGCGCAATGAAAATCTGGCTGAACCAATACCGTTGAAAGGTATTCCTGTGCATCTGTATGATGCGGAAGGAGAAGTGGAGCAAACAGCGACGACCGATTTTGGCGGTTTCTATATCTTCTCCCGCATTCCGCCTGGTCGGTACCTGCTTGTGATCGACAGAGAATCTGCGGAAAGCAACAACATCGTAAGGCCAATGCCGCAACAAATCGAAATTGGTTACGATGGTACTATTATCTACGGTAACGATGTTTACGTCGATGAAGGCGAGGGCGATGTGCCGAGCGAAATTCTCTCCGATCTTACAGATTATCGTGCACTTCACCCGCATATTGATTTCGACACGGATCAATACAATGTCGTCCTCAATCTGGGTGATTATAATTCACGCCTGTTGATGTCTACGCAATGGTACAGGTTGCACACTCGCTACCGCCCGATCATCGCTGGTGGAGAATTGCTGGTGCAGGCGCAGGATAGCTTCGCCGATCCCGAAACGGGTAAGCACACCCTGCGCATAGGGTATAGAGAAGCAGGCCTCGAAGATGCTTACGGTAAATGCCGCGCATTAATGAGCCGCGGTATTGGCTGCCTTGTTGAGGTATACGCCGGCGCATATAACAAACTTGCCTCTAACGAAGCCAGTATGAAAAAACTGTAAGCTTTCGAGATAACGAAATTAGAATAACGTCCGCAAAGCGGTATAGGGAATGTTCAGCACATTGCTGGCCAGCCCGATAACGCTGACGAATACCAAAATCGCAACGCTATGCATAACCAGTGACCCGGTTTGCCTGCGCCCGTCTTCATCGTTGCTGATCTTTTGTCGTGTCCAGCTTTGCTGATCCATTCTGAACATCACATAGGTTTTAATCGCCGCGCCGATAATCTGGTTGTAATACATCAGGAACGGATAACGCCAACTGATCTCGTAACGCGATGTCAGCAACATTAAACTCATGATCGCACGTATGAAGGCGACCCATACAAGATAATACGCTAATACATTCGCACCGTATTGCACCGAAAGCATCAGTGCAAAAATCGGCCCGGCCAATGCGGTCCAGATGGATAGCCGTTGATCCATAAACGACCACCAGACAAAAAACGGCATCGACCATGGGCCGAGTTTAAGGATGCGTTCATTGGTACGAATCATATTCATTTATGATGCAGAGCTGGGCGTGAATACAGCCAATCTGGTTCAGGACAACGCTTCATTTACCATGCCGTTGCAAGCCGCCAAGTTTGTAATCCAGCCATAACCAAAAACCCGTTGCGATAGCGTCTTGGAATGCGTAACGTACTGGGATGAAAACGATTTTGCCTTTTGTGATTTTGCTTGTTCTTCTTGTTCGTCCGGCGGTGGCGCAAGATTTTTCGGATATTTGGTGCGATGCGCTGAGCGATGATACGCAATTCGAACTGGCTGGCCTTGATAACTACAAAAAGTTTATTCTTGGGGGTGACGGCTGGATTTTTCGAAGCAATACGGGCTTTCGTGACGATTTTTATATCTCCCGTAAAACGCAATTTTATTTAAAAACGCTTCAGCAAAAATTTAAAGAACAGGGCACTGATTTGCTCATTCTGTATCCGCCTCCGCGCAGCATCGTGCACCACAACCATGTTAAAAAATCCGATCAGAATGAGTTGAAGATGGATGGGCAGCAAGCGCAAACAGCGCTGCAAAATTACGCAGGGTTCATAGAGACTATGCAAGGCGAGGGCATCCACATTGTCGGTTTACCCGATCTCGCGCCGGACGTTCAAATGTATTACAAGCGCGACCATCATTGGACACCCGAAGGGGCGCGGGAGGCTGCAAAAGCTGTAGCGGCATACGTAAAAACATTGCCCGCATACGAGGCTATTTCTAAAACGGAATACGTAACGACAGCCGGAGAAGTCGAGGATTATAAAGGCGCATTTAAAAGAGTTTTCAAGAAAATCTGTGGCACTGATATGCCGCCTGAACCTCGCACACACTATGAGACACAGGCCAAATCTGTTTCCAATTCTGAATCTGATTTGTTCGGCGACACACACGCGGCTGATGTTGTGCTGTTCGGTACGAGTAACAGCGCAGCTAGCTCGAATGTTGCCAATTTTGAAGGGTTTCTAAAAGAGGCATTGGGTGCGGACGTAGAGAACATGGCTGTTACGGATGCCGGAACGGATACGAGCATGATTGCGTATTTGAATTCGGAACGTGCCAAAACCAATCCGGCTAAAATCGCGATCTGGGAAGTTCCGGGATATTATAATTTTGATCATATGCGCCGTAAGGTTTTTTTACAGGCTATTCCGGCACTGCACGGACCATGTAGCGACAATCCAGTTGCGCAAAGCGAGAGCTTTCAAATTATGTCACCGGATGAATTACCCCTGTTTACAAACATAAGTGATTTTGACCTCTCGAAAGGCGATCATTATTTGTATGTGAAATTTTCTGCCCCTGTGTCGTCACGGTTCTTTGTGGCTGCGGATTACGATAAGTTCAAGGATGCCCATGATTTCGAGCGTTCACCGCGTTACCCCGCACCTGACGGAGAGTATTATTTCTGGATTGAGCAGGGTGAAAGAGGCGCTGTGAAGCAGCTGTTTTTAAAGCCTGACGATGCGACAATGGCGGGCGTTCGTGGCACAGTCTATCTGTGTAAATTAGAAACGCAGCATTAATTCGCTGAACGTCCTGAACGAATATTTTCCATCCCCCGCACCATAGGCATCACCCGCTTTAAACGCCCTGAGATTAAAGCGCAGACACGCATCATCAATAACGGTCACATTGGCAGCATTCTCAAGAATGGCTTTGCAGTATTTTAGTGTGGTTGTGGACCAAGTTTTCAACCACCCATAAAATTTTGGCGTGATTTTACAAAATTCGGTATAGTGCGATTCTATTATATATTTTTGAGTATTGGAGTTCTTCACTATGGGGTTCAAAAGAACATCAGAGGGTCGCGTTTATTTTCATACACCTGAAGACGGTGCGAACGATGCAAAGACCACATCACCTAAATCATCCAACAACAACGGGGACGCATCTTTCGAGAAAGCTTTTCAGCCTCCTCCGTTTGCTTCCGGCCCCGCAGCACAGTCCAGCCCGCAAACGCAGATCCAAATCATTGCGCTATTGAAGGCTCTGAATGAACGCCTGAAATCCACGCAAAATGAGCGCAACGAAATGGCAAAGGCGCTCGAAGAATACCGCACCATCGTCGGCGATCTGCAAAAAAAGGCCGACGTGAATGAAAAGGCCTACAAAACGCTCGAACAAAAATTGAGCAAAGGCGGAGTAAGCGGCGACAGTTCGCACGCTGAAATCCTCGCCCGCGACGCGCTTCAAGAACTCGAAGAAACCCGCATGCTGCTGGCCAATATCCAAAGCAAGGCCGACCGTGCCGAT
>CAYGQG010000010.1:23778-24989 GCA_964351955.1 uncultured Micavibrio sp. | reverse complement strand
CGTGCTTATTGTTGTTGCGGCTCTGGTCGGGATTAACAGTTCAGGTATTGATTTATCCCTCTTCGCGGTCTTTGGTGGTGCCATCGGTTTGGGTATTGGTTTTGGTTTGCAAAAAGGTATCTCCAACCTCTTCTCGGGCATGCTGCTACTACTTGACCGTTCGATCAAACCGGGCGATGTCATAGAAATTCCTGATATCGGTACATTCGGCTGGGTCAACAACATGGCGGCCCGTTACACCGAAATCGTCACCCGCGACAATAAATCCTTCCTCATACCGAATGAGGACTTCATCACCCAACGCGTGATTAACTGGAGTCACGGTAACAACCTCGTGCGCATCCACCTGGAATTTGGTGTCCATTATAACTCCGATCCGCATGAAGTCATGGCCGTCGCCATTGAGGCAACCAAAGCTCTCGAACGTGTTGTCGATAACCCAGAACCTGTTTGCTGGATCACCGCTTTCGCCGATTCCTCGATCAATTTCGATATGCGTTTCTGGATCAAAGATGCAGAAGCAGGTGTCGCCAACATCCGTGGGCAAGTCTTCCTCGCGCTTTGGGATGCCTTCAAAGAGAACGACATTGAAATCCCGTATCCACACCGCGAGGTCTTCATGCATGATGCATCAAAACCTGAGAAACCAAAGCCCAAGAAGAAAAAGAAAAAAGCACCGGACGATGAGGATTTTGAAAAACAAATCGAAGAGCCACCGAAAAACATTAAAGACAAATCATAAAAAAACGCCCCTGCATGGGGCGTTCTTCATATCAGTATCACTTTAGATATTAAGCAGCCTGCGCAACACTACCTTGCGCAAGAACTTGTTCACCCGCAATCACGGAGGCCACAGCCTGCACCGTCGCGGCGATACGCACCGCCGTCTGGATTTGCTCTGCACCAAACGCCGCCTGTTTCAACACCGCTTCATGCGCATCAATACACATTCCGCACGCATTGATCGCGGATACAGTCAGTGAATACAGCTCGAAATCAACTTTCTCGATACCGGGATTACCGATCACATTCATGCGCAACTTGGCCGGCAATGTAGCGTATTCCTTATTCGTCGCTAAATGCGTGAAACGGTAATACACGTTGTTCTGGGCCATAATCGCGGCGGCGGCCTTCGCCGCTGTCTGTGCTTCTTCTGAAAGATGCTCGGAAGCCTAGGATTGGACATTCGCTATCACGTCGGACTGACCCGT
>CAYGQG010000010.1:18544-23768 GCA_964351955.1 uncultured Micavibrio sp. | reverse complement strand
CTGATCATTCAGCGTTTCATCATTCACAAGGTTAGACAGGTTCAACTTCACATCCTTGGCATATTCAGGAAGCTGGGATTTCAAAACGTCAATAGACATAGGTTTCTCCTTTTTTAGATATAAAACAGGCGGCAACACTTGTTAAAAAGCATCGCCGCCTGTTGGGGGAATTATTAAGCGGCTTTCTTGTTCATGTCGTTTGCAATCGCAGACGCATCAATCGTTTCACCGCCAACTGCGCGGTTACACGGGCAAAGCTCGTCAGACTGCAACGCATCCAAGAGGCGCAGAATCTCTTTCGGGTTACGGCCAACATTCAATGAGTTAACGGACACTTGTTGGATAACATTGTGTGGGTCAACGATGAATGTTGCACGCAAAGCAACGCCTGCATTACGATCACGAACGCCAAGACCGTCCAAAAGCTCACCTGTTGTGTCGGCGAAGCTGTACTGGTTCAATTTATCCAGATCAGGGTGCTCGCGTCTCCATGCCAGCTTGCAGAATTCATTATCTGTAGAACCGCCAAGAACAATACAATCGCGATCTGCGAATTCTTCATTCAACTTCGCAAACTCAACAATCTCTGTCGGGCATACGAATGTGAAATCTTTTGGGTAGTAGAAAATAACTTTCCACTTACCTTCGAAACTTTTTTCTGTAATTTCTTCAAACGCGCTTTCGCCGTTTTCTTCGTGGCTGTTAAATCCGGGCTTTACACCTGTAACAGTAAATTCAGGTAACTGGTCACCAATTCCTAGCATCGATTTGTACTCCTTTAATGTGAATCGAAATATATTTTATGAGTCAGAAACTCGCATTTCGCAGACGCAAAATCCAACAAATTGTTCCGATACTTTAAATCGAAAAAATCGATACTATTTTAATTTTAATGTGATATTTTCGATATATGTACAGACCAAGTTTAAGACAATTAAGTTACCTCATCGCCATTCAAGACAACGGATCGTTCAACGCCGCCGCCGAGGAATGCGCAGTCACGCAAAGTACGTTAAGCGCCGGAATTAAGGAGCTTGAAGAAAATTTGCAGCGCCCGCTGGTGATCCGCAACCGTAAGAAAGCCGCGCTCACCCCCTTCGGCGCGGAAGTCGCGCAACAGGCCCGTCAAATCTTGGATAAAACCGACCTCATCGTTAAACGCTCGAAAGTGCTAGAAACACCACTCAGCGGCCCTTTGCGCCTAGGGATTATCCCGACAATCGCGCCTTATATGCTGCCCGACCTGCTGCCCAAACTCGCTGAGGAATTTCCGCGTCTGGAACTTCAACTCTTCGAAGACATTACTGACCGCCTGATTGAGAAGGTTGAAAAAAATAAAATCGACCTCGCATTGATGGCTTTTCCTTACGAAACACCAAACCTGACGCAGCTCATTTTGTATGATGAACCGTTCTACGCCGCCATGTCCGAACAACGTGATGTCGACAGAGACAGTATGTATATCAAAGACTTGGAACCGGAACAGCTATTACTGTTAGAGGACGGCCACTGCCTGCGCGACCATGCCCTCGCCGCATGCGACCTGCAAAACATTGTGCAAAAGAAAACCTTCAGCGCAACCAGCCTGCCCACGCTGATACAGATGGTCCGTCACGGATACGGCATGACCCTACTCCCTGAAATGGCCTGCAGCCCCGAAACACTCGCCCCCGGCGTACGCTTGTTGCCATTTAAGGATAAGCACCCGCCAATCCGCCAGATCGGATTATGTTGGAAACGCGGCGATCCACGGGTTAAGGACTTCGAGACTTTAGCTTCGATTTTACAATAATTTCAGCGCATTAACACACCCGCTATTAATAACTTTACAGATCAAAGCGACAGACGTATACATCTCGCCTTCTTGTCATTATGACAAGAAATACGGTATACTAGAACACACGGTTTATGAACGGAGAATACAATGTCAGAAGGTACAGCCCTGAACGGCAAACCATTATCGCAAGTCGCATCCAACCACGCCGCACTTTTTAGCGGAAAACCGTCAGCTTATGACGGCATCAACGACTTCAACGCCCTATTAAAGGATTCCATGCGCCAGTTTTTAAAAGGCGAAGAAGGCGCAGTTGCTACATTTCAGGCTGCGTTAAAAGAACGCTCAGCGCTGATGAGCTCTCCTGAGATCAGCAGAAACGCAGATGCCCGCGCTTATCTTGAAGGCATCATCGTCAGAGAAACAGATCCGGAAACATCTCTGGAAAAAACTGTAGCGATGCACGGTTTTGTCGAAGACACGACATATAAAGGCGAACCCGCACAGCCTGAGGCCGACAAAGGCGAACCAACCGCCATCCTTTAAGCCAAAAATATTGCAAAACCCCTGATCTAGGACTATAAAGCGGCCATGGAATACAAAGTTGCCGCTTTATACAAATTCACGCCGATCGAAGACATCCCTGCTCTTCGAAGCGATATCTATGCGTTCGCAGAAGAAAACGTACCAAGCATTTGCGGAACATTGCTGCTCGCGCCCGAAGGCATTAACGGTACAATCGCCGCACATCCCGCCGATATGGATAAAATGGTCGAATATCTCGATGAACGTCTGCACGTTAAAGGCATCAACAAAATTTGCGAACTCAAATACTCGCACGCATCCGAGCAGCCGTTTAACCGTTTCAAGGTTCGCCCGAAAAAAGAGCTGATCACACTTCGTAAGCCTGAAGCTGACCCCAATGTTCACGTTGGTCAATATGTCGAGGCCGAAGACTGGAACGACCTGATCAACGATCCTGAAGTATTACTGATCGATACCCGTAATGATTACGAAACCAAAGTCGGCATTTTCGACGGCGCGGTCGACCCGAACATGAAAGTGTTCACCGAATTCCCGGACTGGGTGGAAGAAAATCTCGACCCCGAAAAGCACAAGAAAGTCGCCATGTTCTGCACCGGCGGTATCCGTTGTGAAAAAGCCAGCTCCTACATGCTCGCCCACGGGTTTGAAAATGTGTACCACCTTAAGGGCGGCATTTTAAAATACCTCGAAGCCATTCCCGCCGATGAAAGCAAATGGAAAGGCGAATGCTTCGTCTTCGACCAGCGCGTATCGGTTAAGCACGGCCTTGAAGAAGGTGAGTGGAAAGTCTGCCACGCTTGCCGCGAACCACTCAGCCGCGAAGACACAGATCGCCCCGAATACGAAAGCGGCATATCCTGCCACCACTGCAAAGACAGCCTGACACCTGAACGTGAAAAAGCCTTACGCGCCCGCCAGCAGCATTATGCAGAACGCTATGGCGACACCAACTAACCTTCCAGTCCTCTATTCATTCCGACGTTGCCCTTACACGATGAGAGCGCGCATGGCGCTCTATTCATCGGGCGCAATTGTCGAGCTGCGTGAGATTGTCCTGCGTGATAAACCCGCACATATGCTGGAAATATCCCCCAAGGGAACAGTGCCCGTATTACTGCTGCAAGACGGCTCAGTTATCGACGAAAGTCTCGACATCATGGTCTGGGCCTTGGGCCGACAAGACCCGGACGAATGGCTGGGCGAAGAAGACAGCGGTTTAATCGCCAGAAACGATGATGAATTCAAATACGCACTGGATCGGTACAAATACCCCGACCGTTACCCCGAAGAAGACTGCTCCTCTATGTTTGAACGAGGCGTTGAAATTTTAAAAGACCTGAATGAACGAATTGAGAAGAACGGGTATCTGGTTTCCGACTACCCTACGCTGGCTGATTACGCGATTTTTCCGTTCATACGCCAATTCGCCAATACCGATAAGGAGCGTTTCGATACGCTCCCCCTCAAACCATTACAAACATGGCTGCAAAATCATTTAGAAAGTGAAATCTTCAGCGCGATCATGCCCAAATTCGATCAATGGACACCGGACAGCGAAGCTGTCCTGTTCGGTAAAAACGCCTGATTATTTATTCAGATTGAGATCGTTATCATCGTCTGATGACGGCGGAGGCTCTGGCCTGTCAGCTTTGAAATCAGGCTTGTGCCCTGGCTTTCTAGGTCGAGGATGACGATCACGGTGAACTTTACGTTCCATACCACCGCCAATAACTTCAGCCATACGTCCGGCCATTTTAGCACGCTCATCGGCAGGAAGCTGGCTCAATATGTCCTTAGTGGCTTGAATCTTAACAGCCTGCATCTTATCACGCAGATCAATCAGCTCTGCTGCCGCTTTATCGAAAGCTTCGGAATCAAATTCCTCAGCCGTCATCACCTTAACCAGATTGCCTCGCGCCTTGCGGGCATCTTTGCCGATCGGGCGTATCTCACGAAACTTATCCTGAAACGTGCGCGCAACCACATTACGCGTTTCGGGCTCGAGCTGCTTTTTAATCTCGTGCCATGGTCTTTCATTCCATTTTTTATAGGCAGCACCACCAACCACACCAACCAACAACAGATTGGTAATCAGGGAAACGCTGAGAATAATTTTGGTTGATCGTCTCATATCGTTACACCCACTCCTGCGCGGTAAAAGTATCTTCCACACTCATAAAACTGGAGAGGTTATCGGATTCAATGCTGGTATCAACCAGACCAAAATCAACCATGTCACCAATCACAAAACCGAGCGCCAGCACAACAACAGCGGCAGCGGCGGCCCATGCAGGTTGCGGTGTTGGGAAAATATCATCAAACAAACGGGTAAACACACCAAGCAATGACAGCTTACGCACACGCGCAGGCATCGCGGCACCCTGCTCTGTGCGGGCGGCTTCGGCGATAATGCGCGCATTTAAACCTTCCGGCATATCCGGCGCTTTGCGCTTGCTTAACAATGTATCCAGTTCGTTACTCATTCTTTCCTCATTCACCCTGTCTTGAGCGCGGTTTCGCTATCAAGCAGTCCTTGCGCACCTAAATCTTCTTTTAAGGCCTTTTTCGCCCGCATCAGCAGCGATTCCAGCGCCTTTACGCCAATTTCGAGCACCTCTGCGGCCTCTTTATTACTTAAGCCTTCATAAAAACACAAGTTCAGCGCGGCTTTTTGTCTTTCCGGCAAGCGTTGGATGGCTTCTTCCAATACAGCTTGTTCATCGCTTTCACTCAATTGCTCGTCTGCCAGCGGCGTATCATCCGCCATATAATCCAGCACTTCGCTTTTAACCTGCGGTTTTCTTTTCCGCGTCTGGTCTATCGCAAGATTCGTAACAACGCGGTAGAACCAGGTCGTAAACTTTACACCTTTGGACGGGTCAAAGCGTTCGGGCCTCTGCCACA
>CAYGQG010000010.1:6174-18534 GCA_964351955.1 uncultured Micavibrio sp. | reverse complement strand
AAGCCGCGCTAAAAAACAATTTTGAATGCCGTTCAACAAGTTGCGCAAATGCGTCGTGCTCCCCTTCGGAAATACGACGCACAAGCTCTTCATCACTCTGTTCACGGTCAGTGCTCGATGCCATAAGACCGATATATGGGCATCATGGCATCGAAAAGCAATGATTTATTCCGCTTCTGCGCCGTCGCCACTATCCATGGCATCCTTCTTGTCCTTCATTTCTTTCCATTTTTCGCGCATTTTTTCTTTCGCGGCTTTGGCTTCGTCTTTGGTCAATTTGCCATCACCATCAGCATCCATTTTGTCGAAACGAGCTTCTGCATGAGAAAGTGCTTCTTCCTTGGTAACAACGCCATCGCCGTCAGTGTCATGTTTTTCAAACATTTTTGCGCCGCGGTCACCTTTATGATGCATTTTATCACCATGGTCGTCAGCCAATGCCGGCGCACTGCTTAACGCTATAACGGCTGCGGAAACACTTAAAACTCGTAATACATTTTTCATCGTTCAATATCCTCTTTAGGGTTTTTGGGTTGATCTACTACCTTATACGGAGGAATGCGGTATAATCCTTCGCAACAAAGAGGATTTTTTTATGACCCCCGCATCAGGCCACCATCCATCGAACCGCGAAACCTCACTCTCCTCATCAACCGAGGAGATTATGAGCCAGAATTTATGGATTAAAATCCTCATCGGTATGGTCGTCGGTTTCGCCGCAGGAATGGCATTATCCCCCGAAGGGATTGCTTTGCTGGAAAAAGAAACCGCATACGCAGTTGGCGAATGGCTCGCCCTTCCCGGGGTCGTCTTTCTCGGCTTGATCCAGATGGTGATCGTGCCTCTTATCATTTGCTCGATCATTCTCGGTATTGCCGAAGGCGGTGATCTTGGCTTTGTAAAATCAATTAGCATACGCATCGTGCCGTATTTTATATGCACGACCGCCATTTCAATCACAATCGGCATTGCAATCGTCAGTTTGGTCCAGCCCGGCTTGCTGGTTGATCAAACATTGATCGAGAGCGTTATGAGTTCCGGCGCAGCAGCAGGACAAATCCCCGGTCAAACCTTCGAAGACCTGACCATCCCGCAGCGCATCGCGAACATCATCCCGACCAACCCCGCCAAAGCCAGCGTCGATAGAAACATGCTGCAACTCGTCATCGCCGCGATCCTGATCGGTATCGCCCTGATCACCATCCCGAAAGACACGGGCAAAGTGTTCAAAGATTTATGTATCGCGGGACAGGTTCTCTCTATGAAAGTCATCGCATGGGCGATGGCCATAGCACCCTACGCGGTGTTCGGTCTGCTCTGTAACATCACGATCCGATTGGGCATGAGTGCCATCACGAGCGTCGGTGCGTATATGCTAACAGTTCTGGCGGGGCTGCTATGCGTCCTGCTCGTTTACCTGACGATCATCGCGATATTCACAAAAACCTCGCCTCTGGCCTTCCTCAATGCCATTCGTGAAGTCCAGCTTCTGGCCTTCTCCACCTCATCCTCCGCCGCGACAATGCCGTTCTCTATTCAGGCGGCTGAAGAAAAACTCCATACCCGCCCGAAAATCAGCCGTTTCATCATCCCGCTTGGCGCGACCATCAATATGGATGGAACGGCACTGTACCAAGGCGTAGCCGCAATCTTTCTGTGTCAGGTCTTCGGCATCGACCTCACCATGACCGAAACAATCATGTTGATCGCCACAACTGTCGGCGCATCTATCGGAACCCCCGCTACACCGGGTGTTGGCCTCGTCGTTCTGGCAACAATTTTAGCGGGGATAGGCGTTCCGGCGGAAGGTATCGCGCTTATCATCGGTGTCGACCGTATTCTGGATATGTGCCGAACAACCATCAATGTAACGGGTGACTTAACCGCCACCAAGATCATGGATAAATGGGTTCCTGAAGAAAAAGCTTAAAACAAAACGTCAAAGCAAACCCTGTTTGGATTGAATTATGAACGAGAAGCGACGTGTAGTAATCATCTACATGAGCGACGAGTGAAGCTATTCAAGCTAAACAGGGGCAGCTTAGATAGGAGCAATATCGAAGAAGATGCGGTAATACCCATCAGCATTCTTGCCGAGCTTCTCACTCCGCAAAACCTTTGATGGACCTTTGAGCTTAAACGCTACCAACGCTTGTCCGTTATCGGAAATCTTCGCCGCATAAGCCTGCAAGGTGCTGCTCCTATCAAAACGTTTTTCTTCCGCCGCTGCCCAATCCGTTGCTGATAAACGGATAACCAGCAAATTCTGGTCCTTATCAATATCATAAGCAAATTCAGCCGGCGCGTTCAGGTCAATCACCAAGCGCGTGCGGTTCGGGTATTCCCCCGTGCGCACATTCTCCACCGTGCCGCCTTGCGTCTTCAAGCTTTTACTCAACACAGGTTCATTGGTTTTCGCCATCGCCATTCGCGTGGTTTCGCCGCTTGCCGGCTCAACACGTTGCGCAGTTGCGGTATCGCCGTAAATATTCTTTAAACCCTTGAATTCATTCGCGACAATCTCGACATCGCGCTCCATCTTCAAAACGCGGGTATGCACCTCTTCGTCAACTTTGGCGGTGCGCGCATCGCCCGTATAGCTTTTGCTCTTGGATAATTGTGTCGGATTAACCTGATTACGGCTCTGCTTATGCGCGGCTTCTGGATCTTTATCCGTCTGCTCGACCAATTCATATGGCCCTTCCGCATCGAGAATATTCTCAGAACTGCTCGCTTTTGTCGTCCCTACAGGCTGAAAACCTGAGCCCGAACACCCGCTGAGAATCATCACAGCGGCAGGAACAACAAACAATCGGATAGATAAGGATTTTAAGGTCATAGAACACTCAGAAAGCCACGATATGGGCCGCAATTCAACTCATTTAACTAAATTTTAAGCTTTAGACGTTAATTATGAACCTAATTATAAGCAAACTAAAAGCAAAAAATATTAGAGGGTATATGATCGCGAAGTACTTATTCACAGCACAGGAAATCCGTCAAAATTTACTCGGTTGTCTCGAGATAGCTCTGTTTATGCCAAAAGGCGCAGAACGTTTCGTCGCCGATAAACAAGCGATGAAGCGATCCTTCCTCATTCCACTGTTATTCTTACCGATCTCTATAGCAATCGTGCTCTGCGCGCATCCTGCTGCACTAGACACCGGTTCAATGCAAGTTATCGGCCTGATCTATGCCTTACGCATGTTTGTGTATCTGGGCGCATTTCTAGCCCTCATCTTTACGATGACAAAATTTCTCAATGAATCTCCGGAAGACCACCGTGAAGATTTTTACAAATTCGCAACAGCCAATAACTGGTTGATGGTCCCCGCCGCCGTGCTGATGGCACCGCTGGCGATCTCCTTTTTGAGCGGTAATCATGAGTGGGGTGACATTTACCCCCTCATGGTGTTCATCGCACTTTATGCCTACGCTTACACGGCATTCATGGCGGCCCGCGTACTGCGCATCCCTATGGAACTCGCAGTATTCGTATCCGTTGCCGGTATGGCCATCCACCAGACATCACTCGACGTGATTAAACAGGTGACTGTTGGCGTTATCCAAATGATTGCTTAGGGCTGATCGCCTCTAACTCTTCCCCTTCCGGCGGCAAAGGACACCCGCCGGATGTGCATGGAAACGCTATATATCCCTGAGAACGAATACGCTCTTCAAATTCCTGATCACTCATCATCTCGAGCTTTTCATATACATCCTGACTGATTTCCAGCCCTTTACGCTGAATACCACTCATTGCATGCTCGGAAAGCACTTCCCGCGCCATCATAATCGCTGATTTAGGGGCTAACTTCCCCTCTTGCGGCCATTTACGCATCTCGAACGGCGCATCTTTGTAATGCGCTTCGAGAATAAGCGGACCAATATGACGGTCGAAATCGACAGCAAATATCCAAGGATTTTGGGTTTCCATACGTCCTACATATATGAGCAGTCACAAATATGTCAAATGCTGCGGTTAACTTTTTATAAAAAAACGGGAGGATATAATAAATGATGGGCTTTTCTAAAACCGAAATAAAAACGAATTTACTGGCAACGCTGGAAATGGCACTGCTTATGCCACAAGGGCCTGCGCGGTTTACCAACGATATCAGCGCAATGTTTCGCTCCTTCTGGCTCATGATTGTCGTCATGCCGTTTACTTACTACGCCATCAGCCTGCTACAGCCTGCAACGCCGCAAATCGCCGAATTGTCCTATATTCTGGTCGCTTTCATGTTCACGATGAAAATTCTGGTCGCAACCGTTCTGACGCTGTTATTGAGCTATGGTTTCGCCAAACAATATGAACGTATGGATCATTTCTGCACCGCGATTACGGCGCTGAACTGGTCGGGGTTAATCAACACCCTGCTCTTCCTGCCTGCGGTCTTAATGGTCGGGTCAGGCGCATATATCTGGGATGATATTTACGGCTATCTGGTATTCCTGATGCTCTATGGGTATGTGATCACCGGATTTATCCTGACCTACACCATGCGCATTCCATGGGAACTTGGCGGGTTCTTGGCTGTGTGCTTTATGGCGATCAACCAGACGAGCATCGATCTCATGTACTGGATCGCGTCACACCTTTAAGCTTTTTGATCAAGGCGGGGTAGTTTTCGGGATTGGCCGAGAACCGCATGTGCCCCAAAATACCTGCAATCCACAAAATCGTCAGCACGAATATCGGCACACCCGCCATCGCGCCCAGAACACCAAAACCGCCATACACAAACACCATCAGCAAGATGATCGCCGTTGACTGTCGCGCCGTTAAACCCGCCGTAATGAAATGGTGGTGAAAATGCCCGCGATCAGGTGAAAACGGATGCCGCCCCTCGCGCACGCGGCGATAAAACTGCGCGCATTCGTCCCATATTGGCAACGCCAACACCCACGCTACAGACATCGGCTCAAGCGCACGCGCATTAATGTCCGAAAGCTGGATCGCGTACCAGCTAACCATCAGCCCCAAACACAAACTCCCCGCATCACCAAGGAACACGGATGCTTTGCGCCGCCACGGATTGCGCATATTAAAAACAAGAAAACCTCCCAGACACCCCATAAGGATCATTGCCGAGGGCGTATACACCATCTCGCCCCAGCTAGCCGAGGCCAGCACAATCCACAGCAGAATGATAAAGCTCACCCCGCCCGCAAGGCCATCAAGCCCGTCCATCAAATTGATCGCGTTAATCAACAAAACCACCGCGACAATCGAAAACGGAATAGCCGCATAACCCAAACCAAAAGCTCCAAACCCAAATAAATCACCGAGTGAATGAATAGCCGCACCGCCAAACACAACGATCAACGTCGCCGCCACAAACTGGATACCGAATTTGATGTAAGCAGGGATATGCCTCAAATCATCGACCGCACCCGTGACCAGCAAAAGCACAATCGCAGTGTAAAGCGGCCACATCTCATCAATGCTGTCCCCTTGCAGAATAGAAAGAGCAATGAATACGGGAAAAATTACAATACCGCCGATCAGCGGCACTTTACCGACATGTTCCTTACGCCCGCCGGGCACATCGACAAGGCCGAATTTAGGCGCGACCTTGCGCAATAACGGCAGCGCCACGCCTACGGCGAGAAACGCACAGATCGGAAATATCAGCAGGGCTAAAAACATCGCGTATGGCTACCAGAAAACCAACGTAAATACCAGCGACATCAAAAACGCATCGGATTAAGCGCTTCAACCGTATCCTTGCTCAAGGAATACGGACGACCAGTAATCATATCAGTCAATAATTTCGCCGCCGTCAATGTGCTTAAAATTCCGTGCGACCCATGCGCCGCCGTAACATACAGATTATCGACACCCAGATCATTCGCAGGCGCTTTTCCGACAATCGGGAAGTAATCTTTCGAGGCCGCGCGAATAGACGCACGCTGACCGATAATCTCCATCCCGTCATCCAGCCCCGGAATATTCTCTGCCATTTTCGCCAGATTATCCAGATCATCCTGCTCCAATATATCGGTGTGATCCAACCAACGCTGAAACGTTGAACCGACAATATGCATATCGTCCACCGCCGCAGACATATATCCGCCGTAACAAATCGCGGTATTGATCTTTGATGAACGCTCGGTCGCAGAAACTTCCGTAATCTGCCCGCGCACAGTATCTATCGGTAATTGCGGAAGATATTGCTTCACCGCCGGACCACACGCCAGCACAACCGCATCCGCATCAATATCCCGCCATGCATCATCGGGCGCATTCACATGCAGATCGACCCCCTCCGCATAGGCCTTACAAAGCTTCTCGGGGCTGACGCTGCCTGATTTCGGTAAATACATTGCCTCATGCTGTAACTCGATCCCCGCAATCTCGCTGGCGGCATCCTGATCCACAATGCACAACTCTTCGGGCATCCAGCCCCAATTATCAACCGTCTGGTAAAACCGCTTTTTCTTCTTCTCATCATTGATTAAATGCAGCGCCCCACAAGGATTCCAGTCAATATCCTCTAGTCTTGCAAAAATGCGCAAAGCCGCGGAAAACGCGGACGCATAATAATCACTCTGTGGTGAACGCTCGGCGGTAAAGCGCGGGTTATAAAGACCAATCGAATTCCCCGATGCACCGCTGCCAAGAGACGGACCACGCTCAAAAATAATCGGTGTCGCGCCAACAAAATCGAGGATATGCGCTAACGCGCACCCTGCAAGACCGCCACCGACAATCGCGACCTTCACTCCGCTTCCCCTCGTACTTGTTCAGGGGCGTAAACACCAATCGTCATATCACGCTTTCGCCCGTAACCATCCGTTTTTTCAACCATGAAACCAGCCGATTGCAGCCCGCGACGAACCGCACCGGCGGCGGTAAATGTCGATAAACGTGTTCCGGGTTTACTCAAACGCGCAACATGCTCGAACACTTGCTCCGACCACATATCGGGATTGGTCGACGGTTTGAACCCGTCGAGAAACCACGCATCCACCTCGGCATTAATCTGCGGCAAAGCTTTGTTCACATCCTCAAACACCAGCGTCAACATCACACGGTCATTCACAATAATGCGATGAAAACCAGGTGTCACAAATGGATACACATCAGCCAATTGTTTCAACCTCTGCCCGAACACGTCTTTCCAAGGCTGCAAATGCAAAAGGATCTCCTCCGCATCCAGCGGAAATTTTTCAATCGATATAAAATGCAATTTTTGATGCTGCTCAGTCGTTTCCTCGAACCGTTCCCACGCGACCAGAAAATTCAGCCCCGTACCGAACCCTGTCTCAGCAATGGTGAAATAATCCTTATCTTTCCATGAACGCGGTAAATGATTACCCGCCAGAAATACATGGCGGCTTTCCGCCAAACCATCATCGGCGGAAAAATACACATCATCGAACTCGCGCGAAACCGGAGCACCTTTTTGCCCCTCGGATACACGCTTTTCCTGTGTATTGCCTTTTTGCGGCCTTGTACGGAACATTGTGATCTCTATATTGTTTTAATGAACAGAAATGAGTGTACCACCATGACCGACAACCCTCTATTGCAAATTTCACCCCTGCCTAATCACGCGCCCGTATTCGAGGACATCAAAAACGAGCATTACATGCCCGCCGTCGAAGCCGCGATCGAAGAGGCCCGCAGCGCTTATGAAGCGTTAAAGGCCAATACGGACGAGCCTGATTTCGAGAATACCGTGCTGGCCATGGAAACCGCAGGGGAAGCTTTAGGGCAAGTCACGAGCGTTTTTTACAATCAGCTATCCTGTATGGGCGGTGACGAACTGCACGATCTGGCTGAACAAATCGGCCCTATTACATCGAATTTCTCCAGCGACATCATTCTGGACGAAGAATTATTCGCGCGCCTGAAAGCCGTTTACGACAAAAAAGACACGCTCGACCTCACCACCGAACAAATGACATTACTCGAAGAAGATTATAAAAGCTTCGTTCGTGGCGGCGCACTGCTCGATGCTGATAAAAAGCAACGCCTGCGCGAGATTAGCGAAGCGCTCTCCACGCTCGGCCCGTCATTCATGAACAACGCCAGCAAATCAGCCGAGGCATTCGAGATGATCATCGAAGACGAAACCGATCTGGCCGGATTACCCGACAGCGCCATCGAAGCCGCCGCCTTTAACGCCAAAGAAAAAGACATGGACGGGAAATGGCGCTTCACGCTCGATTACCCGAGCTACATCCCCTTCGTGCAATATGCCGATAACCGCGAATTACGCGAAAAAATGTGGCGCGCATTCGGTAACCGCGCATTCGGTGACGAATTTGATAATCAGGACAACATCAAAAAGATCGTCACCCTCAAAGACGAACGCGCGAAATTGCTCGGCTACGACACGCACGCTGACTACGTGCTCGAACGCCGTATGGCGGAAAAGCCGGAAACCGTGCTGGAATTTTTGGAAAAGCTAAAGTCCGCATACAAACCCGCCGCCGAAGCAGACCTGAAACGTTTACAGGAATTCGCCAAGGAAGAAGGGTTGGATGACGACCTCAAACCTTGGGATTTCGGCTATTACAGCGAAAAACTAAAACAGAAACTCTTCGAGTTTTCATCCGAAGATTTGCGCCCCTACTTCCCCCTCGATAACGTGCTGAAAGGCTGTTTCGATCACTTCTCCAAACTGTTTGATCTGGATTTCCGCGAAGCAAGCGGCTACCAGCTCTGGCACAAAGATGTCAAAGTTTTCGAGTTGTTCGAAAAAAGCACCGGCGATTTCGTCGGCACGCTCTACGGTGATTTCTTCCCGCGCGAAGGAAAAAAGAACGGCGCATGGATGACCGCCTATCGCGGACAAGGCCTGTTTAACGGCAAGGTTGAACGCCCAGTCATCGCGATTGTCTGTAACTTCACCAAACCAACCGAAGACAAACCATCCCTCATCACCCATGGCGAGGTCACAACCCTGTTCCATGAAATGGGTCATGCAATCCACGGCCTGCTGTCCAAGGTTACATATAGATCACTTTCGGGCACGTCGGTCCTGTGGGACTTTGTCGAACTACCCTCGCAGGTACAGGAAAACTGGTGCTACGAAAAAGAAACACTCGATATGTTCGCCGGACATTACGAAACAGGCGCAAAAATCCCTGAGGAGCTGATTGAAAAAGTGCGCAAAGCGATGAACTTCATGGTCGGCTGGGGCGGCTTACGCCAGATCAGCCTCGGCACGATGGACATGAAATGGCACACCACCGACCCGTCAACGATTGACGATGTCGCTGCTTTCGAAGATGAAGCCACAAAGGACACGACGCTGTTCCCACGTTTAGCCGGACCTGTATCCTGCTCGTTCAGCCACATCTTCGCGGGCGGCTACTCGGCGGGCTATTACAGCTATAAATGGGCCGAAGTGCTGGATGCGGATACGTTCGAACTATTCCTTGAAAAAGGCCTATACGATCAGACGACCGCCAATGCGTATAAAGAGCACATCCTGTCCAAGGGCGGGTCACAGCATCCGAGCATCCTGTATCGCAACTTCCGTGGTCGCGACGCAGACCCGGACGCGCTGCTCCGCCGTGAAAAACTCCTCGACGACAAACAAGCCGCTTAACCACTTCTCTCGAAAGATTTGAGCTGTGGTTAGGCGCGAGGAGCAAGCTTACACATACGTAAGCGAGCGACGTATAACCACATCCACAGCTCAAAGATTAAAAAAAGAAGCCTGGAGCAGGGGCTCCAGACTTCAAGCGTGTGTGGGGTTCCAAGTTACTCTACGAGCCAATGCGGAACTAGACACTGGCTTCGACTATCACGCTCACACATTGCTCGTTGGGGGAGCACAGCTCAAGGGGGTGAGGCTGCACTTGCAAGCAATGCGCTCAAATGCGCGATAATTCCGTCTCCGATCTGCATATTTTTAAAGATAATTTACTCAAAAGGAGAGAGAGATTGAATAAATTATGCATTTTTATGCTTATTTTCTGTAATTTAGCCGTGTTGTAACAATCGTTATGCATAATGTCAAACAAAAAAACACAGAAATATCAGGGGAATTTAATTTAAGCGCAAAACGTTGCTAGTAAAGCTCTGCGAGCATACAGCGCGCCGATCCGCCGCCATATTGCTCGAGCGTATCAAGCGGTGCAAAAATCAATTTTGCAAAATGCTCATGACAAATCTCGATTTGCCGTTCGTTCATAGCCCCAAGGGCCTTTTGCGACAATACCAACATCTTCTCATTATCCGGCCCTGTCACCTCCAGCGCATTGCCGCAGAAGCTTCGTAATTGATCATTATTAAACTCGATCACTTCATGGGTTTTCCGCAAGGTCGATAAAATCCGCTGCCTGTCTTCATCAACAATACAATCCACACATAACCCCGCCACGGTTGTCCCGATCCACATCACACAATCAGTGTGGTAAACGGGAATACCCTTATGGCTTTTGGTTTTGAATATGTGCAAATCATAACCCATATACTCCGCCCACTTACGGGCCAACCCCTCATCGGTTCGTGGTGACAAAGCGGCAAAGCACTTACCGTTCACACGGTCGGAAACAATACTCGCCGTGCTTTCCAGCGATAGATTGAAATCTTCGTACTCCGTCCAGTCGATCAATTCTCTATGCATTTTACCCAAAAGCCGGACCAGCGCAGGGTCGCGCTCATCTCTACGGTTCTGGTTAAGCATCGGACAAAGCATCAAACGGCGATCAGGCAAGCTAAAGAACCAGTTCGGGAACACCATATCGGGGCATCCCTCAACCCCTTTAGCGTTCGTCACATTAACGCCGTTAGCCACCAAAGCATCGCGTAACCCGTGAAATTCGGCAATCGCGCGGCGGGTCGTCTCTGCTTTATCTTCCAACGCATCACTTTGATACGCATTTGTTTCCATTGTTTCAGGGTTGGCATAAAAACTGCCCGGTTCAATCATCAGCACATGATTGGTCGATTGCTTTGAATTTTTGGACATAAATGTATTTTTTAGACGTGAATTCGAGTTGAAACCTCAGATTCAGCATAACAAAAAAGCCTGAATTAAGCAGTTGAATTCAGGCTTTGCGCAATGAAAGCGGTTAATAACTAGTAGGATTGGCGCTTAAGCCATCGCCATCGGCAGGGGCGAGCCAAGCTTATTTTCTATCAGGTGAATAGCCTTGTGTGTCATCGGCGCGCTGTAACCTGCTTTTTTCAGATTATGCTGACGCTGGGCCAGATAAGACGCTCCGATCGCGAAGCTTTCAGTTTTAAACCTTTCGAAAGCGCGGGCTTTCCCGTCTTCTTTCACAAAGAACACAGCCTTGTAACCCATGGGATCTTCTTGCGTATCGCATGGCTCAACTGAAACCTGATTAATATTAGACTCCCAGTTCTTGGTCGTTAAAGAACGACGCAACACTGATTGAATACAAAAAATCGACATTGTAACTTCTCCTCCTCGTTTCCCTTTTTAAGAGATGAATAAATTATGCAGGAGGGGTGGTTTGTGTCAACAACAAAAGAAAAAAATCGTTATATTACAATAAACTAAATTCTAATATGCACTAACTTAGTTACTACTTGTAATAATTTGGTTAAAGTTGGCTTCAACCTGCTCTGTCGCGCGAAAGTCGTCCTCACGCTTGAGTAGCCGCCGCACAGCACGACCGGTAGTCGGGAAAAAATGGACGCGACGGATAAAAGGACCGCCAATATCGGCGTTAAACACCTGCAATCCCTTGCGAAACAGATATTCTTGCACGAAAACGGTGTTTTTTAGGCCGCGATCAGAATCATCATCACCGCGAATCAGGCCGCCAAAGAGTCGAACACGTATGCGGTTTTTACCTGCGCCACGGGATTTCATCTCGCCAATAGCATCTTCCAAAGGTTGAAAAGCCTTTTTAACAATCTCAGGATCGGCTTTATCGATATACGGAAAAGTTTCAAGCACAGCATCCGGCAAAATGATGTAGCTCATCAAACCCAGATTTAATTCCTGATCAAAACATGTCAGCAACACACCGGAACCAACCGTTGCCACCAGCATCTCGTCTGTTTGGTCGCTGCATCCCGTGCCGCCCGGTTCTATATAAAGGGGAGCCGCTTCAAATTGAGTATTAAAATACTCTTCTGAATTTTCGCTTCGTCTTTCCTCATTCATAGAGTCATGTCCCATGGATGCACCAACCTCTGTGTTCATGATTTAAGTATATCAAATATTTGTTTAAGATTTTCTACAGCGTCGCTTTATTTATACTGTCGTTTCGATCCAAAAACCATCCATAAGTTTTATAGGATGATTCCAAATTCCACCCATTTCACCTTTAATGTGCCAACCTAAATCGGGAAAACTACCATCTTGATGTCCAACCATGTAAACACGATTTCCAGCAGTAACATAAGGTGAGTTGAGA
>CAYGQG010000010.1:1554-6164 GCA_964351955.1 uncultured Micavibrio sp. | reverse complement strand
CTATTCATCAACTTGCGAAAAACACCGTCGGGGCGGCTTGGGTCAAAACGCAATTCTCCTTCAAAGCCGGTAACCTGAGCAATCTGCTCTGCCAGTTCTTTAATCGAGACATCAGCTCCTGCGCCGATATTCAAAACCTCGGACGATGAATATCGTTTCAACGCGAATACAATCGCATCGGCGAGATCATCAACATATAAAAACTCGCGTAACGGGTTACCGCTACCCCAAACATCAATCGCGTTCTCACCTGTAACTTTAGCCAAATGACATTTCAGCATCAGCGCGGGAATAACATGCGATGTCGTCTCGTCAAACAAATCACCCGGGCCATAGAGATTACACGGCATCAACGCGCTATAATCCCGCCCATATTGCTTGCGGTAGGACTGGCATAATTTAATGCCCGCGATTTTGGCAACGGCATAGGCCTCGTTCGTCGGCTCTAACGGGCCGGATAATAACGCCGCCTCATCAATCGGCTGCGGCGCTTCTTTGGGGTAGATACAGGACGAACCAAGAAACAACAGCTTCTCCACCTCGCATAAATGCGCGGCGTGAATGACATTCGCCTCGATCATCAAATTATCATACAGGAATTCGGCTGGGTTACGCTCATTCGCCAGAATGCCGCCCACACGGGCCGCGGCGAGGATAATCATATCGGGCTTATTTGAATGGACCCATTTCAACGTTTCCTTTTGGTTGCGCAAATCAAGCTGCGCATGACCAACGATCAGGACTTCACAATCTTCCTCCGCCAAACGACGAACAACCGCCGAGCCGACAAGGCCTGTATGCCCCGCAACCCAAATACGTTTGCCTTTAAGCTTAAGTGGAGTGTCTAGCCAGTCTTCAGCCATGATCCGGCTCCGGCCTTTTTAATGGCCCGTTCTTCATTAATCATCATACCGATCAGAGCGTCGAAATCAGTCTCCGGTGCCCAACCAAGAACCTTCGCCGCCTTTGACGCATCCCCGACAGGGAATTAACCTCCAGCGGACGAAACAGCTCAGGGTCAACCTGAACCAGCACACGGCCCGTTGCCGCATCCACGCCCTGCTCGTCCATACCCTCGCCCGTCCATTCGATCTCGACACCGATATAGGCAAACGCGCGTTCTACACACGCACGCACGCTGTGTGCTTCGCCCGAAGCCAGCACATAATCATTCGCCAAATCCTGTTGCAGCATCAACCACATGCCTTCAACGAAATCTCCGGCAAAACCCCAATCGCGCATCGCATCCAGATTACCGAGCATCATCGGCTCGCTGCGGCCCTGTTCAAACTCGGCAACACTGCGGGTGATTTTGCGGGTTACGAAATCTTCACCGCGCAGCGGGCTTTCGTGATTGAACAAAATGCCGTTACAAACAAACAGACCGTAAGCCTCGCGATATGTACGCGCCAAATGATAGGCGGCCAATTTCGCCACACCATACGGGCTGCACGGCATCATCAGGCTGGTTTCATCCTGCGGCGGTGGGGTCGAACCGAACATCTCGGATGACGAGGCTTGGTAAATCCTTACGCGATCCTGCATATCCAGAATGCGCACCGCCTCTAATATATTCAGCGTACCGTTGGTATTGATATCGAGCGTGGATGCAGGCGTTTGAAAACTCACATGGACTTGGGAAAGCGCCGCGAGGTTATAGATCTCATCCGGCTGCACCTGTTTGATAATCGCGGTCAGCGCATTCGCATCGGTAATATCACCGGTATGCAGGGTAATTTTATCGCTGTTCAATTCCAGCGCATTCAGACGGCTTTTACCTTCATGCGGCTCATGCGCACTATCCCACCGCAGCAATCCGTGAACCTTATAGCCCTTACTGAGCAATAACTTTGCAAGATACGATCCATCCTGCCCTGCAATTCCGGTAATAAAGGCTGTTTTTGTCATACTGGCAAAATGCCGCATCACGCTGAGGTTGTAAAGCCCTTGCCTATTCGGCTGTACCGCGCAGAGAAGCAAGTTTCGCGAGACGTTGCGCCTCGGATTCTTCGCGATCCTCATATCCGAACGGCAAATACTCGTACTCGGGAATAATCTTTTGTTTCTGCTTTACGCCCAGAAACGGCCACATCAATTGATGGATAAACTTGTTCGGCATGTAATCCTTCATCCCGATATCAGCGGGAGGGCGGTAATCCGCATGATAAAATGTACCGAACACATGGTCCCAGAGCATGACGTTTTCGCAGTAATTGCGGTTACCTTCGAACAGCTCTTTGGAATGATGCCAGCGATGCAAGGCGGGCGTATTGAAAATATAGTTCAACGGACCAAAGCGCATCTCGACATTACAATGGGTCAAAATACCGATGAATGCGGTGATCACGGTCAACCACTGCACAACTTCCATCGGCGCACCAAGCGCCAGCAAAATCCCCAACCCAATGACAATACTCGCCAGACTATCAACAAAATGAAACCGCCCTGTATTCAAGAACCAGAGCTTGGTCACGGAATGGTGAACAGCATGAAAACGCCACAACCACGCCGTTTCATGCCCCAAACGATGCACCCAATACAGCCCGAATTCAGCCAGCGTTACCCCCAATATAGCCTGCAACCATATTGGCCAATCTCTAGGCCAGATACCGTATCCGGCTTCGCTCGCGGGGGTTATCAATTCGGCCAGACCGATAATACCGCTGAACATAAACAGCAATTGCACGCTGCCTTTACTCGACAAAGTATGCATGATCGAGGCGAAATTCTGCCCGTCGGGCTTCAGCCACTCACGTTCATGCGGCATATATTTTTCCAATAAAAACAGAGAGATAATCAAAAAGACATAGAAGATATTGAACGTTATGATCGGATAACCTGCCTCAAAACCAATCGCTGTTCCGACCACGCAAATGGTCATCAAAGCGGGCCACAAAAACCATGACAGAATATATCTAAGGCGGCTCATATCTTACTCAGCAGCTTCGCGCGCATCCACGTTATAGAATATTTTATACCACTCCATGAATTGATGAAGCCCGTCTTTCAAAGATGTCGAAGGCTTGAACCCGATGTCCTTAGCCAGCGCATCTGTATCGGCATAGGTCGCATAGACATCGCCGGGTTGCATCGGCATAAAATTCTTCTTGGCCTCGATCCCTGTTTCTTCTTCCAGAAACTTGATCATATCCATCAACGGCTCAGGATTGTTATTCCCGATATTATACAAACGATACGGAGCGTTACTGAATGATGGATCGGGGTTATCGGAGTCCCATGAATCGGAAGCGTGAGGAATATGATCCATCAACCCGAGCATCGACTGCACAATATCGTCGATATAGGTGAAATCGCGTTGCATGTCTCCGTCATTGTAAACGTCAATCGTTTCACCGTCGTAAATCTTCTTGGTGAATTTGAAATACGCCATATCGGGACGACCCCAAGGTCCGTAAACCGTGAAGAAACGCAACCCCGTGCACGGCAGGCGATACAAATGAGAATAGCTATGCGCCATCAACTCATTCGCCTTCTTGGTCGCCGCGTAAAGACTGATCGGATGATCCACATTCTGCGAAACAGCAAAAGGAACAGTCGTGTTTGCCCCGTAAACGGATGAAGACGAAGCGAAAATCAGATGCTTCACCTTGTTGTGACGGCACCCTTCCAGCACGTTCAAAAACCCCTGAACATTGCTGTCCACATAGGCATGCGGATGATCGATAGAATAGCGCACACCCGCCTGAGCCGCGAGATTCACGACGATATCCGGCTTCCAGCACTCGAAGATTTCAGCCATTCCGTCGCGGTCCGCCATGTTGAGTTTTTCAAACTCGAAATTCTCGAAACCCTTGATGTCGTTAAGCCGCGCCTCTTTCAGCTCAACGTCATAATAATCATTAAGGTTATCGATGCCGCAAACATCCAGCCCTGCTTCGAGCAAGCGCTTTGAAAATGCATGGCCTATAAATCCGGCCGCCCCTGTAACTAAAATCTTTGCCATAGCCGCGTATCTTAATCCCTTTGTGCGGCTCTACTCAAGCGATCATTAATCGCTGCGCCAATACCATTGGCGGGAATAGCCATCACCGCAATTTGCCGCGCTCCGCAGCCATCAAGCTCTTTCAGCATGGCAAACAGGTTCGAAGCTGCTTCATGCAAATCCTGTCCTTCGCTTAAATTCCGCTGCATCTCATCGGGAAAATCCCCCGCCACCATAAACTTCACCGATCCGAATGCGAGCAACGCCTCACCCTCCTGAACGTCAACGGCGTTAAGCCGCACAGGCGTATTCGGCGAATAATGCTTCAGCAGCATTCCGGGGGATTTGGGCTTTTCCGCATCACCGCCATCAACGGCAATTTCTATACCCAGCACATCCGCAATCTGCTCCGCCGTAACCCCGCCCGGGCGCAGGACAATAGGCGCATCACCGCTTAAATCCAACACGGTCGATTCCAACCCAACCGCACACGCACCGGCGGCCAAAATCATATCAACCTTACCCCCCAGCGAGTCATGAACATGCGCAGGCGTGGTCGGCGACAACCCGCCCGAAGCATTCGCGCTCGGCGCAGCCAGCGGGAGCTTACACGTTTTGAGAAGTTTCTGCGCAACCTCATGCGACGGCACGCGAATAGCCAAAGTGT
>CAYGQG010000010.1:0-1544 GCA_964351955.1 uncultured Micavibrio sp. | reverse complement strand
CCCGCACTCGCCATCTCGGAGATCAGGCAATTACTTTTACGTGGCAAAATCAATGTTAAAGGGCCGGGCCAGAACGCATGCGCGCACGCCTCGGCTTGCTCGCTCACCTCAACATAATCAGCAGCAGACGCAAGATCAGGCACATGGATAATCAACGGATTAAACGACGGGCGGCCCTTGGCCTCGAATATCTTGGCAACCGCCGCGCCGTCCAGCGCATTCGCCGCCAGCCCGTAAACAGTCTCGGTCGGCATAGCAACCAAGCCTCCGCCCACAAGAACGTCAGCAGCCTCGGTAATGCTTTGCGATGTCGCAGCTTTAATCATGGCGTATGCAATACACCGCCCGTTTGTGCGCTGTCCACCCCTGTTGTGGAGGGAAAACTTAACGGCAAACCTAACTTCGAGCGTACCGCCAGATAGGCGAAACACTCGGCTTCAATCGCATCACCGTTCCCACCTGCCGCTTCAATAGGCTTAAGCTTGGCAGGACGAAGCATATCAGCCATAAGCTGCATCAAAAATCCATTCCTGCGCCCCCCGCCACACACAAACCATTGCGCAGGCGCATACGGGAAATGCGCCACAGACGCGGTCACAGAGGCCGCGCTCATCATCGCCAATGTCGCCATCGCATCTTCGGGATAGACGGGCAGGCTTTCCAGCATCACCTTAAACTCATCACGGTCGAGGGATTTCGGCGGTGTCTTCTTAAAATACGGATGTTCCAAAAATGCCTCGACAACATCACGATCAGCCTTCCCGCACGCGGCAATCTCGCCATCCTCATCAAATTCTCTCTGTAATCGCTCGCGCATATAATCATCCATCAATGAATTGGCAGGCCCGCTATCAAACGCCACCAGCTCATCCCCGCCGATATAGGTCACATTCGCAACACCGCCCAGATTAAGCACGCAAACGGGCTTTTCCTGCTGCGCCATAATCGCCTGATGATACAACGGGACAAGCGGCGCACCCTGCCCGCCCGCCTTCATATCGGCACTGCGAAAATCATTCACCGTCTCTATGCCCAACTCCTTGGCCAGAAGCGCACCATCACCAAGCTGCCACGTAAACGCCTCTTCGGGGTGATGGGTAATGGTCTGCCCGTGAAACCCGACCAGCTCGGCTTCGAATTTTGATTTCTTAACCGCATCAATATGAATATCGGTCACCAGCTTCTCGACCTTGACGCTCTCCTCGTCCGGCCCTGTCTTGCCAAAACACGCGCGCACCGCCTTTCTCGCCTGAATATCATAAGGATGAAAATACACATCCAACGGCTTCACGTAATCGTGTCCGTCGGTTTCAATCAATGCAACGTCGATATGACCATCCAGAGATGTTCCCGACATTAGACCAATGCTTCTATAGACTTTGCTTTCCGACATGCTTATAAATCTTTCGTTATGACGAAATATAAATCAGAATTTTTGAATATCCTAGAAGCACGTGGTTTTATCCACCAGTGCTCGGATTTCGACGCGCTCGACGCAAAGCTGAACGAAGGTACACAAAGCGCCTATATCGGTTTTGACGCGA
>CAYGQG010000009.1:7837-26597 GCA_964351955.1 uncultured Micavibrio sp. | reverse complement strand
AACCAGCACACGCTTGATTTTAACGGCGTTCGGGTCGCGGATGGTTTTGTCTGAAGTTTCTGGTTTTGGATTGGCGCTCATAATCTTAATTTCGCTAAGTTATTAATGAAGCCAATGTATTAAGCCGTTACGGGCGAGAAGGCAAGCCCCCAGTGGATGTCAGGTGGATGTCAGGTGGATGTCAGGTGCCTGTTGCCTGCGTTGCTTTGTCGTGTGGGCCATCCGCATGAATGTATATGCCTTCGCGATCGGGAATGTCTTTAATACTCTTTGAAATACCCAGCGGATCTTCCGACCTGCCCACAATCATAAACCCGTCGGGTTCCAAGTGTTTGAGCATGTTTTCTATGACATTGCGTTTGGTTTCTTCATTGAAGTAAGTCAAAACATTACGGCAGAAAATGACATCGAACATATCCAGTCGGGGTGTGGCCTCGATCAAATTAAGCTTATGGAAGGTGACCATGGAGCGAACACTGTCATTCAGTTGCCATTTATCACCGTCTTGCTCGAAATATTTCATCAGTAGCTGTACGGGAAGGCCGCGCTGGACTTCGAATTGGCTGTAACGGGCTTCTTGTGCCTGTTGCAGAATATCATCGGATATATCTGTTGCGAGAATTTGAACCTTCCAGTTGGGAAGTATGTTCTTTTCCTGCGCTTCTTTAATGGTAATAGCCAGAGAGTATGGCTCTTGGCCGCTGGAGCAGGCCGCGGACCATATCCGTAACGCTTTGGCTTTGGTTCTTGCCTCGGCCATGTGCGGCAGGACGAGTTGCTCAAAATTATCGAATGGCTCTCCGTCACGAAAAAATGACGTATCATTGGTCATCATTGCTTCAACAATATCGGAAATCAATTCTGGCTCAGGCACCCCGTTAAGCGCCATGGTCATCATGTCGAGCGCAGGGTAACCCCATTTCTTGGCAACGGGTTTGAGACGGGATTCCAGCAAATATGTCTTGTCTTGGGTAATGTCTAACCCGGACTTATCAAGCAGAAGTTGTCTGTAGATGTCGAATTCAGTTAATTTCATATATCCTATTATCCTAACACGCTTTTTCTTATATAAGTGCCAATTTCTTGTAAGGGAAGAGGTTCCGGATAAAAATCGAACGCGTCATAACCGCGGCATTGCAACGCTCGCAGGTGGCATTGGGCTTGGGATGGACAGTCTTTTGTGGGTTACTCGTCTTCGTCGTCGTCCAGAAGACCGATTTGCGCGAATTTAGACGCGATGATTTCGCTATCAAACGGCTTCATGATGTATTCATTAGCACCGCTGCGGATGGCTCTTTGGATATGACCGACATCGTTTTCAGTCGTGCAAAAAAGAACTTTCGGGTGGCTGCCGTTTTTCATTTCTCTCAGTTTTTCGAGAAATTCCACACCACTCATGATGGGCATGTTCCAGTCCAGAAGAACCGCGTCGGGCATGTTGTCCTGACAGGCATCATAGGCAACTTGTCCGTTTTCGGCCTCTATACAGGAAAAGCCAAGTTCTTTAACGATACGCGCCGCTACTTTGCGTACAACACTGCTATCGTCAACGATCAGGCATGTTTTCATGTTGGAGGCTCCTTTAAACCGAGCCGTGCTTAGGCTTATTGTGTGGCGCACGACTTACTATCTTTTTCAAAATAGCACGTTGTGCTTAAAAGTCTATGAACTCTGACGGTTATTCCCCGACACTTCCCTGAAATCTTGGAATATCAAGAATAGACAGCAAATCGTTTGTGAAAAGCTATGCAACCGGAAGCTTGATGTGGATATGGACTGTATCTTCCTCAGCCTCATGCATGGATGTGCTGAAGCCGTAAGCTTTTGCCAGCAATCCTGTTAAAAACGGGTGCACGTATTTAGGCTCTAATGCTTCGCGGGGGATGCTTTGCTCCAGCGCTTCGCCTGTGCGTTCACGGATGCAGGCATTCTCGCCCTTGGCGATGATGATGGTTTCATTGGCTTCGCCGCCTCTGACCTGCAACGTACCGCCTTTTGGCAAACATTCCATACCGAGGATCATGCCGCATATCAGGATTTTGCTGAATGCCTTCGGGCGGTCATCGCCATAGCCCAGCTCGCCATACGGGTCCCAGTCTTGTTTAACTTTGCCTTCTTCGGCGACGATGGATTCAATAGCTTGGTGCACTTCTTCGGGCTTGATGGAATCATCCGCGCCACCTGCGCCATACGCCATGCGATAGGCTTTGAGCTTTGCCGAAGCTTGTGAAGCGCTAAAGGAAATGAGATTGACGACTTCCTCATCGACGTTGTCGCCCATTTCAGTCAGGAACTCGATGCCGTTATTCACCGCGCCGATAGGGCTGATGATGTCGTGGCAGACCTTAGAGGCCATCAATTCTAAAATCCCTGTATCAATTTGAATACTCATATTCCGATTTATCCTTTAATTGTCGAAGCTTAATGTATACCCGACTTTTGCAATTTCTTGAAGGGCCATGTCTTTTAATGTATTCAGACCGTCCTCGCTGGCGCTCTCCGCACGAAACACCAGCACGGCTTGTGTGTTGGACGGGCGCAGCAACCACCAGTCTTGACCGTTTTTCACGCGCACACCGTCTGTTTCGTCCAGTTCGAACCCGTCGGGCATATTGTTTTTCAGGTTCGCGGCAATTTGCGGAACGATGTCGAACTTATTCGCCTCATCAACCTCGACCCGATATTCCGGCGTGTTGTGAAGCTTGGGTAAATCTGCGGTAAGTGATGATAACGGGCCATCAGCCGCCGCCACTTCATTGAGAAGACGTACCCCGCAATAAAGCGCGTCATCAAAGCCGTAATATTTATCGTTAAAGAAGATATGCCCGGAAAGCTCGCCCGCTAAGGGAGCATCTAACTCAGCCATCTTGTCTTTAATCAGGGAATGCCCTGTCTTCCACATCACGGGTTTGCCGCCGAGACGCTCGATCTCGTCAAACATCACTTGAGAGCATTTAACATCGCCGATGATTGCCGCACCCGGATAATTCTCCAGAACTTCACGTGCATACAGGGTCATAAGAATATCGCAACGAAGTACCGTGCCTTTTTCATCGACCACGCCGATACGGTCGCCGTCACCATCAAACGCAATGCCAAGATCGCATCCGTTGTCTTTTACGGCCTTTTGTAAGTCCACAAGATTGGCATCAACAGTCGGGTCGGGGTGATGGTTTGGAAAACTGCCGTCAATGTCATCAAACAACAATGTATGCTCACCGGGTAATTTTGCCGTCAACATGCGCAAAACTTCACCTGCCGCGCCG
Organism: uncultured Micavibrio sp.; assembly: GCA_964351955.1. Taxonomy (GTDB): domain Bacteria; phylum Pseudomonadota; class Alphaproteobacteria; order Micavibrionales; family Micavibrionaceae; genus TMED27. Next base: position 23,331 of record CAYGQG010000009.1, on the reverse strand, counting down.
TTGCCCGCGTCCCATGCAACCTTCATCGGGCGCTCACCTGTGAAGTCTTTCAACAGGCGCGTGACGTAATCATTACGGATATCGATATGGGTGATTTGCCCAGCGCCGCTTTCGAAGTCTCCTTTTTCCGCGACCTTGCCGATAGTCTGGATATGTTCGCCAAACACAGGGCCGTTGCGCGTCATCATTTTAAAGCCGTTATAATCGGACGGGTTGTGTGACCCTGTCACCATGATTCCGGCTTCTGCGCCGCGATCCTTCACGGCAAAATACAACATTGGCGAAGGCCCAAGCCCGACATTCACAACTGTAAATCCCGTTTGGTTTAATCCGCCGATCAAGGCACCGGCCAAGGCGGGGGATGAATCCCGTCCGTCATACCCGACACAAATATGGTTCTGCATATCGCCGCCACGTTCCCGCAGCAACCATGTACCGAAGGCCAGCCCTAGCGCGTAAGCGTCATCTTCGTTGAGATTAATCCCGATCTGTCCGCGAATGTCGTATTCCCGCAAGATTGTCGGCGCGAATATATGCGGGCCGCATTTGGTGTTCAAATCATTCAGCGGCTGCATTGATGTCTTCTTTTTCAAGTTTTGCGGCAAAATCACGAATGACTTTTCTAACGTCTTCGCCGATTTCGGAATCTTCCGATGCGTAAGCCAAATTGGCTTGAATAAAGCCGAGACGGCTACCGGAATCGTAACTCTTTCCGGCAAAGCGCATCGCGGTGAACGGCTGCTTGCCGATCAGCTTGTCCATCGCATCGGTAAGCTGTATCTCTCCGCCAGCGCCTGTCTCGAACGCTGATAAATGCTCGAATACTTCGGGTTGCAGAATATAGCGACCGATCACGGAGAGCGTGGATGGCGCGTCCTCTGGTTTTGGTTTTTCAACCAGACCCTTAATTGCCATACCGTTGGAACCGACAGGTGCATTCTCACCGCCCGTATCGACAATACCGTATTTGAATGTTTCCTCGCGCGGTACGTCCTCAACGGCGATAACGTTACCGCCCGTTTGGTTGTACACATCAACCATCTGTTTCAGACAGCCTGTCGGCGCTTGGATAAGAACATCGGGCAGCAAAATGGCGAACGGATCGTTTTCAATCAACTTCGCCGCGCACCACACCGCATGACCAAGACCAAGGGGCCGTGGCTGTCGCGTCAGGAACAATTGCCCCGCGCCCATTTCGGAATCACGGACTTTCTCAAGCATGTCGGTCTTGCCGCGTGCCTCGAGCGTGTCTTCCAACTCCGGCTGGAAATCAAAATGCTCTTCCAGCATATGTTTGTGACGACCCGTAACGAAGATGAACTCTTCAATGCCGGCCTCGCGCGCTTCTTCGAAAACATGCTGGATCAACGGACGATCATTAATCGGCAGCATTTCCTTGGGCATGACTTTGGTGGCAGGTAAAAATCGCGTTCCAAGTCCGGCAACGGGAAAGATCGCTTTGCGTACAGGTTTGATTTCAGAATCACTCATAAATTTGTATAGCCTATTTTGTGCGGCGCTCAAAAGCCCCTAATCATCGATTAAAAAGTCGCGTGCTTCGTTAAGTTTTGCGGCTATCCATTCCGAACCTTCGTGATCAGGGTGAAGTTTCTGCATCAACCGTTTATAGGCTTTTTGAATGGCTTCGTCATTGGCATCTTTTTCCAACCCCAGAACCTGCAATGCTTTTTCGCGGGTGCTGATCTCTGTGTCCTGGTCAAAGAAAATACCCTCTCCTTCATCGCTGTCTTTTTGTGCCTTCCACCAGCCCGCAGCCAAAGGAGCTACGGCGACCAGAATGGCCAAAGCCGCAGGAAGGCGGCCCGTAAAGACCAGTGTAAACAGAGCGACACACAGAATGACCAGCATCGACATAAGGAAAAATGCTTTAACCTGATGCACATCGGCATTGAGGAAAAAGCGGTATAAAGCATAGAGTCCGACCAATAGGCCGATGACGAGTAATAAATATGGCATAACGCCCTCAATTTGTTTCATAAAAACACTAGCAAAAGGGGGCGCACCAAGCCAGTATTATGAACATGGACAATTCACAGGCAAAAATTCGCGCACTACGCGCCAAAATGAAGGAAAAGGGGCTCGAGGGGTATATCGTGCCCAAGGCAGACGAATTTCAAGGAGAATTCGTTGCGCCCTATGCCGAGCGTTTGAAATGGCTGACGGGGTTCAGTGGCTCTGCGGGTGTGGCGATTATTCTGATGGATAACGCCTGCGTGATGAGTGACGGGCGCTACACGCTTCAACTGGCATCACAGGTCGATGATACGGTTTTTGATGTTGGTGACAGTATCAATATGGGCGTGCATGGCTGGCTCAATGAATATCTCGCCGACAGCACGATTATCGGTTATGACCCGATGCTGTTCACCGCCGATCAAATCGCCCGCATAGAAAACGGTGCAGAACAGGCGGTGATGAAAGCTGTCGAAGGGAATTTGGTTGATCAGATATGGGATGACCAGCCCGAAAAACCCGCCGGCGCGGTTGTGACCTTTGATGAATCTATCGCAGGCCGCAGCGTCAAAGACAAAAAAGCCGAAATATCGGCTGCGATCCAAAAGCAGAAAGCCAAAGCCTGTATTCTGACATTGCCGGATTCAATTTCATGGCTCCTGAATGTTCGCGGCTCCGACATTGATTACATCCCGAGCGTTTTATCCTATGCCGTTATATATGCAGATGACGCTCTGCCTATTCACTGGATTACTGATGAAGGTAAAGTCGGTGAAGATGTTTTGAAAAACTTGAACGGGCAAGTTGAGATTGCAGCTTTTGATGTTCTGGAACAATTGGACGACGGGCCTGTGATGCTGGATTTTGCCTCCGCCCCTGTCTGGTTTAAAAGCAGCCTCACTCGACAGGGTGTTGAGCTAAAGAACGTCAAAGACCCGTGCATAGCCCCCAAAGCCATCAAGAGTGTTTCGGAAGGCGAAGCGATTAAGAACGCGCATATCGCCGACGGCGTAGCGCTCACAAAATTCCTGTACTGGCTGGATCAAAAAACGCCAAGCGGGGATGTAACGGAAATGGATGCCGAAGCACAGCTTTTGCAATTCCGCGAAGAACATCCTGCGTTCAAGGGAATGAGCTTTCCGACCATTGCGGGTTACGGTCCGAATGGTGCGGTGGTGCACTATCGTTCTAGCGAAAAAACCAACACGGCTCTAAGTGGCGGCAGCTTGTTTCTGGTCGATAGCGGCGGTCAATATTATGATGGCCAAAACATTGCGGGCACGACCGATATTACGCGCACGATTGCCATAGGTGATCCGTCCGAAGAAATGATTGAACGGTTCACCCAAGTCTTGAAAGGGCACATCGCCGTAGCCGCTGCGCTTTTCCCCGAAGGCACTATAGGCGCGCAAGTTGATACCTTGGCGCGTCAACCATTATGGGCTTCCAATCTTGATTTCGCGCACGGTACGGGGCACGGCGTAGGGTGCTATCTCGCCGTGCATGAGGAGGCCGCTAATATTTCTCCGCGTGGCAAAGTCGCGTTTGAGGCGGGAATGTTGATCTCGAACGAACCGGGATATTATAAGGGCGGAGAATACGGCATCCGCATTGAAAATCTGGTTTATGTTCGTGAAACGGGGCAGCTCAATTCGAACGAGGCCCCGATGCTGGATTTTGAAACAGTCAGCTTTGCGCCGATTGATCGTAACTTGATTGACGCACCGTCACTGACTTCCGCCGAAGCGGAATGGCTCAATAATTATCACGCATTGGTGTTTGAGAAAATATCACCGCATCTGGATGATGATCTAAAAGACTGGCTGGAATTGCAAACGCGCTTGCTGGATTAATCTGCGCTTTCGCTTTCAGCTTCGCTCTCTTCTTGTTCTTGCGCAGCTTTCTCTTGTGCCTTTTTTTCTTCTGCGGCTTTCTCTTCCGCGGCTTTTTGCTCCATAAGCTTTTTCAGCTCGGCAGTTCTGGCAGCTTTTGCTTTCTTTTCCGCAGCCTCCATTTTCGCAGCTTCTTCAGCCGTGAGGTAAAGTTGAGGATGAAATTTTACGTTGCTGATCAGGTAATCGAAGAACGGTGAATCAACCAGATGTCGCGGACCAAGCAGTTCATGCACGATAACTTTGTTGTCTTGGTGGGTCATTTTCAGTTTGACCCATCTTACATTCGGTTTTCCTTTGGGCGGAATGATGTCATAGGCAATCTCGCCGACCGACCTGTCATCGATGGTCATATGTCTGAATTTCATTCCATCAGCGTTCAGCCTGTGCTTTTTGATATGTCGTTCGGTAACGATACTCTGGGTGCGCATGTCGTTAACCTCTCCGTTGGGGAGGTACCCATAGACATTGTAATACACATCCATATTCCAGATCGGGTCATGGAAAACGGTGTTGAGTACTTCAATACGCTCTGAATTACTGACGCTGTATTCTTTGGGAAAATAAAGTGTGTTGGGTTCAGGGAGGAAAACCGTAAATAATCGCAGCGGTGAGGTAACGGCGCGCCATTCTTCTTGTATCGATCCTCTTTCCTGCACATAACCGTTATCAACATTCAAAGATTCGTAATGCTCTCTGGTCTTAAAGGCCTTCATCATGGAGTCGGGACCGCTGATGATATGGCGAATTTTTGACGTTTCGGTGAAAAGGATAGTTATACGTATACTTTGTTCACCCAACTGGGGATCATCATATTTGACGTAGATTTCTCCTGCGGGGAATCCGTCCTTCACAAACGCTTCTTTTTTCTCGCGAAGAACACCGCCAAGACTGGAGTAATAGTCGGTGTAGAGGTCGAGCTCTTTTTTAATCAGCCTGATCGCGTCTTGTTGGCTAAGCACATAGCCCAGAGTTTGTTCGAATTTAACGATATAATTTTTGACCACGCCTTTAAACGCCCGTTGGTCAAACGTCGAAACACTTTGTCCGTATTGGATAACCGTTTTGTCACTTATGCGGAATTTGCTGATGTCTTCTTCGACATTATCGTAAATGCGCAGTTTAAAGAGATTGGTCTTCGACGTGAAATGGATCCAGTTTTGTGCAAGTGCTGTCCCTGCTAATGCAAAGGGAATAAGAAACAGAACGGGAAGAATAAATTTTTTCATATTTTTTGAAATCTGTTGAGGCAGCCTATTTATTGATTATAGGCGATAAAAAAACCGCTGCAAAGCTTTGCGGCGGTTTTTATAAAATGGATAAATCGGTCTAAGGTCTAGAACCCGTCACGATCGCGGCGCTTGCGTTCCATTTTACGGGCGCGGCGTACGGATTCAGACTGTTCGCGGGCTTTCTTTTCAGAAGGCTTTTCGTAATGGCGACGAAGCTTCATCTCGCGGAAAATGCCTTCACGTTGCATCTTCTTTTTCAAGACTTTCAAAGCCTGGTCTACATTGTTGTCGCGTACATTTACACTAACCACAGTGCATCACTCCTTTCAAAGAGTATAAAGGTTAAATTTGCCCAGCAGCGCTTGTCTTGAAGCGCTAAAAAGCACACACTTCCTAGCATCCCCATCAAGGAATGCAAGCAAAAAAAGCAGGGAAGACATTAATTGTATGATTTTTAAGCATTTTTTACAAGTTACGGCCTTTTTATGCGCTTTCTCCCCTATGGCTTTTGCTCAGGATATCGAGCGCCCGCAGCCCGAAATTGCCACGAATTATGAAGGTAAATCTGTAGCAACAGGTACTGATTTCATGATTGTCACTGCCAATCCGTTGGCAACTGAGGCCGGATATAAGGTTTTGGAAAAAGGCGGCAGCGCGCTGGATGCCGCTGTGGCGGCACAGTTGGTTCTGGGGCTTGTCGAACCGCAATCTTCGGGGCTCGGCGGCGGCGCGTTTATGCTGCATTATGATGCTAAAATCAAAGAATTGAATACCTATGATGGGCGCGAAACCGCACCATTGCTCGCCGGCCCGTATCTGTTTCAGCAAAACGGTGAACTGATGGCGTTTTTCGACGCAGTTGTGGGTGGTCGCGCTGTCGGCGTACCCGGAACACCCGCATTGCTCAAGGAAACACATCAAATTCACGGCAAGCTGACATGGATGGAATTATTTGATGATGCCGTTCGGCTGTCGGAGGAGGGGTTCGAAGTCTCGCCGCGTCTGGCTAAGATGGTCGATGATGCGCAAGACCGTCTAAAACTCTTCCCTGCGACATCCGCCTATTTCTTGCCCGAAGGCAAACCCGTGCAGGCCGGCGACAAACTCTATAACCTCGAATACGCGGACACGCTCAAGGAATTTAGCTTCTACGGCGCACAGAAATTTTATCGGGGCGTAATCCCGTCAAACATTGTTGCGACCGTACAAGGCTATGCTGATAATCCGGGCTTGCTCAGCCTCAGCGATTTTGCGGAATACGCGGTGAAAAAGCGCGATCCTGTCTGTGGTCCGTACCGTACATATATTGTGTGCTCGATGGGCGAGCCATCATCAGGCGGTCTGACGCTGCTTCAAATGCTGGGTATGCTTGAGAAGTTTGATCTTCCCAAGCTCGGCCCTGATAATCCTTTAAGCTGGAACTTTATCGCCCAAGCTAGCGCACTGGCATTCGCCGATCGTAATAAATATATGGCCGATCCTGATTTTGTGGAAACGCCGGGTGTTGCGCTCCTTGATCCTGAATACCTCATGTCCCGCGCGGCGCTGATTAAACCTGATCAAGCGCTGGAGACAATAGAGGCGGGTACACCGCCGCAAGTTCGTTCCGAGGAATACGAAGACGCACCCGATGTAACCCGTCCGGGCACCAGCCATATCAGTGTGGTCGATAAAGACGGTAATATTGTCTCTATGACGACAACAATCGAAGGCGCGTTCGGATCGCACATGATGGTCAACGGCTATTTGCTCAATAACGAACTGACCGATTTCTCATTTATTCCTTACGGTGAAGGCAATACGCCGATTGCCAACCGCGTAGAAGCGGGTAAACGCCCGCGATCATCCATGGCACCTACAATAGTGTTCAATCAAAGCGGCGATCCTGTGCTCGTCATCGGCTCGGCGGGCGGTAGCCGTATCATCGGTTATGTCTTGCAACGGATCATCGCTGTGCTCGACTGGAACATGCCGATAGAAGATGCGCTGGCTATGCCGCATGTTGTTGCGCGCGGCAAAACGGTCGAGATGGAGGAAGGCAGTCAACAAAAACCGCTGACTGATATCGGGCACAACGTTGATGTGAAGACCTTAAACAGCGGCCTGACCGCGATCCATGTGACTAAGGCCGCACTGCGCGGAGCGCCCGACCCCCGACGCGAAGGAGTCGCCAAAGGGCAGTAAACACACTACATTATAACGTGAACAGATATGAGGAGAGATCATATGAGACTTTTAGCTTTTTTCGCTGTGTTGTTATTCACGATCCCTGCGCAGGCGGCGGACCCCGTCGAAGGTCTTTGGTTAACCGAAAATGGTCGTTCCGTGATTAAGGTCGCAGAATGTAACGACGGAATATGCGGCGACATCTACTGGATCATTGAAGGCGGTATGCAATACGACGCTAAAAACCCGGACGAAACCAAACACGAAAATCCGATGTGTGGTTTGCGCATATTACATAGCTTCACAAAAGACGCTGTTGGCGAATGGGAAGATGGAAAAATCTATAAAGCGGACGAAGGCGATATTTACGAAGCGACAGTTAGCATTAACGAAGACGGCACGTTAAAAGTGCGTGGTTATGTTGGTGTGCCGCTTTTTGGTAAAAGCCAGACTTGGAAAAAAGTCAGCGCCGAAGAATATAAAAAATGCGTAGCGCCGGCACTTTCAAATAACTAGGCGATTTCCCGTGTTTTAAGATCGAGAGCAGCGGCGAGCAGGGCTTTGGTATATTCTTCCTGAGGATTATCAAAGATATCTTTCGCCGCACCGCTTTCCACGACTTTACCGTTTTTCATCACAATCAAATCATGCGCCATCGCTTTGACGACGCGTAAATCATGGCTGATGAAGATATAGGAGATTTTGTATTCCTTTTGCAAGGAACGGAGCAAATCAACAATCTGCGCCTGCACCGATAAATCGAGCGCCGAAGTCGGCTCATCCAGTACAATGAATTTCGGACGCAGCGCAAGCGCACGCGCAATAGAAATCCTTTGACGCTGACCGCCGGAAAATTCATGCGGATAGCGGTGACGTGTTTCGGGATCCATGTCGACATCGTTAAGAGCGCGAACAACTTCCGCATCACGCTCGGCGGGGGATAAATTCTGGCGATGAACCTCTAAACCCTCACCGATAATTTGTGCGACGCTTAAACGCGGAGAGAGAGAGCCGAATGGGTCTTGAAATACGACCTGCATATCTTCACGCAAGGGCAGCATTGTTTTCTGATCTGCGCCACTAATGTCCTTGCCGTCAAAAACAATTGTCCCATCGGCTTTTAATAGACGGAGTAAACCAAGGCCCAGCGTGGTTTTTCCCGAACCGCTTTCGCCGACAACGCCGATCGTCTGACCTTCGCGTGCGGTAATGTTGATGTCGTCGACGGCCTTCACCCATTCGGTGGCTTTGCCGAAGATGTTCTGTTTTTTCGGGAAGTGAATTTTGATGTTCGAACCCTGCATAATGACGGGAGATTTATCGTCGGCCTTGATCGCATCACCACTAGGCTGGGCGTTCAGCAACATTTTCGTGTATTCGTGCTTCGGGTTTTTAAACAGCTTTTTCGTCTCGTTCTGCTCAACGATTTTTCCATCCTGCATGACGCAAACCTTGTCAGCCATCTTTTCGACAATCGTCAAATCATGCGTAATCAACAAGAGCGCCATGCCAAGACGGTCTTGCAAATCATTCAGCAATTCCAGAATTTGCGCCTGCACGGTCACATCCAAGGCGGTCGTCGGTTCATCCGCGATGAGGATTTCCGGATCATTGGCCAAAGCCATCGCGATCATCACACGTTGGCGCTGTCCCCCCGAAAGTTGGTGCGGGTAGGCCTTTAAACGCGTCGTAAGATTCTCAAGCCCGACCAAATTCAACAACTCGATCACGCGTTCACGCGCCTGCGTTTTGTTCATTTTCTGGTGCAAGAATAATACTTCGGCAATTTGTTTTTCGATAGTGTGCAACGGGTTGAGCGCCGTCAGCGGTTCTTGGAAAATAATACCGATCTGGCGACCGCGAATACTCCGCATAAAGCTATCGCCCTTGCCGATCAAATCATCACCCTCGAAAATAACGGATGATTCCGGCGTATGGATCGCACGCGGATAGGGCAGTAACTGCATGACCGATAAAGCGGTAACCGATTTACCCGAACCCGATTCCCCGACCAACGCCACGGCTTCGCCTTTGCTGATGTCAAAGCTCACATCATCAACAGCACGGAACAGCCCGTTCTGGGTTTTGAAATCAACGGATAGGTTTGAAATTTTAAGCAACGGATCAGCCATACACTTTTGTAGCGCAAATCGAGCAGTGACAAAAGCTGAATCAAAATCATCGCCGAGCTTACACAGCGCAAATCTTTCTGAATTTATTTTTTGAAACAAAATTACCCAAAATCATGAAGGCTCCTACTGATACTGGGATAGTGCCGTATTGCTGCAGTGCACATAATGTGGCAAAAAGTACATTAAATAGGGCAAACACGGTTGAATGTTTCCATAATTTTCACTATAGTGCTCAACTTAATTCAAAAAAGGACCTGACATGCCCACAAAGCCTGTCACATTAGCGGAGCTCGTTGTTGTCGATTTTCAAAAATCCAGCGAGACACCGGAATTGAATAACTGGAAAAGCCAAAAACTCGGTTCTCAGGTTTTTTGTGCCGAAAAATGTGCGCGTAATATTTGGTTTGGTGCTGCCGAAGATTTCGCAACTTTCCCCAAGCTGCTTGAAAATTCACAAAACGAAGTTCTAACCGGTCAGGATGCTTATGAACGCATGTTGCATTTTGTGTTGGGTGTGCGTAATGAAGGCGAATATGACCCCGCCGCCTTTAACCGTTTCATCGACGGTTGGGAAAAGCTCAATCGAAGAAACGCGACTGCAGCCGGTCATCTTTCCTGCGTTGTGAATAAACTCATCACAGACATGAATGTTGTAAACGCGTCCATAGACCGCGAACCTCAATCAACACGAACATGGCTTATCGCCAAAGAACTCGCCGGACAAAAAAGAGGTGACGAAGCTTTGATTGTCGGTAATCTGGATCGTTCATCCGTTGGTGCTTCTTTTCTAACGGCGCGCATGGCGACAACCTTGAACGCTGGCGGTTTTGATAAGGTCGGTATACTGGATGTCACGCATCCTGCTGATTTGCCAAGCGCGTTTCAGCTATGTACCGGTGTTAATGATTTATACCGTAGCAAAGGCATCAGACTGAATGCCCGTACAATCGATATGGCAGATGAGCTGCCATTAGCCGTTGAAATGGCTGATCAAGTTTATGTCACGGTTGATATGGATGAGTTTCCGCATCAGGAAGAGGTTCTTTTGAATGCCTGGATGAACCGTACACGTACCGACAACAAGCTGGTGCATGTAAAAGCATCCGAACGCAGCGTGGCGCTATGGTCTGAGGCTAATCCTAAGGGGTACATATCTCCTCTCGATATAGAACGTGAGATGCAAGCCCGAGAGGAAAGCAATAACGGCGTTTATGAGAAGATGCGTCTTATGGCGCATAGATGCGCGGCGAGAAATATGAGCCGAATACCGTATGTATGGACGCAGCCCGAGGTTAAGATCTAAAATCAAAACTGTTTTGATTGACGCTCACGCCTGCGTCTTCCAGACACCATGCGAGGATTGCTTTTTGCGCATGTAGGCGGTTTTCCGCTTCATCAAAGATAACCGATTGCGGCCCCTTGGCGACATCCTCGGAAACTTCTTCCCATTCATGCATCGGCAGACAATGCATAAAGATCGCATCATCATTTGCGTGGCCCATAAACTCTGCATTCACCTGATACGGCCAGAATTTTTCGATATCTTTGCCTTCTTGCCCCATCGACACCCATGTATCGGTGACGATCACATCTGCGCCAGTCGCGGCTTCTTTGGCATCATTGGTAAAGGCGACACCATCCGGAACGTTGCCGTTCAAATCTTCCGGCAAAGCCATAACGAATTCAAATCCGAGCAACGGCGCAGCCTCGATATAACTCTGTGAAACATTGTTGTAATCACCAAACCACGCGATCTTTTTACCCTCGGCGCTGCCCAGTTTTTCTTCGATCGTCATCAGGTCCGCCATAATCTGGCAGGGGTGGGAACGGTTCGTCATACCGTTGATCACGGGGACTTGCGAGTATTTGCAAAGCTCCAGAAAGTCTTCGTGGTTGCTCATCCGCACCATGATGGCATCGACAAACCGCGACATAACCAGCGCTGTACTTTCAATGCTTTCCGCACCGCCGATCTGGGATTCTTCCTTGTTCATCACAACCGTATGACCGCCGAGCTGCTTCATCGCGACTTCGAAGCTCATCCGTGTACGGGTCGAGCGTTTATCAAACATCATCGCCAACGTCAGACCGGTAAAAATCTGCGGCGGGTTAAATTTTTCAGCCTTCAACGCATGCGCTTTTTTCAAAATCGCTTTCAGCGTCGCAGCATCGAAATCCTGTAAGTCGATGAAATGTTTGATTGGTTTCATTACTCTTCCAATTCGCTCAATGTCTTTTTGATAATGGCCAAAGCTTCCTTCGCTTCGTCTTCCGTCATGATCAATGGCGGTGTAATCCGCAATGTCTCTTTACCTGCTTGCGTAGCCATCATGCCGTTTTTCTGCAAACCGCTAAGTACGTTCTTGATATCGAACACGGTATCAACACCGATCATCAGTCCCTTGATACGGACATCTTTAATCTTGTTGGAACTGCGCTTGATCTCTTCCAAACCGTCAGCGAATACTTTTGAGACCTTGTTTACATGGTCCATGAAACCGGGTTTTAGCATTTCCTTCATCACGGTTGCGGTAACTGCGCATGCCAACGGGTTTCCGCCATAGGTCGTGCCATGTGTGCCGACGACAATCGCTTTGCCGAATTTTTCCTTCGCGGCCATAGCACCAACGGGGAAGCCCGAACCCATACCTTTCGCCCATGCGGCGATGTCGGGTTCGACACCGAAAGCTTCATATGCATGCAAAGTACCCAAGCGACCAAAGCCGGCTTGTACCTCATCGAAAATCAAACAGACATTATGCTTGTCACATAACGCGCGCAACGCTTTGAGGAATTCCGTATCCGCAGGGGTCAAACCACCTTCGCCCTGTACAGGCTCGATAATAACGGCGGCTGTTTTCTCCGTCGATATGAGCGCTTCGACACTGTTGATGTCGTTGAAATCGGCCCATTGAATGCCCCCCAGATATGGCGCGAAGAATGGTTGGCTATGGAATTTTTCGGTTACACTGGCTGAGCCATATGTCCGTCCGTGGAAAGATTTTCTGAACGCGATAATCTCGTTCGCGTCTGGGCCTTTTTCATCGTAAGCCCATTTACGTGCGCATTTCAAAGAGGCTTCAACGCTCTCCGTTCCGCTATTGGAAAAATAAACCTGATCAAAGCAGCTATGCTCGACCAGCAATTTGGCCGCATCCAGTTTTTCTTTTGTCGCGTAGGATGCCTGACATGTCATCATCCGTGCCGCTTGTTTGTTAATGGTTTCTAACAGAGCAGGGTGCGCATGACCGAGCGAGGCAACCGCAATGCCGGCGGCGCAGTCGACGTATTTCTTGCCATCGGTGTCATAGGCGTAGCAGCCCTTGCCGTAATCCATTACGACAGGTTGCGGCGCGTAGGTTTTGACTAAATACCCGAATGATTCCTCAATAATCTCTTTTACTTCGCTGCTCATAACTTACCCTTTCTGTCCTTCGATCAATTTCTGCGCTTCGACTTCATTCTCGTATGATTGCCGTTCTTCTTCGGCGAATAACATCGTGCCCGGTCCTACAGGCTCGTAAATCTCTTTCTTTAACGCATCTTTGCGCAAGCCACTCATCAGGTGTATGCGCCGCACGCCCGCATCCAGTGCAGATTTGCAGTTGGTCAGCTTCACTTTCATGCCGCCTGTGGCTGTACCGTCGGCGATGTATCCGTCAATCTGATCGCATGTAATAACACCTGCAACTTTGCCGTCGATCTGCACGCCATCAACATCGGAAAGGAACATGAGTTTATGCGCCTTCGTGCCGATCGCGAGTTGTGTCGCAATCGTATCCGCATTGATGTTACAAACCGTGCCGTCCTTCGTCATGGCAAGGCAGGCACAGGCAACAAAGTTCGTTGTACGGAACAGACGATTGATCGGGCGTGAGTGTACATTGTCGATTTCACCGACGAAGCCGAAATCTACGGGTTCTTTGTCGCGCAAGTTCACATCCATCCAATCCGCAGGAACAGCATTTAAGGACAAGCCTTCAAGATTGTTCTTCGCCATCGTGCTGGAAACTTTGAGCGAAAGCTCTCCGCCAACCACTTGCTTCATGATGTTCATTGTATCGGCATCGGTAATCCGACGACCTTCATGTTTTTTAACTTCGATACCGCGGGCTTCGGCCTCGGCATCCATGACGCGGCCACCGCCATAAACCAGCAGGATTTTAATTCCCTGCAAAGTCAGCTCGCGGATATTCGCCAATAAATTATTTAGCGCCGCATCATCTTCGATGATTTTTCCGCCTGCTTTGATCACGAAAAAATTGTCCTTAAACTTACTTTCGTAGAAGGCGTTAATGAAAAATTCCGGCATTTTATTTTTACGTTTCAACATAATCTCTCTTTTACGGGTATAGCGGGCTTAAGCTTGATAGCCCTGCTGTTTCATCCAAATCGAACATCAGGTTCATATTTTGTACGGCGCATCCTGCTGCGCCTTTGACAAGGTTATCTAGCGCGCCTTGCACGATGTAACCGCCATCAGTCTTCTGGAATGATAGGTCGCAGTAATTCGAACCGACGATATTCGCCAAGGCCACTGTATCCATCACCCGCACGAACGGCTCGTCTTTGTAAAGCGCAGGTTCGGCGTTGGTCTTCACAAACGCGGTTGCGAAAATGCCCCGTACAAACGGCCCTGATGTAGGCACGAAGTTCAATTGTGTTTCGTCAATTTTGGCGGTTCTGGTGATTTCGGGAATATGTCTGTGTTTGTTGATATTGTAGCTTTTCATGTTGTGACTTCTAATCGGGTGATGCGTACCGTCACTCGCCGATTTACCTGACCCGCTTGACCCCGTCACCGCCATAATGTCGGCATGTTCGATTGATCCTGCAAACGGATACAGCATGATCTGCGCCAGTAGGGCAAAGCAACCGGGGTTGGCAACTGTATCCGCACCCTTAATCGCATCCCGATGAAATTCCGGCGCGCCGTATACCACATCTTTCAAAAGAGCAGGGTGATTATGCTCTTGATAATATTTCTCATACGTCTCGACATCATCCAGCCTGTAATCGGCGGATAGATCGATGACCTTCACCTTACTGTGCAAATCCGCAACAACATCCTGCGCGGTTTTGTGGGGTAGCGCGAGAAATACAACATCACTGTCCGCACCAACTTTATTATGATCGGTGTTTGTGATTTTCAAATCCAGATGCGCCAGATGCGGATACACTTCGCCAATCGGCGTATTCTCATGCTGCCGCGATGTTAGGTGAGCGATCTCGACATGCGGATGCGCAAGCAACAACCGTAACTGTTCCAGTCCGGTGTAGCCTGTAATGCCGATAATGCTGGCTTTAAGCTTAGGCTGCATCTTGCATCTCCATTGCCCATCTCGCGATAATCAGATCAAGCCACTGGTTGTCAGGGTTGAACGCGTTATAGGTCAGAATGCCGAGCCGTTCTTTCAAAATGTCCTTACCGACTTGGTTGTCAGTCACAGGACCGCTGAGTACATCAAGCGGCAATCCAAGCTCTTCGCACGCATTGGCCAAGCCAATCGCGCCCACAGGGTCCCGCGCACAGCCAATGTGGAAACGTACATTCTTCTGAATTTCGGCATCTTCCAAAATCGCATGAACACCGTATTTACCCATCATACCGTCACCAAATTCGATCATGATCGCATCGGGATTGGATTTGGATAAATGCTCGATCGCACCTTTGGCCACCGCGGTCATTTCATCATCGGGCATATTCGCCGTCGAGGTTACGCCGCAGTCAACGAAAGAAACGCCGTTGAAAATGCCGTAATCCTGCATCTTGAACAAATCCCGTTGCGCGCCAACACCGGTCAGCTTCGCACCCGCCAGCTTCATGCCCATCCGCGTCAGGGTTTTGACAATCTCGATAGCCACGGTTGTCTTCCCGCTATCCATCGCCGTACCCGTGGTGATAATCAACGGCACATCACTTTTTAATGTAGAGGCTGGTTTGAACAAAGCGGCTTGCTTGATGTTCAACAACTTGCCTTTGCGCTCGATACCACCGAGCACCCGCACTCTCAACGGTTCACCGACTTCTTTAACATTGGCGGATACACAAACACCCGCGACACCGCCAAAATTCAAAAGGTGAATAACATCGTTCA